>NZ_AQGQ01000001.1 GCF_000388115.1 Aeromonas molluscorum 848
GTTGCGGGTCAACTCGGCCAGCCGTTCGTTGCTGCCCAGATGGGGATCGACCCTGTGGTAGTCCTGGGTATCGTACTTGTGATTGCTCGGCGAGGCGAAAATGGGGTTGAGGTAGAGCGCCGTCACCCCGAGGGACTGCAAATAGTGGAGCTTGCCGTCTATCCCCGCCAGATCGCCGCCATAGAACTCGCTGCTGGCGGTGCCTTCCCCCTGCTGGCTGACCGGCTCGCCCCAGGCCTTGCTGATCACCGCCTTGCCGCCGTACTCGTATTCGTGATGGCGCACGCTCAGGGAGGGATCGCCGTTACAGAAACGGTCGGGGAATATCTGGTAGAACACCTGATCCTGCACCCAGCTGGGGGGCTGGTGGCGGACGTTGAAGCGAAAGTGCTGCTCGCGGGGCGGCACGGCGGGGCTGATGCCGGCACCGTGCAGCCACCATTGGCCCTCGTCGGTCAGGCACTTGAAGCAGTAGAGCTGCAGATCCTGGCTCTGGGCCAGGGGCAGTCTGACCTGCCATATCTTCAGCCTGTCCCGGGTCGCGACCGGCGTCATGGCCAGCAGGTACTCCTCGTTGTCCGGCTCGTGGCGCAGCCAGATTTCGCGAATGGGGGCAGCCTGCTCGCAGAACAGGGTCAGCAGCAGGGAGTCGGACCCTTCCTGAAACCAGGGGGCCGCCTGAGGGTGAAACAGAAACGGGATATCTTGGGTCATAGGCTCATTGGGTCAGGAGTTCGGCGAGGGCATTGCCCTGTTCGTGGAGCGTCTCGAGCTGCGTCGCCAGTTGGCTGACGTCCAGCCCGAGGGGCTTGGCCAACTGGGTCGGGAAGCGGGCTATGATGGTCTGGGCCGGAACGCCGGCATGCCAGGCAAAGGAGATGAACACCGCCAGCCGGATCAGCAGGGCGTCACGACTGACGGGCTGATGGGCAAGGGGGTCGAGTTGCTGGTCGATGGCGACCACGAAGGCGGGTGCAAGTTGCCAGCGCCGGGCCAGTTCGGCGCCGAGCTGGGCATAATCGTAACCCAGCATCTCGCGCTGGGCTTCGACCCGGCTACTGCCCTGCTGCACCGCCAGATGGATAAGCTCGGCCTCTTCGGGCAGGGCACTCTGGATCAGCAGCTCACCAATGTTGTGGATGAGGGCGCAGGTGAAGGCGGTCTCGGGATCCATCTCTTTGGCTTGCTGGGCCAGGATGCGGGCTATGGTGGCGACCTGGAAGGTCTCGGTCCAGAAGCGGTGCTTGTCGAAGCTGGGGGGGGCTTTGAAGCTGCCAATGATGCTGGATGCAACCACCAGAGCGCGCAGGCGGTTGAAGCCGAGCCGGATCACCGCCTGCTCGATGGAGGTGACCTCTTTGCCCCGGCACAGGGCGGCGGAGTTCGCAAGGCGAAGTACCTTGACGCTGATCACCTGATCCATGGTGATCTTGGCGGCTATCTTGTCGATCTGGGCATTTTCATCGCCGAAGCTCTGCATCAGCTCGTGAAGCAGCTGGGGTATGGTGGGCAGTTGCTTAATCTTGTCAAACAGGTGATCCATCGACATGGGGGCCGCCTCCGTTGCGTGCACTGCCCATATTGTGCCACATACTAGGACCTTGTTCCTGATGCGCAGTCCATTATTACGCGACGGCGATACCCTGGCCTTGTGTCCGTTCAGGGCGCCGCTGTGGTGGCGAAGGCCGCGCTCAGTAGACCCAGTCCCGCAACTTGTATTCCAGTCGGTGCCGTTTTCCCTGCAGGATCAGCCGCTGGGTGTCGCCTTCCAGGGTGGCCCCCTGTTGCAGGGTGTCGAGCACCGCCTGCTCTATGGTGTCGAGGGGCGCCAGGCAGGCCATGCTGGTGCTGCCCAGATTGTTGACCTTCAGTCGATCACCCTTGAGGCGGCCCTGGCCGAAATAGCGGTTGCAACCGGCGATGCCGTTGACGGTGAAGTGTTCGCCTATCTCGAGATCCGGTCTGTTTCGGGCGGGTACTGTGATGGGCTGGTCATCCAGTTTGTCCAGCACCCAGTGGTGGTGCATGAGATCCTGGCGGCTCAACTGGGGGGCCGAACTGCAACCGCCAAGCAGTAGCAGGGCGAGCACCAGCAGCAAAAATCTGTACATGGGAGGGCTCCGGTAGTGAGTGCCCTAAGGATAGCGTCAGCGAGCGGGTGGGGGCAGGGGCACAGGGCGGGCCCCCGACCGCTTCTGTCGCCCCGAGACGCCGCAAGCACCTCTCATGACGGGATTGGTGTCGATAGCAGCCCAGCCAGGCGCCACTGGCTGGAAAAAGAGGCGGTGACCCCGGGGTCGCCGCCTCTTCTTGCTTTTTTGCCGCTGCGGGCCTGAGCGCAGTTGGGTCAGGAACCAAACAGGCGCTCGGCGTAACGGGCCAGGCCGGATGCGACCGAGCCGAAGTCATCGCCGCCATCTACCGGAATAGCGGGCAGTTTGGCGTTGATATAGGCCTTGATGAGGGGGGAGCGGGCGCTGCCTCCGGTGACGAAGACGCGATCCGGCACTATCCCGGCGGCGGCAATGGCTTCGTCCATCAGCTCCCCTATCTTCTCCAGCAGAGGAGTCGCGGCCGTTGCCAGCTGATCCCGGGTCAGATCGGCGTGCAAATCCCGCTCCAGCTCGGTCAGCGGCTGCTGGCAGCTCTCCTGGTCGGAGAGGCTGATCTTGCCCTGCTCGGCGCGCCAGACCAGCTGGTGGCTGAGTTTATGGGCCCGCAGCCTGACAAGGCGTGCCAGCTTGCTGCCGGGCTTGCTGTCGAGCTGCAACTCTTGCAGGGATCTTGCCGTTTCCAGGCTGTAGAAGCGGCTCTGGGCGCTGACATCATTGATGGCGGCGGCATCCCAGAAGAGGGGATGGGGCAGCGGTTTGCCGGTCTTGAGGGTTTCGTGCATGCCGAGCAGCGGCATCATGCCCTCGACCGTGAGGCGGATATCGAAGTCGTTGCCGCCGATGCGCTGGCCACTGTGGCCGAGCAGATCGCTGCTGCGGTCCAGCCTGTCTCGATAGCCGGGGCCCATGCGCAGCATGGAACAGTCGGTGGTACCACCACCGATATCCACCACCAGTACCACGGCATCCTCGCTGAGGCGTGCCTCGAATTCGAAGCCGGCGGCCACGGGTTCATAGAGGAATTCCACCTGCTCGAAGCCAGCCAGTCTGGCGGCCTCGCTCAGGATGGCGATGGCCTGGCGGTTGCTCTCCTCCCCTGCCAGTCCCTGGAAGTTGACCGGGCGACCTATCACGGCGCTGCGCACCGGCTGGCCGAGCTGCTGCTCCGCCTCTTGCCGCACGTGCAGCATCATGGCGCAGACGATGTCTTCAAACAGAGCTATCTGAGGCGGTTTGAGGCCGTAGGCACCGAGGAAGGACTTGGGCGACTTGATGTAGTAACCCTCATCCGGGGCTTCCAGATAGCGCTCCAGGGCTGCACCACCGAAGCTGAGTTCGTCAATCAGCCCCTCGTCCCGCATCTGGCGGCGTACCGACTGGGCACGCTGCACAACTGGGCCGCGCAGCTTGAGGTAGCTCTGTTGCTGCGTCGGGGAGAGCCCTTCGGCGAGTAGACCGGCGATGGCATCCCTGTGCGGAGCGTGCAGGGTAGAGGGCAGGTAGTGGGAGGTGCCGAGGGACAACAGTCTGGGGCTGCCTTGCTCCATTACGGCGACGGCGCAGTTGGATGTGCCGTAATCGAATCCGATAATCATGGGCGGCGGGCTCCTGTGTAAAAAGGGGCCGGACAGCCTAACGAATTGCGCCGACTCTCACAAGTCGGCGCTGGATATTAGAAAGGGCGGGGCTAGCCTGCCAGAGGCGAGCCTGGTTCAGGCATCGACCTCGTTGGGACAACTGCCGCTCTGCTCGATAGCCTGGAGATTGCCGAGCGTGGTGTCGGCGATGGCATGCAGGGCTTCACGGGTCAGGAAGGCCTGGTGGCCGGTGAAGAGCACGTTGTGGCAGGCGGAGAGGCGGCGGAACACATCATCGGTGATCACCTCGTTGGATTTGTCTTCGAAGAAGAGATCCTCTTCTTCTTCATAGACATCCAGACCCAGGGCGCCGATGCGAGAGGTCTTGAGGGCCTCGATGGCGGCATTGGCGTCGAGCAGGCCGCCCCGGCTGGTGTTGATGATCATCACCCCGTCCTTCATTTTGGCGAAGGCCTCCTTGTTCAGCAGGTGGTAGTTATCCTTGAACAGCGGACAGTGCAGACTGATGACGTCGGACTGGCGCAGCAGGGTGTCGATGTCCACGTACTCGGCCCCCAGATCGATGGCGGCCTGATTCGGATAAGGGTCGCTCACCAGCAGGCGCATGCCGAAGCCCTTGAGGATGCGCAGGGTGGCGATGCCGATCTTGCCGGTGCCGACTATGCCCGCGGTACGGCCGTGCATGTTGAAGCCAACCAGCCCTTCCAGGGAGAAGTTGGCATCGCGGGTACGCTGGTAGGCCTTATGGATGCGGCGGTTGAGGGTCATCATCAGACCGACGGCGTGCTCGGCAACCGCCTCGGGGGAGTAGGCGGGTACCCGCACCACTTTCAGGCCAAGCTCCTTGGCGGCGACCAGGTCGACGTTGTTGTAACCGGCGCAGCGCAGGGCGATCACCTTGGTGCCATATTGGGCCAGTTCGGTCAGCACTTCCCGGTCGGCGTCATCGTTGACGAACAGGCAGACCACGGGGAAGCCATGGGCGAGGCGCGCCGTCTTGGCTTCCAGCCGCACATCGAAATATTCCAGTTCGAAGCCGTACTGGTCGTTGGCCTGGTGAAAGTGTTCCTTGTCGTAACTCTTGGTACTGAACAGGGCGACGCGCATCGTTGAATCTCCAACTTGGGTTATGTGGTTAATTTACAACAAGGATGCGGGCGCAGCACCTGAAACCGGCGCCAACTTGCCTCGTTCGTGAGCGGCTGACCGTCATGGCGATGAAAACTAACCAGACAATCTCGCAGGTGTTGCGCCGGGCGGCAACACGCCGGACTTACTCCACCTCCACCGGTGGGCGGAAAGTCATCTCGTGCATCACCACATCGTCTGGCAGGTTGAGCAGTTGGACCAGGGTGCGCGCCACGCTGGCGGGCTGCATGTATTGCGGCCTGGCCTGGGCACGAAAGCCGGTATCTGTGCCACCCGGGTAGAGAGTCGTGACCTTGATGCCATAGGGCTGGGCCTCCTTCATCATCACCTGACTCAAACCGGCAAAGCCTTGCTTCATGGCGGTATAGACCCCCATGGTTTCGCTGCTGCGCTTGGCAACCGTGCTCACCACGTTGATCAGGTAGCCCTGGCCACGAGGCTGCATCGACTTGAGCGCCTCCCGTGCCAGCAGGTAGGGGGCGCGCAGATTGATGGCGTATTGCAGGTCGAACTCCTCCAGAGTGGTGTCAACCAGGGGGGCCTTGCGGGTATTCATGCCGGCGTTGTTGATCAGCACATCTATGGGGCCAAGGGCCTGTTCGGCGCTGGCGTAGAGGGCGAGCAGGGCGGCGGGGTCGGCCAGATCCGCGGTCTCCCCCAGGCAGCCAGTCTCTTGCTTGAGGCGGGTGAGGGCCTCCTGATTGCGTCCGGTGGCAAAGACCCGGTAACCCTGCCGGGTCAGTTCTTCCACCAGGGCATAGCCTATGCCGCTGGTGGCGCCTGTCACCAAGATGGTCTGGTACATCTGCAACTCCATATTCTGTTTAACAATCAGGTTTGGCATCGGGGAGTTCCCTGTGGCAAGGCAGTACCTTATCCCCAGGGCATGATGGGTACGGCGCTGACCGCGCTCTTGTAGGAGCCGTCGATCAGCTTGGTGCTGTAGGTGAGATAGACCAGGCTGCCCCGCTTCTTGTCAAAGAAACGCACCACTTTCTGCTCCTTGAACACCAGGGACGTGTTGACGTCGAATACCTCCTCCCCCTGTTTGAGCTTGTCCGGCACGGCAATGGAACCGGTCTGATGGCAAGAGAGCGAGGCGTGGGAGGGATCCTCAGCCAGACCCAGTCCTCCCTTGACACCGCCTGTCTTGGGACGAGCCAGGTAACAGGTGACGCCGGCGATATCCGAGTCATCGAAGGCCTCGATCACTATCTTGTGATTGGGCCCGAGCAGCTTGAAGGCGGTGCTCACCTCACCGACGGTATCTGCCTTGCCATGGGCCAAGGCGGGCAGCAGCAGGGCGGTAGCCAGCAGAGTGTTCAGGAAACGCATGTATTTCTCCAGAGCGGCATCAATAGCGGAGGTGCAGCCGTCGATAGAGACTCGCCAGCAGCCAGGCGGGCCCGATCAGCAGGTACTGCAAGTCGGTGAAAAAGGCGGGGTGCTTGCCCTCGAGGCGATGGCCGACAAATTGGGCCAGCCAGCACAGCACAAATCCCCCTAGTGCCCAGGGCCAGAGCGGTGCAGGGCCCGGTTGGCAGAGCCAGAGGCCGAGGGCGGTTAGCAGTGTCATGCCGAGAAAGAGTGGCAACAAGAGGCGCAGGCAGCAGAGCAGCACCGGGATGGCGACCAGCATGACCCAATCGAGGGGGGCTGGCCGAGGGCCTCTTGGCAGCGACCAGAGTAGCGCCAGGCAGCACAGATAGATGCACTGCCAGCTTGTGAATAGCGACATTGATCGGCTGGGTGTGGCGCTTGGCGTATTCGGCAAACCAGGTTTCCATCGATTTCATGAGCGCGGCTCCTTGCCGGTCGTCCGTTGCCCGTCCCGATACTGGACGTTTGCTGATGACGTCGTTATTGGCCCTGGACCGGGGGATAGTCCCAATACTGGGCAGGTATGCTGCGCAGCAAGGGGGTCATGTCCGGGTTGGCCAGCTTGATGGTAGTGCGATTGGCCAGATTGGCGCTGGCCAGGGCGGTGCGAATGGCCGGGTTCTCCCGGAAAAAGCGCATGAAGCTGCCATCGGCGTAGGCGGATTCCAGCCCCCGGGTCAGGGCCTTGGCCAGCTTGGGGTATTGGGGGCTGACAAAGAAGAACTCGGCGAAGGGGTAGCGGATCAACAGGTGTTGCTCTACCACCAGATTTGGATATTGGCTCGTTAGCTCTCGCTGTTCGGCGAAAATCTCCACCAGGTTGCGCGGGAAGAAGTCGAGCCGGCCCCCGTCATTCATCAGGCGAAATAGATTGGTGAAACGGGTCATGTAAGTGGGAATGCCAGCGGCCTGATAGATCTTGTTGTCGGCCCAGCCGATGCCTTGGGCCGCACGCATTTTCTTGAGCTGCTCGAGAGTCTCTATCTGGCTGAACTTCTCCTGATCCTTCTCGTGGATGAAGGAGAGCCTCAGCCCTTCCAGGCCACGAAACAGCGGCACGGGCACCGCCAGCAGAGCAGACTCCAGGGCGCTCGAGGTACCCATCCAGAACACATTGATGGTCTTGCCGGTTTTGAGCTGCTGTTGCAGGGTGAACTGGTTCAGATCGACATCGACCTGCTCAATCTTGAATGCTTGCCCCGAGTGGCGCAGGGCCATATCCAGCAGCTTGAGCTGATAGTCACCATCGAGGTGGTTGATGGGGCGCTTGGGGATCTTGACCACGAGATCTTGCGCCTGGGCCAGCAAGGGCAGGCACAGACACAGGGTGATGAGCCATTTCACGGTCTGCTCTCCTGAAGAGTCTGGGAAACTGTCCGGAGTCTAACAGAATAAAGGGCCATCGCCTCGTGTGGGGCGCTAACTGGCTGGTTGGCGATGGATGGGGACTGGCGACGGGCACCGGATGGCAGGGAAGGGAAGAGGGCAAACAACCCGGCCCCGGTGCATGACCTGGGCCGGGCATATATCAAGCGACGCGGCGGAAGACGTGAGTGTCGTTGAATTCCTTGGTGCTCTGGCATTCGACGCAGTAACGGGATTCCGGGCGGGCTTGCAGGCGCTTGAGAGAGATCTCGTCGCCGCAGGACTCGCAGTAGCCGAAGTCGCCCTCGTTGATGCGACGGATGGCTGCCCTCAACTTGCGCAGGTGCAGCTTGTCGTGCTCGATACGGTTGAGCTCCAGGCGGCGGGCCTCTTCGATGCTGGCCCGGTCAATTTCATCAGCCATCTCGTTGGTATCGGTGGCGATGGCCTGGCTGGCCTGGGAGTTGAGGCGCTCTTCGAGTTCTGCAATTTGCGCCTCCATCTGTCCCTTGTAGTAGGCCAGTTGGTCTTTTGTCATGAAATCACACATAAGGTTTACCAGTCAGTTACTAACCCAATTTTCCGTAGTTATGGGGGCGGTCTGCGCGCAGTCCAAGCCCTGTGTCCTCGATTTACCACTGTTGTCGATGAAAAGCGTGTAAATCAGGGCGGGCCTTGTACCAAAAAAACGGCAGCAAGCAAAGCCCGGTGAACGAGGAGTGTGCGCCTTTGCAAATAATCGGTGGCGAGAAGACGGGTTCTGACTGAGCACGAGGCGTTGCGACGATCCTTGTCGGTGCAGGTTGGAGCCTGGGATTTGACTGGCATGAGTGTTTAGTATTTCGTATCGACATGGTCATTATCTAGACCGTTATTTATTGTTTTTTAAACAGAGCTGCTTGACAGACGCCATAACGGCGGGCTTTTATGGAGTCGGAGATTACATATCTGCAACAGGGGTGTTCCATATATTAGACACCCCTGCCAATGGCAACCGTCAAGTCGGGGTTTAACATGGACAGTATCAAGGGTTGGATGGATGCCAACCGAATCACGGAAGTGGAATGTCTGATACCGGATTTCACCGGCAACGCCCGGGGGAAGATAATTCCGGCCAGCAAGTTTCTGCGTGAGGGTGGCATGCGCCTGCCCGAAGTTATTTTCATCCAGACAGTGACCGGGGACTACCCGGATGATGACAGCATGATAGACCCGCTGGAGCGGGACATGCACCTCTTCCCCGACCCCAACACCATACGTTTCGTGCCCTGGGCGCTGGAGCCCACCGCGCAGGTGATCCACGACTGTTTCGACACCAGCGGCAACCTGATCGACATAGCGCCACGTTCGGTATTGCGCCGGGTGCTCTCCTGCTTCGACAAGCAGGGCTGGAAACCCGTGGTTGCACCCGAACTGGAGTTCTATCTGGTCAAGCGCAACGAAGATCCTGACTATCCCCTGGTGCCCCCCATTGGCCGCAATGGCCGTCCGGAGACAGCCCGCCAGTCATTCAGTATCGATGCGGTCAACGAATTCGATCCCATCTTCGAGGACATGTACGACTACTGCGAGGCGCAGAATCTGGAGGTGGATACCCTGGTTCACGAGTCCGGTGCCGCCCAGATGGAGATCAACTTCCTCCATGGGGATGCCATCGAGCTGGCCGATCAGGTGTTCCTGTTCAAACGCACCATGCGTGAGGCCGCGCACCGCCACGGCATCTACGCCACCTTTATGGCCAAGCCCATGAGCGACGAGCCGGGTTCGGCCATGCATATCCACCAGAGTCTGGTTGATAGCGAGGGGCGCAACCTGTTTGGCACCGAGAATGGCGGCAACACCGAACTCTTCCTGCATTTCATCGCCGGCTTGCAGAAATACACGCCGGCCGTGACGGCGCTGCTGGCACCGAACGTCAACTCCTACCGCCGCCTGACGTTCGGTGAGAGTGCGCCACGCAACGTGCAATGGGGGGTGGAGAACCGCACCTGCGGACTGCGGGTTCCTTACTCGGACGCCAATGCGCGTCGGGTCGAGAACCGCTTCGCCGGTGCCGATGCCAACCCTTATCTGGCTCTGGCTGCCACCCTGGCCTGCGGTTTTCTCGGCATGCAGGAGAAGCTCATGCCCCTGCCCGAGATGAAGACCAGCGCCTATGACTTGCCCTATAGCCTGCCGCGCACTCTGGAGGAGGCCCTGAGCCACCTGGAACATTGCGATCCCATCAAGGAGATGCTGGGTGAGCGCTTCGTCGAGGCCTTCGTTGCGGTCAAGCGCAAGGAATACGAGACCTACTTCGGGGTGATCAGTCGCTGGGAGCGTGAATTCCTGCTGTTGAACGTCTAACCCCACACATCAGGGGAGGCCGACAGGGTCTCCCCCGCTCATATCGAAGGAACCGAGGAGCAATTCATGTCGAATACCAAAGAGTGGCAGCAACAAGACGCCAGCCACCATCTGCACCCCTTTACCCATTTTCAGGCCCTGAACCAGAAAGGCAGCCGCATCATCACCGGGGCGCAAGGGGTCTATCTCGAAGACTCCGAAGGGCACAAGATCCTCGATGGCATGGCGGGTCTCTGGTGCGTCAACATGGGTTATGGCCGCCAGGAACTGGTGGACGCGGCCACCAAGCAGATGCAGCAGTTGCCTTATTACAACCTCTTCTTCCAGACCAGCCACCCGCCTGCGGTGCAGCTTGCCACCCTGCTGGCCGAGGTGACGCCGGCCCACCTCAATCGCGTCTTCTTCACCGGGTCTGGTTCCGAGTGCAACGATACTGTGCTGCGCATGGTGCGTCACTATTGGGCGAGCCTGGGGCAACCGGACAAGCAGGTGATCATCAGTCGCCATAACGCCTACCACGGATCCACTGTGGCCGGTGCCAGCCTGGGCGGCATGTCTGGCATGCACGCCCAGGGCGGTCTGCCGATCCCGGGCATAGTGCATATCGATCAGCCCTATCACTTCGGTGAAGGCCAGGGCATGAGCCCCCATGACTTTGGGCTGGCACGGGCTCGCCAACTGGAAGAGAAGATCCTGGCGCTGGGGGTGGACAAGGTGGCGGCCTTCATCGGCGAGCCCATTCAGGGCGCCGGGGGCGTCATCATTCCACCGGACAGCTACTGGCCCGAGATCCAGCGTATCTGTGACAAATACGGCATCTTGCTCATCGCCGACGAGGTGATTTGCGGCTTTGGCCGGACCGGCCACTGGTTTGCCAGTGAGGGATTTGGCATCAAGCCCGACCTGATGTGTCTGGCCAAGGGGATCACTTCGGGCTACCTGCCCATGGGGGCCGTCATGGTCGGCGACAGGGTCGCCAAGGTATTGATCGAGCAGGGCGGCGAGTTCAATCACGGTTTCACCTACTCGGGTCATCCGGTTGCCTGCGCCGTGGCCATTGCCAATATCCAGCTTATGCAAAGTGAAAGCATAGTTAAGCGGGTGCATGATAGTATCGGCCCCTATTTGCAGCGTCGCTGGAGCGAACTGGCTGATCATCCCATCGTTGGGGAAACCCGGGGCAAGGGTTTGGTGGCCGCGCTGGAAATAGTGCAGGACAAGGGGACAAATGCTCGCTTCCCGGCCTCGGCCAATGCGGGTATGACCTGTAGAGAGTTCTGCTTTAACAATGGCTTGGTGATGAGGGCTGTCGGCGATACCATGATCATATCGCCCCCCTTGGTGATCACCGAGGAACAGGTTGATGAATTGGTCGATTTGGCCAGGCGCAGTTTAGATCTGACGGCAGAGAGGCTGGCAGGTTAATCGAGCCCTGGCCCGATTGCCGTGCGCATACATTTGCTTAGGAGACAAGGATGATGTCTTTCAAAACAGGAATGCTGGCCGCCTCCATGGCGCTGGGTCTGTTCAGTGCCGGTGCCATGGCCGATGACAAGGTGCTGCACGTCTACAACTGGAGCGACTACATAGGGCCTACCACCCTGGAAGACTTCCAGAAAGAGACGGGCATCAAGGTCATCTATGACGTGTTCGACAGTAATGAAGTGCTGGAAGCCAAGCTGCTGGCAGGGAGTTCCGGTTACGATGTGGTCGTGCCGTCCAACCCTTTCCTGGCCAAGCAGATAAAGGCGGGCGTATTCCAGAAGCTGGATAAGACCAAGCTGCCGAACTGGAAGAATCTGGACACCTCTTTGCTCAAGGCTCTGGAGCCGAGCGATCCGGGCAACCAGTACTCCATCCCTTATCTGTGGGGCACCATCGGCTACGCCTACAACATCGACAAGGTGAAGGCTGCGCTGGGTGCGGATGCGCCGGTTGACTCCTGGGATCTGGTGTTCAAGCCAGAGAACATGGCCAAGCTGAAAGAGTGCGGCGTCTCCTTCTTGGATTCGCCGACCGAGATGCTGCCAGCCGCGCTGAAATACCTGGGCTACAAGCCCGACAGCCAGGACAAGAATGAGCTGAAGAAGGCCGAGGAGCTGTTCCTCTCCATTCGCCCTTATACCGCCTATTTCCACTCCTCCAAGTACATCTCGGATCTGGCCAACGGCAATATCTGTGTGGCCGTCGGCTACTCGGGTGATTTGCAACAGTCCAAGTCCCGGGCGATTGAAGCCAAAAATGGCGTCAATCTGACCTATGTCATCCCGAAAGAGGGGGCTGGTAGCTTCTTTGACATGCTGGCCATTCCGGCAGATGCCAAAAACGTCGAGTCCGCCCATGTGTTCCTCAACTACCTGATGAAACCCGAGGTGATTGCCAAGGTTTCCGATGCGGTCAGTTATCCGAGCGGCAACAAGGCCTCCGTGCCCCTGGTTTCCGCCGAGATCCGCAACGATCCGGGCATCTACCCGAGCGACGAGACCCTGGCGAAGATCTACACCTTCCCGGATCTTCCCGCCAAGGTGCAGCGTGTCATGACCCGCAGCTGGACCAAGATAAAGTCCGGCAAGTAACCGCAATACCCCTCCCGGTCTGCCGTTTGGCCGGGAGGGTACCCACCCAGGTGGGCAGACGACCGTATGGATGCGGAACCTCTCTTCCAAGGACATAAAGGAGTTAAGACGTGCACATTTCCAAGATAATGACGATGACCCTGACACTGGGGTTGGCAAACGCAGCACTGGCCCAGCCGGTGGTGCATTTTTACAACTGGTCTGACTATATCGGTGAGACCACCCTCAGTGACTTCCAGAAGGCGACAGATATCGAGACCGTCTATGACGTCTTTGATTCCAACGAAACCCTGGAAGGCAAGCTGCTGACAGGGCGCACCGGTTACGATCTGGTGGTGCCGTCCAACAATTTCCTCGCCAAACAGATAAAGGCCGGCGCTTTCCAGACATTGGACAAGTCCCTGCTCCCCAACATGGTCAATCTGGAACCGACTCTGATGCACCAGCTTGAGAAGGCGGATCCGGGTCACCTGTATGCGATCCCTTATCTGTGGGGCACCAATGGCATTGGTTATAACGTCGACAAGGTGAAGCAGGTACTGGGGGTCGACAAGATAGACTCCTGGGCGATGCTCTTCGAGCCGGAAAACATCAAGAAGCTGACCCAGTGCGGTGTGGCTTTCCTCGATTCCGCCGACGAGATGATCCCGGCCGTGCTCAACTACCTCGGCAAGGATCCCAACAGTCACGAGCCCGCCGACATCAAACTGGCGGAGCAGAAGTTGCTGGCGGTACGTCCCTATGTCACCTACTTCCACTCTTCCAAGTACATCTCCGATCTTGCCAACGGTAACATCTGTGTCGCCGCCGGTTTCTCGGGTGATGTGCTGCAGGCGGCCTCTCGGGCTGAAGAGGCGGGCAAGGGCATCAAGATCGCCTACAGCATTCCCAAGGAGGGCGGCAACCTTTGGTTCGATATGCTGGCGATCCCCACCGATGCCAGCAATGTGAAAGAGGCCCATGCCCTGATCAATTATCTGCTTACGCCAGAGGCGATAGCCAAGGTGAGCGATTATGTGGGCTACGCCAACCCCAATGCCAAGGCGGGACCTTTCATGGATGAGAGCGTCCGTGACAACCCGTCCGTGTATCCCCCTCAGGATGTGCTGAAGCGGCTCTATGTGCAGGAGGCACATCCCCGCGCAGTACAGCGCCTGATGACCCGGAGTTGGACCAAAATCAAGTCCGGGACCTAACCTTGGCGCCCGCTTGGGCGCCAGTTGTTTTTATGGATTGACCCTCTGGTCACTATTTCAAGTCGGGAGTGAGTGGTAATGGCAATAGCCTCCAGCGCCTATAAGAAAGCCCTCGAGGGCAGCCAGCAACCCAAAGAGGTGCTGGTAAAAATAGACAGGATCAGCAAGCAGTTCGATGAGACCCTGGCGGTCGACAATGTCTCGCTGACCATCAACAAGGGCGAGATCTTTGCCCTGCTCGGCGGTTCCGGCTCGGGGAAATCCACCCTGTTGCGGATGCTGGCAGGCTTCGAGCGCCCAACTGAGGGGCGGCTCTTCCTCGATGGGGTCGACATCACCGACATGCCGCCCTACGAGCGTCCGATCAATATGATGTTCCAGTCCTACGCCCTGTTCCCGCACATGTCGGTGGCCCAGAACATCGCCTTCGGCCTCAAGCAGGACGGTCTGGCCAAGGCCGAGATTGACGCCCGGGTCGAGGAGATGCTCAAGCTGGTGCAGATGAGCCAGTATGCCAAGCGCAAACCCCATCAGCTCTCGGGCGGCCAGCGCCAGCGGGTCGCCCTGGCCCGCTCTCTGGCAAAACGCCCCAAGCTGCTGCTGCTCGATGAGCCTATGGGGGCACTGGACAAGAAGTT
Organism: Aeromonas molluscorum 848; assembly: GCF_000388115.1. Taxonomy (GTDB): domain Bacteria; phylum Pseudomonadota; class Gammaproteobacteria; order Enterobacterales; family Aeromonadaceae; genus Aeromonas; species Aeromonas molluscorum. The sequence continues at coordinate 14,363 of NZ_AQGQ01000001.1, forward strand.
ACGCTCTCAAATGCAGCTCGAGCTGGTGGAGATCATCGAACGGGTGGGGGTGACCTGCGTCATGGTGACCCATGATCAGGAAGAGGCCATGACCATGGCCGAGCGCATCGCCATCATGCACCTGGGCTGCATCGAGCAGATTGGCAGCCCGAAAGACATCTACGAGACCCCGGTCAGTCGGCAGGTGTGTGAGTTCATCGGCAACGTCAATCTGTTTGATGGCTTGCTGGTGGCGGATGAGCAGGATCATGCCATCATCGCCTGTGTGGATCTGGAGCAACCCATCTATGTGGGTCACGGCATCAGCTCTCGCGCCGAGAACAAGAAAGTCTCCTACGCTCTGCGCCCCGAGAAGCTGCTGATGAGCACTCAGAAGCCAAGCGAGCTCGAGCATCCCGACTTCAACTGGACCAAGGGAGAGGTCTACGATATCGCCTATCTGGGCGGTCATTCCGTTTATCACATCCAGCTGCCCTCGGGCAAAATTGTGCAGGCCTTCATCGCCAATGCCGAACGTCACGGCAAGCGGCCAACCTGGGATGACCAGGTGTTCCTCTACTGGGAAGATGACAGCGGCGTGGTATTGCAATCATGACCCCACTGAGACGACTCAAGCGGTTAGGGGGCCGCCAGCTGGTGATCGGCATCCCCTTCTTCTGGCTGTTTCTCTTCTTCCTGCTGCCCTTCATCATAGTGGTGAAGATAAGCTTCGCCGAAGCGGACGTGGCCATACCTCCTTACACAGACGTGGTGAGCTGGGCCGATGATCAGCTCACCATCTTGCTGAATCTGGGCAACTATGTGCTGCTCGGCGATGATGATCTCTATCTGGCGGCCTATCTGGGATCGCTCAAGATGGCGTTCTTCAGCACCCTCATCTGCTTGCTGGTTGGCTACCCCATGGCGTATGCCATCGCCCGGGCCAGCAAGGAGAATCAGACGGTACTGCTGCTGTTGATCATGATGCCGACCTGGACTGCCATCCTGATCCGGGTTTATGCCTGGATGGGTATTCTTAGCAACAATGGCCTGCTCAACGGTTTCTTGATGAACATGGGGCTCATCAGTGAACCCATCCAGATCCTCAATACCAACCTGGCGGTTTATATCGGCGTGGTTTACTCCTATCTGCCCTTCATGATCCTGCCGCTCTACGCCAACCTGGTGAAGCACGACATGAGTCTGCTGGAAGCCGCTGCCGACCTGGGTTCGAGCGACGTCAACAGCTTCTGGAAGATCACTGTACCGCTCTCCAAGAACGGCATCATTGCCGGCTGCATGCTGGTGTTCATTCCAGTGGTGGGCGAATTTGTCATCCCCGAACTGCTCGGCGGTCCCGAGACCCTGATGATCGGCAAGGTGATGTGGCAGGAGTTCTTCAACAACCGTGACTGGCCCGTAGCCTCGGCCCTGGCCGTAGTCATGCTGGTAGTACTGATCATTCCTATCATTCTGTTCAACCGTAACCAGGCCAAAGAGCTGGAGGGCAAGGCATGAAGCGCATCAATTTTCCCAGCCTGATGCTGGTGCTCGGCTTGCTGTTTATCTACCTGCCCATGCTCATCATGGTGATCTACTCCTTCAACGCCTCCAAGTTGGTGACTGTCTGGGGAGGCTGGTCCCTGAAGTGGTATTTTGGGCTGCTCGAGAATACCCAGCTGATGACGGCCGTGATGCGCTCTCTGGAGATCGCCTTCTACACCGCCATCGCCGCGGTGGCATTGGGTACCCTGGCCGCCTTCGTGCTGACCCGCATTGCCAACTTCAAGGGGCGTACGCTATTTGGCGGCATGGTTACGGCCCCCCTGGTCATGCCTGAAGTGATCACCGGTCTGTCGTTGTTGTTGCTGTTCGTGGCCATGGCCCAGCTGGTTGGCTGGCCTGCCGAACGCGGCATGATGACCATCTGGATCGCTCACACCACCTTCTGTACCGCTTATGTGGCTGTGGTGGTGTCGGCGCGGTTGCGGGAGTTGGATCTCTCCATCGAGGAGGCGGCCATGGATCTGGGTGCCAAACCCTGGAAGGTGTTCTTTCTGATCACCATCCCCATGATTGCTCCTTCGCTGGCCGCTGGTGGCATGATGTCGTTCGCCCTGTCGCTGGATGACTTGGTGCTCGCCAGCTTCGTCTCCGGGCCTGGCTCCACCACGCTGCCGATGGAGGTATTCTCTGCGGTGCGCCTGGGGGTCAAGCCGGAGATCAACGCGGTGGCGAGCCTGATATTGCTCTCCGTCTCCATCTTCACCTTCACCAGCTGGTTCGTGATGGCCCGGGCCGAGAAGCGGCGCCGGGCGGAAATCTCCCAGATGCTGCAGATGCAGTCGGTGACCTGAGTCTGATAAGATCCGCATTCTCTCGTCAATCAGGAGGATGAGAATGCGGATTTCCCTCTTCAGTGGTCATGGTGCCGAGCTGGCTCCCGGTCTTGTCAGCGCAATCCACAAGTCAGCGGTGACGGACGACGTTTTTTGCTCCTTTCTGGGGCTGAGCGGCGACGAGCAGACCGATACTCGCCATCACGGCGGCATCGAGCGCGCCCTGCACTACTACCCCGCCGAACATTATTCCTGGTGGCAGACCTGGCAACAGGCCATGGCGCTTTCCGAGCCCAATACTCCCTGGCAACCGGCTGCCTTCGGTGAAAATATCTCCGGGGTTGGTTTGACCGAAACCGATGCCTGCATCGGTGATGTCTATCGGCTCGGTGAGACTCTCATTCAGATCAGCCAGCCGCGATCTCCCTGCTTCAAGCTCAACCTGCGCTTTGGTTATGCCCAGCTCTCCCAGGTGATGCAGCTCAGTGGCCGCTGTGGCTGGCTGCTGCGGGTGTTGGAGGAGGGAGTGATAGCGCCGGATGCCGAGTTGATCCTGGTCGATCGCCCCTATCCTGCCTTAAGCGTGAAGCGCTGCGCCGACATACTGTTCAATCAGGTGCGCAATGAAGATGATCTGCTGCTGCTCACCGAGACTCCGGCACTGTCTCCCGGTTGGCGGCAGCATGCGGCCCATTGGTTGGAGCATGGCACTGTCGCCGACTGGCGCCGTCGTCTACTGGGGCCGGAAGCGTTTCGCCCTGTGATATGAGCATTACTGGGATGACTCGGCTGACCGAGATGCGCCTGTTTGGACGGGGTGATGACGCACAACGCCCATCGTGCAATCATTGAGCTAACCATGGCTTTTTTGTACGTTAACTGAAAAAAGACTTGTGCCTAGTGCGGGCTTTAGGTAAATTCTCGCCCCGCAGACATCGGTGTGTAGCGCAGCTTGGTAGCGCACTTCGTTCGGGACGAAGGGGTCGGAGGTTCGAATCCTCTCACACCGACCATATTTAGAAAAGGCCGCTCAATAGAGCGGCCTTTTCGCATTCTGTCATTCGGCAATGTTCCACTTGGCCCTCGGTATTGCACTCGCAACCCTGGCTCTCCCTTCATCTTTGCCTCGCGTGAAGAAAAAGTAGGGCCACCGCTCGGTGGCCCTGGGTGAGACCTGTGGTAGATCCCGTGATCTTTCAGATTTTAACTCGCTCACTATGGGTCTTGTCTATGGTGCCCTCCTTGCGCGCCAGGCGCTCACTCAGATATGCCAATGGCTGTGCTGCAACGCCTTGAAGCTGTGTTGTGGTTGCAGAGCCGCGTGCTTGGGATACTCACTGATGAAGTGTTCAATGCCTTCCATCAGTCGCATCCGCAACGAAGAAACGGGCTCGTGCCAGGCTTGCAGACAGAGGTGACCGGGGATCAACAAGGCTTGGTATTGCTTCTTGAGATCGACGGGCCAAGGCTCTATACCGGAACTGGGATGCAGTAAATAGTGGGCGGCAGGGGCGCGGGCATAAATGAACTGAACATTGGCCAAATCGCGTTGGCATAGCGTTTGACTGCCGATATGGCAAGTCAGATAGCGTCCTGTGTTCAGATCCAGAAAGTGACCACGTTGCCGACAGGGGACGATGCGGTACCAGGGCAGTTGAGCATCCGGGGCATAGCCCTGAAGCTCCTGTTCAAGCCAGTGGCGACACTCGGGTGTCTGCACCTCATTGCACATGGACTCAAGTTGCTGCAACAAGACACTGGGTGATGCAACTGCCAGACTCGCACTCATCTCCTTCTCCCTTTTGCATGACAATCCCGACTTCCAGTATGGACCCGATGATGACGAGAGGGAGGGGAATCTAATGATTAAAAATGGATTAGCATCGCTGTTTTTATGCAATCAAGGCGTTTAGCCAACCAGATAAGTGCCGGTGCCGAAGGCGATATGAGTCCCCTCTTCATTGTGCAGCTCCATGCGGGCAACGGCTACCTTGCTGCCGGATCGGATGATGTGGGCGGTGGCGATAAACTCGGTGCCCCGGCCAGGGCGCAGATAGTCCACCCGCAGGTCTATGGTGCCGAGGCGGGAGAAGCGCTCCTTCAGATAGCTGGGGGAGAACTCCTCCAGTTCATCGAGGCAGGAAGCGGCCACTATCATGCCCCCTGCCACATCAAGCAGGCTGGCGGTGACGCCGCCGTGCAAGATGTTGTGGAAGGGGTTGCCGACCAGTTTCTCCTCCATGCTGATACGCAACTCGACCCGTTCGAAGTCGTAGTGGGTCACCCGGATGCCCAGCAGCTGGTTGAATGGCATCTGCTGGGCAAACAGTTTGGCAATGCCACCGAGCGCCATCTTTTTCATCATCTCTTTCATCGATCAATCCCTGAGCAAGCCGAGTAAAAACTCCAGCCAGTCTGCAACAAGGAATTAACATCCGCAATGGCAGGTTTATTGTGGGGGCCCGCTGCTTTAGAATGGCGGCCCCAGAGGAGAGACCATGACCGCCATCGCCGATACCTTGCCCGATTCTCCGCCAGAGACTCCCCTCAGCCTGTTGCAGGCGGTATTCGGCTACCAGCAATTTCGGCCGGGCCAGCTGGAGATCATCGAGCAAATCATCGCGGGACGGGACGGTCTGGTGCTCAAGCCGACCGGCGGTGGCAAATCCCTCTGCTACCAGATCCCGGCGTTGCTGCGTCCAGGTCTGGGAGTGGTCGTCTCTCCCCTTATCTCCCTGATGAAGGATCAGGTCGATAGCCTGCGAGCGAACGGAGTCGCCGCGGCCTACATCAACTCGGCCCTGAGTCGAGAGGAGCTGATCCAGCATTTTGCCGCCATGCGCCGGGGCGAGATCAAGATAGTCTACGTCTCCCCCGAGCGGTTGCTGCAGCACGAATTCATGGACCGTCTGGCACAGCAGCCCCTCGGGCTGTTCGCCATCGACGAGGCGCATTGCGTCTCCCAGTGGGGTCACGATTTTCGCCCTGAGTATGCGGCCCTCGGCCGTCTTAAGCAGTGGTTCCCTCAGGTTCCCGTCGTGGCGCTCACCGCCACCGCCGATGAGGCGACCCGGCGCGACATATTGCACCGCCTCGAGTTGCAGGACCCCTTCGTCCACACCGCCAGCTTCGATCGCCCCAACATCCGTTACAGCCTGGTGGAGAAATACAAGGCGGCAGAGCAGCTGCTGCGCTACGTGCAGGGTCAGAAGGGCAACTGCGGCATCGTCTATTGCTCCAGTCGCAACCGGGTGGAGGAGGTGGCCGAACGCCTGGTTCGCCATGGCAGCAAGGCGGCGCCTTATCATGCGGGGTTGCCTCTGGAACAGCGCCAGCGCACCCAGGAAAATTTCCTCAAGGATGACATCGAGATAGTGGTGGCGACGGTGGCGTTCGGCATGGGCATCGACAAGCCGAATGTGCGCTTCGTGGTGCACTACGATGTGCCCAAGAACATCGAATCCTACTACCAGGAGACGGGCCGGGCTGGGCGCGATGGTACGCCGGCCGAAGCTTTGCTGCTCTATGACCCCGCCGACATTGGCCGGGTGCGTCGTCTGCTCGACAACATCGAGAACCCCCAGCAGTTGCAGGTGGAGCAATACAAGCTCAACGTGATGGCGGCTTTTGCCGAAGCCCAGACCTGCCGTCGTCAGGTGCTGCTCAACTATTTCAGCGAGTACAACGACAAGCCGTGCGGCAACTGCGACATCTGCCTGGATCCTCCCCAGAGCTACGACGGCAGCGAGGATGCCCAAAAAGCGCTCTCCTGCGTCTGGCGGGTGGGGCAGGCGTTCGGTGTGGGCTACGTGGTCGAGGTGCTCAGAGGGTCGCTCAACCAGCGCATCAAGGACCATGGCCATGACAAGCTGTCGACTTATGGCATCGGCAGGGATCAGAGCCACGAATATTGGATGAGCGTTATCCGCCAGCTGATCCACAAGGGGCTGCTGACTCAGAACATCACCCGCAACCTGGTGTTGCAGCTGACCGAGGCTGCTCGCCCCGTACTGCGCGGCGACGTCAAGCTGGCGCTGGCGGTGCCCCGCTTGCAGCCAATCTCCAGCCGCAAGGAGAAGCGCAATGGTCTGCTCGACAACGCCAACTATGACAAGCGGTTGTTCAAGGAGTTGCGTGGCCTGCGCAAGCAGATCGCCGAGCAGGAGGAGGTGCCGCCCTATGTGGTGTTCAACGATGCCACGCTGGTGGAAATGGCCCAGCTGATGCCGATGACCGAGGCTGAACTGCTGGCGGTCAATGGCGTCGGTCAGCGCAAGCTGGAGCGCTTCGGCGAGGCCTTTATGGACCTCATCATCGACTATTGCCGGCGATAGGGGCTGGGCGTCGCAGGTTATCTCAAGCTGGAGTAGTAGGCTGCCAGGTTCTCCATGTCGGCCTCGGTGAGCGGTACCATGAAGGGGGCCATCAGCGGCTCCTGACGGCTGCCATCCTTGAAGGCTTTCAGCTGCTTCAGCAAGTAGGCGGGCTGCTGGCCAGCCAGATGGGGATAGTTGGGGAGCATCGCCTTGCCGGCCACCCCATGACAGGCGGCGCACACCACCGCCTTCGCCTGGCCCGCCTCGATATCGGCAGCCTTGGCCTGATGTCCCCACGCTGCAACCAGCAGCGGCAGGAGATATATCCATTTGTGCATCTTCTTTTCCTTGAATGAAATTGGGCCATCGCCCGTTGGCCGGATTGGGCTGGCGGCGGTATAACAGAGTGACACGAGCATACGCAGGGACGAATCGCACCACCATGAAGCTGATCAATACTTTCGCCGCCGAATTGCCCTGGGCCTGTGAACCGGTGGCGCCCCAGCCCCTGGCCAACGCGCGCCTGCTACACCTCAATCGCCCCCTGCTCGCCGAACTGGGCTTGGCCGGAGTGACGGATGCCGATTGGCTCGCTTGCTGCGGCGAGGCCAACCCCTTGCCAGGCATGGAGCCCGTGGCTCAGGTCTATGCGGGCCATCAGTTCGGCGGCTACAGCCCGCGTCTGGGCGATGGTCGTGCCCTGTTGCTCGGCCAGCAGCGGACTCCCGGGGGCGGGCTCTGGGATCTGCATCTGAAGGGGGCGGGCAAGACGCCCTTCTCCCGCTTTGGTGATGGCCGTGCCGTGCTGCGATCCAGTATCCGCGAGTACCTGGCCTCCGAGGCGCTGCATGCCCTCGACATTCCTACCACCCGCGCCCTGGTGCTGGTTGGCAGTGACGAGCCTGTCTATCGTGAGACGGTGGAGACGGGAGCAACCGTCTTGCGCACCGCTCCAAGCCATATCCGCTTCGGTCAGTTCGAATACTTCGCCTGGAGCGGTCAGGGGGCGCGGATCCCGGCCCTCATCGATTATCTGCTGCGCCATCATTTCCCCGAATTGGAGAGCGGCGCCGAGCTGTTTGCGGAGGTGGTGCGTCGTACCGCCCGTCTGATCGCCAAGTGGCAAGCGGTTGGCTTTACCCATGGCGTGATGAACACGGACAACATGTCCATCCTGGGGCTGACCCTGGACTATGGCCCCTATGGTTTCATCGATGGCTACGAGCCCGACTTTGTCTGCAATCATACCGACAGTGGCGGCCGTTATGCCTTGAGCCAGCAGCCTGCCGTGGGTTACTGGAACCTGCAGAAGCTGGCCCAGGCCCTGGCGGATCATGTGGACGGCGAGGCCCTGGCCGCGGCACTGGGTCAGTACGAACATCATCTGATGCTGCACTACTCCGAGCGGATGCGCGGCAAGCTGGGGCTGACGCAGTGGGAGGAGGATGATCCCAGCCTGTTCCGCCAGATGTTCCAGCAGCTGGCGGCGGACAGGGTTGATTACCACCTCTTCCTGCGCCGCCTGGCCTTGCTCGAGCCGAGCGGTCCTTGGCCCGCTCCCCTGCTGGCCCTCCTGCCCGATGCCGGATCCTGGCAAGGGTGGTTGACCAGCTATCGTGAACGTCTCGCCCGGGAGGGGGAGGATAGTGGGTCGCGCCGTGCTCGCATGAACCAGCTCAATCCCAAATACGTGCTGCGCAATGCCCTGGCCCAACAGGTGATAGATGCGGCCGAGCGCGGTGACATGGCGCCCTTCGAGCGACTTTATGCTGCGTTGCAGCATCCCTATGCCGAGCAGAGCGAATTCGAGGATCTCGCCACGCCGCACCCCAGCTGGTATCAGGGGGAGGCGCTCTCATGCAGCAGCTAAATCCGGGCCAGAACAGACCCCTGGATCGGGTAGGCGTATATGGCTGGGAATGTCTATGTCATTGAACTGGCAGTTGATTGGAATGGATGAGGCGAGCGGCACCTTGTTGCTGGCCCACCACAATCTCGATTGGGACAACTTCCCGGCCCTGGCTGCCGGTCTGCTGGATGAGTGGGAATTGGAGCTGCTCTTGCAAGATAGCGGCGCTGATCGTCACAGTTGGCAACTTGGCTTTGAAGGTACGCGTATCTGGCTGCATTTTGAGCATTACAGTGGCTGCTGGCTCAGCGCCGATGACGAGGAGGGGCGTGCAACGCTGCGCTGGCTGAGTCAACGGTACAAGGATTGAACTATGGCGCGGGGGGCGTATAATGCCGCCCCTCGATAACTGCCGTATTAGCGCCATGGTGGTGCTATGGGTTCCCTAACCCCATTAACCAAAAAGGTCACAATATGAACCTGACCCCTGCTCAGCACCAGACGGCGCTGACGCGACTCGCGTTGTTCCACATACTGATCATCGCCAGCAGCAACTACCTGGTGCAACTGCCGATCACCATTTTCGGTTTTCACACCACCTGGGGAGCGTTCAGCTTCCCGTTCATCTTCCTGGCCACGGATCTCACTGTACGGATCTTCGGCGCCGGTCTGGCGCGCAAGATCATACAGAGGGTGATGATGCCGGCATTGCTGGTCTCCTATGTGCTGTCCGTGCTCTTCTTCGAGGGCAGTTATCAGGGCATAGCCAATCTGGCGACCTTCAATCTGTTCGTGGCCAGGATTGCCTTGGCCAGCTTCATGGCCTATCTGATCGGCCAGTTCATGGACGTGATAGTGTTCAACCGGCTGCGGCTGCTCAAAGCCTGGTGGGTCGCACCGGCGGCATCGACCCTGATCGGCAATCTGGTCGATACCCTTGCCTTCTTCAGCATCGCCTTCTGGCGCAGTGACGATCCCTTCATGGCGGAGCACTGGGTCGAGATAGCGACCGTGGACTATGTATTCAAGCTACTGATAAGCCTTGGTTTGTTCGTACCGCTCTACGGCGTGTTGCTGCGCTATCTTAGCCGCAAACTGGTGGGGGATCCCAATCCTGCTGCCCTGCAGGGTGAGGCGCGCAATGCCTGATACCCAGGCTTGTCAGCAGATATGCCGCATTGGCCACCTCAGGGTGGTCAATTTTTTTGCACATTTTTGGCAATATCGAGAAATAAGAGTTGCCAATTCAAATGAGAATGATTATTGTTAACTTGCGTTCCGGGATAGACCCCATCAGTTCCAACATGGTGACTTCTTGTGAAAGCACGACATTGCTCACATTGCTTCCAGTTATAGGGCCAGTTCTTCTGGCCCTCTTTTTTTGCCAGTTTTCCTGCACTTTCCAGGTCTTTACCCCGGCTTTCACCCATAAAAAATGGGAGCCATGGGCTCCCATTCTGCGAACGTGAATCCGCTTATTCGATATCCAGCGGTTCGGGGGAGAGAATGACCCCGGTGGTATCGGCGTAGAGGTGGTCATCCGGCAGGAAGGTCACGCCGCCGAAGTTGACCGGCAGATCCGTTTCACCCACATCCTTGCTGTCGGCACCGACCGGTATGGCGGCCAGGGCTTGAATGCCGATATCCAGCTCTTCCAGCACGTCGACCTCACGCACGCAGCCGTAGCAGACGATGCCTTCCCACTCGTTTTCTGCCGCCGTGGTTGCTATGTCGCTGTCGATCAGCGCCCGACGCATGGAGCCACCGCCATCGATCAGCAGCACGCGGCCGACGCCGTTTTCCTTGACCATCTCACGGATCAGACCGTTGGATTCGAAGCATTTGACTGTGGTGATAACACCACCGAAGGAGGCGCGTCCGCCGAAGGAGCAGAGCATGGGTTCGAGTACATCGACCATGTCCTGATAGATGTCGCACAGTTCTGAAGTATTGTATTCCATTGTGTCAGTCCACCGCTGGAAACAGGTGGATCCAGTATAGGGACTGGGCCCGGCATTTCAATGAATATTCCTTGAACAACAAGTGAATGGCGACTTTTATCACGACATCCATGGGGCGATATTCAGCATAAAACGCGGCCACTCTGGCCGCGTTTTTCCTGATCCAAACTGAGGCTATCCACCTTCAGGCCGAAACCCTCTCTCCGGGGGCGTGCTGCCCGAACCAGGCGAGCTTGTCGGCCAGCGTTACTACGGTTCCCACCATGATGAGAGCGGGACTATCTACCCCGACAGCTAGCTCCGGCAACTGGTCGAGGGTGCCGCGGATGACCCGCTGATTCGGCTGGGTGCCGCGCTCGATCAGCGCCACCGGGGTGTCGCCCTCCTTGCCGTGGGCCAGCAGTTGCTCGCGGATTACGGCGCAGGAGGAAAGCCCCATATAGAACACCAGTGTCTGCCTGTCTTTGGCCAGCAGGGGCCAGTCGAGATCCTGGGCACCGCCCTTGCCGTGGGCGGTGACGAAGCGCACGCTCTGGGCGTGATCGCGATGGGTGAGAGGAATGCCCGCATAGGCCGCGCAGCCGCTCGCCGCCGTGATCCCCGGTACCACCTGGAAGCCCACGCCGCTACCGACCAGGGTCTCCAGCTCCTCGCCGCCACGGCCGAAGATGAAGGGGTCGCCCCCTTTCAGCCGCACCACCCGCAGCCCCTTCTTCGCCTCCTCCAGCAAGAGTTGGTTGATGCCCTCCTGGGGCACGCAGTGGTTGCCCGCCTGCTTGCCGACGAAGATGCGTTTGGCATCGCGCCGCACCAGCGCCATCACCTCGTCCGACACCAGCCGGTCATGGACCACCAGGTCCGCCTGCTGCATCTGACGCAAGGCGTGCAGGGTGAGCAGACCGGGATCCCCCGGGCCGGCTCCCACCAGTACCACCTCGCCAGCGCTCTGGCTTTCATCGGCAAACAGGTTGTCGGCCAGCTGGTGGGCAGAGGCTCTATCCCCCCGAGCCAGCGCCTGACCGAGCCGATCCGCCCCGAGCAGCCGCTCCCAGAAGCGGCGTCGCTCCCCCATGGTGGCGAAGCGGGCCTTGACCCGATCCCGCAGGCTGCCGGCAAAGGCCGCCACGGCCCCCAGGTGCTGGGGCAGCAGGGCTTCGAGCTTCTCCCGCAGCAGCCGGGCCAGTACCGGGGCCTTGCCGCCGGAGGAGATGGCCACCATCAGCGGCGAGCGGTCGATGATGGACGGCATGATGAAGCTGGAGCGCTTGGGGTCATCCACCACGTTGGCGAAGATCCGCGCCTGATTGGCGCTCTGGTAGACCAGGGCGTTCACCTCGCGCCGATCGGTGGCGGCCACCACCAGCCACTTGCCCGCCAGTTGCTGAGGCGCGAATTCACCGGCCAACCACTCGATGCTGCCGTTGGCAGCCAGTTCCGCCAGCTCGGGGTCTAGCTCGGGAGAGACCACTGTCAGCCGGGCACCGGCATCCAGCAGCAGGCGCGCCTTGCGCGCCGCTACCTCGCCGCCGCCGACCAGCAGCACGGGTTTGTTGTCGAGTCGGCAAAAGATGGGCAAGTAATCCATGGGGCCTCCTGATCAGGCGGTTTGGGTCTGGCTGGCAGTGGTGGTGGTCTCGCTCACCGCGACCGGGCGCTCAGCCTTGGGGGTGGCATACCAGTAGCCGAGGCCCATGAAGAGGGCGCCGGAGACGGTGTTGCCCAGGGTCACCCACAGCAGGTTGTGGCCGATGCCGCCCAGGGTGTAGGCCTCGGAATGGGCACCGAACCAGGAGAGGGCGAACAGGGTCATGTTGGCGACCGAGTGCTCGTAGCCGGAGGCGATGAAGGCCAGCAGACACCACCAGATGGCGATGAACTTGGCGGCGCCCTCGGTACGCAGCGCCATCCAGATGGCGAGGCAGACCAGCCAGTTGCAGAGGATCCCCTTCATGAACAGGGTCAGCGCCGGTGCCTGGGTCTTGGCCAGCGCCACCTTGTGGGCCAGGCTGCCCGCGTCCGGCAGCAGGCTGCCGCCGTAGGAGTAGATGAGCGCCACCACAACGGAGCCAATCAGGTTGCCCGCCCAGGTCTGGGGCAGGATGCGCAGCAGGTCGGCCATGGCGATCTTGCCGGTCTTCACCCCGAAGGTGAGGAACATGGTGTGGCCGGTGAACAGCTCGGAGCCGGCGATGATGACCAGAGTCAGGGCTATGCCGAAGGTGGCCCCCATCACCAGCGGACGGATGCTCGGATCCACCAGGTTGCCCAGGGTGAAGATAAGGATGATGCCAAGGCCCACATAGGCCCCCGCCATGGCGGAGCTGAGCCAGAAGCCGAGCTTGTCGCTGCGCTCGAAGCGGTTGATACGGGCCGCGTTGGCGGCGCACTTGTTGATGGTGTCGGTATACATCTTTGTTTCCTTCAAGAGGGCCGCCCGCGGGCAGCCCGAAAGAGAGTGAATCGGCTTTAGACGGCGACCCAGACCTGCTGGTCGCGCACTTCAACGGGATAGCTCCGTACCGACATGGCGGCATTTTCGAGGCAGTGGCCGTCGCTCAGGCGAAAGTGCTGCTTCTTGAGCGGGCTGGCGACCCAGAGCTCACCCTCGTGTTCACCTACGATGCCGCGCGACAGCACGTTGGCGGCGAAGAAGGGATCCCGGTTGTCGATGGCGAACACCTCGGCGGCCGCGCTAGGGCGGAACAGGGCGATCTGGCGACCTTCCAGCAGGGCACAGACGCCGGTTCCCGGCAGGATGTCGTTGAGTTGGCAGGCAAGTTTCATCATTTTGTTTCCACCTCGATCTGATAGACGGGGATGCGCTCGGCCGGGGTGGCGGGTCTGTGCTGGTCGCGTTCGCTGACGAACTGGACGTCCGGGTCGCGCTTGTCGCTGTTGATGAAGTGGCTGAAGCGTTTGAGCGCTTCCTCTTCATTGAGGGTGCGGGACCATTCGCACTCGTAGCTGTCGATCAGGGTCTGGATATCGCGCTCCAGGGTCTCGGCCAGCCCCAGCTTGTCGTCGACGATCACCTCGCGCAGGTAGTCGACACCCCCTTCCAGATTGCCGAGCCAGACCGAGGTGCGCTGCAGTTTGTCGGCGCTGGTGACGTAGAACATCATAAAGCGGTCGATCAGCTTGATCAGGGTTTCGCGGTCGAGGTCGGAGGCCAGCAGATCGGCGTGGCGCGGTTTCATGCCACCGTTGCCGCCCACATAGAGGTTCCAGCCCGCGTCGGTGGCTATGATGCCGACGTCCTTGCCCTGGGCTTCCGCACATTCACGGGTACAGCCGGAGACGCCGAACTTCATCTTGTGGGGGGTGCGAATGCCCTTGTAGCGGTTCTCGAGGAAGACCCCGAGGCCGACGCTGTCCTGCACGCCGAAGCGGCACCAGGTGCTGCCGACACAGGTCTTGGCCATGCGCAGCGCCTTGGCGTAGGCCTGACCGGTCTCGAAGCCCGCCGCCAGCAGCTTGCGCCAGATGGCGGGCAGATCATCCTTCTGGGCCCCGAACAGGCCGATGCGCTGGGCACCGGTGATCTTGGTGTAGAGCTGGTAGTCGCGGGCCACTTCGGCCACCGCCAGCAGCCCTTCCGGGGTCACCTCGCCGCCGGCCATGCGCGGGATGACGGAGTAGCTGCCGTCCTTTTGCATGTTGCCGAGGAAGATGTCGTTGGTGTCCTGCAACTGGGTATTGAGCGGGCTCAGCACATAGTCGTTCCAGCAGGAGGCGAGGATGGAGCCGACGGTCGGTTTGCACACCTCGCAGCCATGGCCGTGACCGTGCTTGGCCAGCAGCTCGTCGAAGCTCTTGATCCCCTCCACCTTGACCAGGTGGAACAGCTCCTGACGGGAGTAGGGGAAGTGGCCACAGAGGTGGTTGTTGACCTCGATGCCCTGCTTCACCAGCTCGGCGTTGAGCACCTGGCTGATGAGCGGCACGCAGCCGCCGCAGCCGGTGCCGGCCTTGGTGTGCTGCTTGATGGCGGCCAGGGTGGTGTGACCCTCGGCCACCGCCTTGGCGATGTCACCCTTGGAGACGTCGAAGCAGGAGCAGATCTGGGCGCTCTCAGGCAGGGCATCCACCCCCAGCGTCGGCTTGGCCCCGGCGTAGGCTGGCAGGATCAGGGTGTCCGGGTGGCTCGGCAGCGGCAGGGCATTGAGCATCATCTGCAGCAGGTTGCCGTAATCTTCCACGTCACCCACCAGCACGGCGCCGAGCAATCGGCTGTTGTCTTCGCTCACCACGATCTTCTTGTAGACGCCGGCCTGATCGTCCTGAAACACATAGCTGTGGCTGCCCGGGGTGCGGCCGTGAGCATCACCGATGGAGCCGACGGAGACGCCGAGCAGCTTGAGCTTGGCGCTCATGTCTGCCCCCTCGAAACGGCTGTCGCCGCCGAGCAGGTGGTCGACGGTGATCTGGGCCATCTTGTAGCCCGGCGCTACCAGCCCGAAGAAGCGGCCCTGCCAGGCGGCGCACTCGCCGATGGCGTAGATGTCGGGGTCGGAGGTGAGGCTGTGATCGTCGATGACGATGCCGCCGCGCTCGGCGATGGCGAGATCACCGTAACGGCCGAGGGTATCTTGCGGGCGAATGCCGGTGGAGAAGACCACCACGTCTACTTCCAGCTGGCTGCCGTCGGCAAAGACGAGGCGGTGTTTCGCCTGCTCGCCGCCATGCATCAGGATCTCGCTGGTGCTCTTACTGGTGTGTACCTGCACCCCCATGGATTCAATCTTGCGGCGCAGCAGCTGGCCGCCCTGACCGTCGAGCTGCTCGGCCATCAGCACCGGAGCAAACTCCACCACGTGGGTCTCGAGACCCAGCGCCTTGAGGGCGCCGGCGGCTTCGAGGCCAAGCAGACCGCCCCCGATCACCACCCCGCTCTTGCCACTCTTGGCGGCGCTGCGGATGGCTTTCAGATCCTCGATGGTGCGATAGACGAAGCACTCGTGGTGCTGGCTGCCCTGGATGGGCGGCACCCAGGGGTAGGAGCCGGTGGCCAGCACCAGCTTATCGTACTCGACCACAGTGCCCTTGTTGGAGTGCACTTCGCGGTTGGCCCTGTCGATTTTTTTCACCGCTTCGCCGAGCAGCAGGCGGATGCCGTGCTTGTCGTAGAAGCCGGGTTTGACGAGGGAGAGATCTTCGCTGGTGTGATGGGAGAAGTAGGAGGAGAGATGGACACGATCGTAGGCGGGACGCGGTTCTGCACCGAAGACGGTGATCTCGAACCGGTCCGGATCGGATCGCTCGATCAACTCTTCGATGAAGCGGTGCCCCACCATGCCGTTGCCGATGACGGCCAGCCTGACTTTGCTCATGATTGCCTCTGATTTGGAGTAATAAAACATCATTCTGAAGCTAGGCTACCCAGTCGGCGGGGGCGGTCGATTGATGCAAATCAAGTGTCTATTTATATATCTCCTTAGGGGTAATTCGAGGGAATTCAAACTTATACATAAATGGGTATACCAGTTGACGGTTTCCGTGCCCGGCGCGGCCGCTGGCTCCGGTCGAGTTCCGGCATGGGGGCAAGAGGCCGACCCCTGGCAGGGGCCGGGTCATCAGGCAATATGGCGGCGGAACATGGCCAGCGCCAGGGAGAGGGTGACACCGGCGATGGCGAGCAGCGGCCAGAGCAGGGGCCAGGCCGCCGACCAGCCGAGATCCTTGAGGAAGACCCCCTTGAGCAGCAGGATGAAATGGCTTAGGGGGTCGATGGCCGCCAGCCACTGGAACAACAGCGGCATGTTCTCGATGGGGGAGACATAGCCCGAGAGGATCACCGCCGGCACCATGAAGGAGAAGACCCCGAGAAACGCCTGCTGCTGGGTCGAGCAGAGGGACGAGACGAAGAGCCCTATCCCCGCCAGCGCCAGGCCGTAGCAGACCATGCCCGCCATCAGCAGCGTGGTGCTGCCGCCAAACGGTACCTGATAGAGGAAGCGGGCCGCCAACGCGACTATGGTGCCCTGGCCCACCGCCACCAGAATGCCTGGCACTGCCTTGCCCGCCATGATCCAGCCCGCTGTGAGGGGGGAGACCAGCAGCTGATCGAAGGTGCCCTCTTCCCGCTCCCGCGCCACCGACAGGGCGGTGACGATGAGGCAGCCTATGGTGGTGATGATGGCCACCAGAGAGGGCAGTATGTGCCAGCTGAACTCGATGTTGGGGTTGTAGAGGTGGCGCACCGTGAGCTCCGGCAGCCCCTTGCCCTCGCTCTGCCAGCGGGCGATCACCTGATTGATGTAGCCTGCCGCCACCTGCCCCCCGTTGGAGCGGCGCCCGTCGATGATGAGCTGCAGTTTGGCCTGTTCGCCCCTGGCCAGGCGGCGGGAGAAATCCTGCGGGATGATGAGGCCGATCAGGGCCTGCTGCCCAGTGATGGCATCTGTCATCCCAGCTTCGCCCGCCACCGGCATCACAGTGGTGAAGGCGGGCATGTGGGTGAGGCGCTCGATGAGCTCCCGGCTCTGCGCCCCCCCATCCTGGTCGTAGATGGCCAGGGTGTTGCCGGTCACCTCCAGGGTGGCGGCGAAGGGGAAGAGGGCCGTTTGCAGCAGCACCGGCATGATGAGCAGGAAGCGTCCCTGGGTATTGCCCATCAGGGCCTGTAACTCTTTTCGGATCAGCCACCAGAGTCGGATCAGCATGGGGTCACTCCAGGGTGCGCCGCGTCTTGCGGGCGGTGAGGGCCAGCCAGAAGGCGGCCAGCAGCAACAGGCAGACGCCGTTGACCAGCAGGATGGAGAGCACGTTGCCCGCCTGGTAGAGGGTCTGCAACGAGCTCGCGAAGTAGCGGGCCGGGATCAGGTGGGTGATGGCTCGCAGCAGCGGCGGCATGCTGGCGATTTCGAACACGAAACCCGAGAGCATCATGGCCGGCAAAAACGCCGCCGTCAGTGCGGCCTGGGCGGCGTTGAACTGGCTGCGCATCACTGTGGAGAGAAAGAGCCCGAGCCCGAGGGCGCTGCCGAGAAACAGGGTGGTGAGCACGAACAGGGCGATCAGCGAGCCGCGCCAGGGCACCCCCATCACCGCCACCGAGAAGAGCAGGCAGATGAGCATGGCGGCGATGCCGAGCCCGTAGTAGGGCAGCAGCTTGGAGAGCAGCAGCTCTGTCTTGGTCACCGGGGTGGCGAGCAGGGCCTCCATGGTGCCGCGCTCCCACTCCCGGGCCACCACCAGGGAGGTGAGCAGGGCGCCTATGATGGTCATCACCACGGCGATGGAACCGGGCACCAGGAAGTTGCGGCTCACCAGCGCCGGGTTGAACCAGGCGCGGCTCTCCACCGCCACCGGCAGGGAGACTCCCTCCCTGACGAGCCACCCCTGCCAGATCCCCTGCACGTAGTTGGTGACGAAGTTCGCCGTGTTGGGTTCGGAGCCGTCGGTGAGCAGCAAGACCCTGGGGGTGCTGCCGCCCTGGCCCGCCATGGCACGGGAGAACCCCTCGTCGATCACCAGCAGGCCGCGGATCTCGCCGCGCGCCAGGCTGCCGAGCAGCACCTCCTTGCTCGGACCGTCCTGCACCTCAAGGGCGTTCGAGCCGCGCAGGGCCTGTTCGAGGCGGATAGCCGGTGCGCCGCCGTCGGTACGCCAGATGCCGAGGCGCAGATGGTCCACATCCAGATTGATGGCGTAACCCATCACCACCAGCAGCACCACCGGCATGATGAAGGCGATGAGGATGCTGCTCGGATCACGGACGATTTGCAGCGTCTCCTTGCGGCAGAGGGCCATCAGTCGCCGACGGTTGATGCTCATGCGTCCTCCTCGCTGGCCCGCTCGACCAGGGTGATAAAGGCCTCTTCCATGGTCGGCAAGGAGCCAGTTGGCAAAGAGGTCGCCGCCTCTTTGGCGGCCAGCCCCTTGAGATCGTCCGGGGTGCCGAGCGCCAGCAGCTTGCCGCGATAGATGAGGGCGATGCGGTCGCAATACTCCGCCTCGTCCATAAAGTGGGTGGTGACCAGCACGGTGACGCCGTGGTCGGCCAGCGCGTTGATGTGCGACCAGAACTCGCGCCGGGTTACCGGATCGACCCCGGAGGTGGGCTCGTCGAGAAACAGCAGCGGCGGCTCGTGCAGCAGGGCGCAGGCGAGCGATAAGCGCTGGCGCAGGCCGAGCGGCAGGGATTCCGCCTTCTGATCGAGCCAGGGGGCGAGGGCAAAGGCAGTCACCATGGCATCGATCCGCGTCTGCTGGTGGCGGCCGAACAGGCCGTAGATACCGGCGAAGAAGGAGAGGTTCTGGGCCACGGTGAGCTGCTTGTAGAGGGAGAACTTCTGCGCCATGTAGCCGAGGCGCTGGCGTGCCGCCGAGGGGCTGTGGGCCAGATCGATGCCGGTTACCAGCGCCTGTCCCTCGCTCGGGCGCAGCAGGCCGCACTCCATCTTGAAGGTGGTGGACTTGCCCGCCCCGTTGGGGCCGAGCAGCCCGAAGATCTCGCCGCGGCGCACCGCAAAGCTGACATCATCGGTGGCGGCAAAATCGCCGAAGCGCTTGGTGAGGTGGCGCGCCTCGATCACCGCCTCGGGGGAGACCCCCTGCGGCAGTTCGGCTTCCCGCATCCCGGCTGCCAGACTCGACTCCCCGCCGGGGCCGCCGCCGAGCAGGTCGATAAAGGCATCCTCCAGCCGGGGCTGGGCCGGTTGAAAGGCGCCGTTGGCGAGATGCAGCTCCGGGAGCGGTGGGGGCGTCATGCCCGGGTGCAGCAGCAGGCGAACCCGCTCCCCCGCCACCGCGCCATCCATCACCGCCGGGTGAGCCAGTGCCCGGCGCAGCAGGGCGCGCCGCTCGCGGCCATCCAGTTGCCCCGCCTCCAGCAGCCAGCAGCGGCTGGCCATGGCCCCCATCAGATCGGCTGGCGTACCGCTGGTGCGCACCTCGCCATCTGCCATCAGCAGCACGTGGTCGCACAGCTCCGCCTCATCGAGATAGGCGGTACTCCAGAGCACCGTCATTCCCCCCTTGGCCAGCTCGCGCACCATCTGCCAGAGGGCGCGGCGGGAGATGGGATCGACCCCGACCCCCGGTTCGTCGAGTAGCAGCACATCCGGGGTGCCGAGAAGGGCGCAGGCCAGCCCGAGTTTCTGCTTCATCCCGCCAGATAGCTTGCCCGCCGGTCGTGCGGTGAAGCGGGCGAGATCGGTGAAGGCGAGCAGCCGCGCGAAGGTGGGCGTGCGTTCGGGCTCCAGTACGCCGCGCAAGTCAGCGTAGAGGGTGAGGTTCTCCAGCACGCTGAGATCCTCGTAGAGGCCAAACTGCTGGGGCATGTAGCCGAGGCGCTGACGCAACAGATCCCCCTCGCTCATCGGATCCAGCCCCAGCACCCGGATGGTGCCCGCTTCCGGGATCAGCAGACCGGCCAGCAGGCGCAGTAAAGTGCTCTTGCCCGCGCCGTCGGGGCCCACCAGTCCGGTGATGCCGCCAGCAGGAATGGTGGCCGAGATGGCATTGAGGGCGACCCGCTCGCCAAAGCGTTTGGTGAGCCCCTCGAGGGAGATGGCGCAGCTCATGGCGCCAGCCTGACGGTGACCGGCATCCCTTGGCGCAGGGCCGGGTCGGGATCCTGCACCACTATGCGCAGCCGGTATACGAGGTGAGTGCGCAGGTCCGGCGTCTCCACCGATTTCGGGGTGAACTCGGCGGTGGGCGAGACAAATCCCACTACTCCGTGATAAGGCTGATCCGGCCGCGAGTCGGTGGTGAGAGTTACTTTGGCGCCGCTCGGGAAGTGGCCGAGCCAGGGCTCCTCCACATAGGCGCGCACCCAGACCGGCGCGGTCAGGGAGAGGTTGAAGGCGGTCGCTCCGCTCTGCACCATGCTGCCGTTCTCGATGGCGCGGCTGATGATGATGCCGTCGCTGGGGGCGGTCAGGTTGGCATCTGCCAGCGCCAGTTCGGCACTGGCCAGCGCCGCTTTGGCTCCTTCCTGCTGGGCATCGGACTGGGCAATCTCTTCCGGGCGGTAGCCGGTTTCGAGCTGGGCGAGCTGTTCGCGTGCCGAGCGTACCTGCGCCTGGGTCTGATCCCGCTGGGAGCGGGCGCTGTCGAGCTGGCCACGGGAGATGGCGCCGGTCGCCGCCAGCGCACTCTGGCGACGCCACTGCTGCTCTGCCTCGAGGGCGGCCGCCTCGGCGGCGGCCAGCTCGGCCCGTGCCCTGTCGGTCTCTTCCCTGCGATACCCCTTGTGCATCATGGCGTTGGCCGCTTCAATCGCGGCCAGATTGGCGCGGGCGTTGTCGCGCTGGTGGGCGAGGGGCACGGGATCGAGACGGGCCAGCGGCTGACCCGCCTTGATGGCGTCCCCCTCATCGACCAGCACCTCGCTGACCCTGCCGCCGACCCTGAATGCCAGGTTCACATCGCGGATGTCGACGTTGCCGTAGAGGATGGAGCCGTCGGCCGGGCGGCCCTGCCACCAGAGGTAGCCACTGAGCAGGGTCAGCAGCACGGCCAGAATGGCGATGCGTTGTTTCATGCGGGATCTCCTTCGGAGCGGCGCAGGCCGCGCAGGGCCCATACCAGGCGTTGCCGGGCGGCCTCGGGATTGTCTATCTGGGACAAAAACGGCGCCGCCTCCGGAGGCAGCCAGCCGAGCTGGCGACCGCCACCGGCGATCACCAGGGGCAGACCGACGGAGCCCATGATGAAGATCATCAGCTGCAACGGGTTGCCCGCCACCAGGGATCCCTCCACCTGCGCCTTCTGAACCTGCTCGAGCAGCAACAGGGGGTGGCGGCGCGGCAGGCTCAGCAGAAAGCGCTGGGCCGCGCTCTCGCCGGACAGGGCATCGCCAAACAGGTGATTGATGAAGCTGCGCTGGCGCGCTACCAGGGCGATCACCGCCACCATGGTGGCCTCGAAGGTCGCCAGGGCAGAGGGGTAGGTGCCGCGGGCAGCCACCGCCTTGAGCTCATCAAAGAGGGGGGCGTACCAGAGCTCCACCAGCTCGTCGATGAAGGCGTCGCGGTTGCCAAAGTGATAGACGAAGGTGCCGAGATTGACCTCGGCCGCCGCCGCCAGCTCGCGCACCGTGAGGCCGCGCAGCCCCTTGTCGGTGGCGATCGCAAGGCCCGTATCGAGCAGTTTTTGACGAGTGGGGTGCATCTAGCAGCGCTCCTGTTGCACAGATTTTGATCTGAATTATACGCATGTATAAACTCGAGGGAAGGGGGCGGACCGATCTTTTCTTGAACAAGGGTGAGCGGCTCTGTGTGACGGAGGGAAAAGGCGGGCGTAGAGAGTCGGAGCCCTCGGGATCCCGGGCAGCCGCGCCGTGCTCCCCGGGCGGCCAGGAGGTGGATTTGCCTGCCGCCGGGGGGATCAGCTGTCCCTGATGTCCCCTCCATAGGGGGCCTGGGCGCAGGTCTCGCGGATGAGGGCGCGCAGCCAGCGGTGGGCCGGATCGGCGTCCAGTCGTGGATGCCAGAGCAGGGCCAGGGTGATCCCGGGCAAGGGGAAGGGCAGGGGCAGGGTCACCAGATCGGCGTGCAGGGCGGCGCAGTGCAGGGCGGGGACGGTCGCCACCAGATCGCTGCCTCGCACCAGCGCTAGCGCAGTGGCAAAGCCCGGCACCAGGGTGGCGATGGTTCGCTCGAGCTTCAGGGCTGCGAGCGCCTCGTCGATGGGGCCCTGCTCCAAGCTACGCCGCGACACCATGATGTGGCGGGCGGCAGCATAACGGGCGGCGGTCAGAGGGCCTTCGCACAGGGGGTGGCCCGGTCGCACCACGGCGACGAAGCTGTCCTGGAACAGCGCCTGGGTATGCAGCTCGGGCGCCGTATGGGTGCCGATCACGCCGGTTTCAAAATCCAGCTCGCCGCCGCGCAGAAGGTGGCTCTCCTTGTCGGGCTTGGCCATGAAATGCAGCCGTACCCCGGGTGCCTCGGCGGCGAGCCGGGTCAGCAGGGCCGTACCGACCGCCTCCACGAAACCGTCGCTGGATCTCAGCCGAAAGGTGCGCACCAGGTGGGCCGGGTCTATCTCCTGCTGGGGGCGCAGCACGGCCTCGGCCTCCTGCACCAGCTGGCTGACCCGCTCGCGCAGGGCCAGCGCACGCGGTGTGGGCACCAGCCCCCGGCCTGCGCGCACCAGCAGTGGATCCCCGGTCGTGTCACGCAGACGGGCCAGGGCCCGGCTCATGGCAGAGGGGCTGAGGCGCAGCCGCCTAGCGGCCCTGGCCACGCTGCCCTCATCGAGCAGCGCATCCAGGGTCAGCAGCAGATTGAAATCGGGAGTGCTCATGGTGGTGCCCTCATCGGCCGGGTATGCGGAGTGACCAACTGATGGTGGTCTGATGCGTTCAGCATACGCGAGAATCCGGTTCTTCATATGGCGTACCGTGCAGCTATAAGTTGCAAGCCGTGCGTCTTCCGCCGCTTCATCCCTCCGGCTAGCCTTGTCGGCATCATAGTTCGCCGGAGGTCATGCCCATGTCACATTCCATCACAATCCCGACACCTTTTGCCCGCCGTGCAGGCTTGCTGGCGCTCGGTCTTGCCACCCTGTTGCCCATGCTGGCGGGGAGCATGGCCAACATGGCACTGCCTGCGTTGGGACAGGTGTTTGCCGTCCCCTTTGCCAGCGTGCAGTGGGTGCTGGTGGCCTATCTGCTGGGGATCACCTGTCTGACGGTGGTGGCCGGCCGGCTTGGCGATGGAGTTGGCCGGCGGCGCTTGCTGCTCTGGGGAGTGGCGCTGTTTGCGCTGGCATCTCTGCTGTGCGCCCTGGCACCCACCATAGGTTGGTTGATTGCGGCGCGCGTCCTGCAGGGCTCCGGGGCTGCCTGCATGCTCTCCCTGGCGCTGGCCATGGTGGGGCAGTTGGTGCCGCCAGCACGGCGTGGCTGGGGCATGGGATTGCTTGGCACTCTGTCGGCCTGTGGCACTGCCCTCGGCCCCTCCTTCGGCGGCCTGCTGATCGACGGGTTTGGCTGGCAGGCCCCCTTCCTGCTGCTGGTGCCCGTTAGCCTGCTGGCACTGGGCGCCGGCATGGTCGGCCTGCCCCCGGATGGCGCTTTGCCACAGAGGAAGAGGATCAATCTGGCGAGCCTGTCGATGCTGGTGGTGGCGCTGCTCTGCTACGGGCTGGCGCTGACCTCGGGGGGCGCTCTGGCGCTGAAGTTGGGGGTGGGAGCACTGCTTGTCACTGCTTTGTTCATTCGCCGCGAGCGCCTCGAATCCTCTCCTTTGTTGCCACTGGTGCTGCTGGCCGAACCCCGACTCAGGGGCGGCTTGCTCGCCAGTGCCCTGGTGGCCAGCGTCATGGTGGTGACCCTGCTGATCGGCCCCTTCTACCTGCATGGCATGTTCGAGCTCGACATGGCGACCATCGGGCTCATGATCTCGGGGGGGCCCCTGCTTGCCGCCTTGACGGGGATGCCTGCCGGCTGGTGGACAGGTTTGGTTCGCGCCGGATCGTGCGGCTGGGGTTGATGGTCATGACGATCGCAGCCCTTGGGCTGGCTAGCCTGACGGCTGGCTATTATGGTCCGCTCGGCTATCTGCTACCCATACTGCTGCTGACGGCCGGTTATGCATTGTTCCAGACCGCCAACAACAGCGCCGTGGTCGGTGGGGCGAGTGAGCAGGCACGGGGCGCCGTGGCGGGCTTGTTGACCCTGTCGCGCAATCTGGGCCAGCTGGCGGGGGCGGCCGGGCTCGGTGGCCTGTTTGCCACCCTGGTGGGGACGCACAATCTGAGCATGGCCATGCCGACCGATCTGGTGTTCGGTACTCAGCTTACCTTTGCCCTGACCGGTCTGCTCATAGGGTTGGCGCTATGGCTGGTGGGGCGCAGGGAGGAGGAGGCACTGATAGTGGTTTGAATGAAGGTGCATGGGACAGAAAAAAGACGCCTCCATGGTGGAGGCGTCAGTGCAGTGCCGAGACTCGCTTACAGGATGTAGCGGCTCAGATCCTCATCTTCGATCAGGGCTCCGAGGTGGGCGTTGACGTAGTCGGCATTGATGACGAAGGTCTCGCCGGATTTCTCGGAGGCATCATAAGAGATGTCTTCCATCAATCGCTCCATCACGGTATGCAGACGGCGGGCACCGATGTTTTCGGTACGCTCGTTGACCTGCCAGGCGGCCTCGGCCAGACGGCGGATGCCATCTTGAGTGAACTCTATCTTGACCCCTTCGGTGGCCATCAGTGCCTGGTACTGATCGGTCAGGGAGGCGTTCGGTTCGGTCAGGATGCGCTCGAAATCGCCAGTGGTCAGTGCGGTCAACTCGACCCGAATTGGCAGGCGGCCCTGCAGTTCGGGGATGAGATCCGACGGGCGAGCCACCTGGAAGGCGCCGGAGGCAACGAACAGGATGTGGTCGGTTTTCACCATGCCGTGCTTGGTATTGACGGTACAGCCTTCGACCAGGGGCAGCAGGTCACGCTGTACTCCCTCGCGGGAGACATCTGGGCCGGAGCTTTCGCCACGTTTGCAGATCTTGTCTATTTCGTCGAGGAAGACGATACCGTTGTTCTCGACGGCATGGATGGCTTTTTGCTTCAGCTCTTCCGGATTGACCAGGCGAGCGGCCTCCTCTTCGATCAGCGCCTTCATGGCCTCTTTGACCTTGAGCTTGCGCTTCTTCTTCTGACCCTGCCCCAGGTTCTGGAACAGCCCCTGCAGCTGGTTGGTCATCTCCTCCATGCCGGGCGGGGCCATGATCTCGACGCCCATCTGCTGCGTGGCCAGATCCAGCTCAATCTCTTTCTCGTCCAGCTGACCTTCCCGCAGTTTCTTGCGGAAGATCTGGCGGCTGTTTGAGTTGTCCGCCTTCTCCTCTTCGCCCCAGGTGTTGCGCGGGTTGGGCAGCAGGGCATCGAGAATGCGCTCTTCGGCGGCCTCCTCGGCGCGGTATTTGTTCTTCTCCATCTCGGATTCACGGATGAGCTTGATGGCCACATCGGTGAGATCGCGGATAATGCTGTCCACTTCCTTGCCAACATAGCCGACTTCGGTGAACTTGGTCGCTTCCACCTTGATGAAGGGGGCATTGGCCAGCTTGGCGAGGCGACGGGCTATTTCGGTTTTGCCGACCCCGGTCGGCCCTATCATCAGGATGTTTTTCGGGGTCACTTCATGGCGCATCTCTTCGCTGAGCTGCATACGGCGCCAGCGGTTGCGCAGGGCGACGGCGACGGCACGCTTGGCATCGGCCTGGCCGATGATGTGTCTGTCCAGCTCGTGGACGATTTCTCTGGGGGTCATCTCGGACATGATGGCATTCCTGTATCAGGGGCGGGCAGGCCCACCCCTTGCAAAATGGGGGCTTGGTTTGGCGGCCTTACTTGGCCGCGTAGTCCAGCACTTCTATGGTGTGGTTGCCGTTGGTGAAGACGCAGATGTCGCCCGCTATCTTGAGGGATTTCTCGACGATGGATTTGGCATCCAGATCGGTATTTTCCAGCAGGGCGGTGGCGGCAGACTGGGCGAAGTTTCCGCCAGAGCCGATGGCGATGAGGTCATGTTCTGGCTGCACCACATCACCGTTGCCGGTGATGATGAAAGATTTGTGCTCATCGGCGACCGCCAGCAGGGCTTCGAGGCGGCGCAGGGCGCGGTCGGTGCGCCAATCTTTGGCCAGCGCCACGGCGGCGCGCTCCAGATTGCCCTGATGCGCCTGCAGTTTGGCTTCAAAGCGCTCAAGCAGAGTGAAGGCATCGGCGGTACCGCCAGCGAAACCCGCCAGCACCTTGCCGTTATAGAGACGATGGACCTTGCGGGCGTTGCCCTTCATGACGGTGTTGCCCAGGGATACCTGGCCATCCCCTCCGATCACGACTTGGCCGTTGCGGCGGACTGAAACTATGGTCGTCACTTTACTTACCTCGCTTGAGCCGCTTCACGGCCATGACTGTGCATGAAAACAGAGATGGGGTTGCCGTTCCGGCTTTTCAACCCTGACTTGGCTTCGAGAGTGGGCCGTGAATTGGCAGGGGGTTCGGCTGTATATCGTTGAGGCGGGCTATCCGGGCAGGGAGCGCCAGGCAAAAAAAATGCGGCACCATGTTGCCACGGTGCCGCATTTTTCATTGTGGGTCGTCAGCCCTTCTTGGGGATGCAGCCACTGATGCCAGCACCTTGCAGCTTGCGGTTGGCCGCATCGGCCGCCGCTTTGCCGTTGAAGGGGCCCACCATCACCTTGTAGATGGCGCCATTGGCGGTATTGATGTTCTGCAAGCTGGCACTCAGGCCCGCGGAGAAGGCAATACGCGCCTTGAGCGACTCGGCAGAATCCTGCGAACGCAGGGCCGCACACTGCATCATGTAGCGGCCCGCATCGGTGGAAGCCGTCTGGGCCGCTTTTGCTTTCTGAGCCTGATCCTGCGCCAGCTCGGCACGCAGCTCACGCTCCATGCGATCCCGCTCGGCCTTGCGATCAATGGCCTGCTCCTGGGCACTGGCCACGGGGGCGCCGATCGGCTTGGGCTGATAAGGCTGCACCTGGCCGATGGGGGTGCCCGGCTGGGGGATCTTGGTTTCCACCGGCTTGGGCAGCTTCTCGGGCTGCAGGGTCAAGGTCGCCGCTGGCGGCGGGGGCAGCACCCCGGGCTGGGGTGGCGGTTCCACTATGTCGACCTGCTTGTTCTCAAGCCGTTCGATATAGCTCCATTTCTCCTGAGGCAGGTCATGGCCCTTGGGTTTGGGTTTGTTGGCGCGCACCTGCTCCTCTATGGTCGGGCCATCGGCGGCCTTGCCATTGATGAGGTAGAGGAAGGCTCCAAAACCGGCAACCAGCACCCCCGCCAGCAGGACGGGGATCAGCGGAAAGCGGCGGCGAGGTGGCGCCTTTTTGGCGTTACGACCACCGGCTCGTCTCCTCGAGCCACTCCCGACATAATCCCTTGTTGCCATGAATTACATGCGCTCCAGGGTATGAATACCCAGTACGCCCAGACCCAGTTTGAGTACCTTGGCGGTGGCGGCGCACAGCAGCAGTCGGCTCTGGCGAACGTCGGGATCGACGCCATCCTTGTTGATCGGGCAGGCTTCGTAGAAGGTCATGAAGTTGCCGGACAGCTCATAGAGGTAGGTACAGAGCAGGTGCGGCATACCGCGTTCGGCCACGCCGTTGACCGCATCAGAGAACTGGATCAGCTTCTGGGCCAGGGTCAGCTCGGCATCTTCATTGAGTGCGACCTTGCCACTGAGGCTGTCGGCTTCGACCCCGGCCTTGCGGAAGATGGACTGGATGCGGGTGTAGGCATATTGCAGATAGGGTGCGGTGTTGCCTTCAAACGACAGCATCATGTCCCAGTCGAAGATGTAGTCCGTGGTGCGGTTCTTGGAGAGATCCGCATACTTGACCGCGCCCATGGCGATGGCGTTGACCACGTTGGCCTTCTCTTCGGCAGAGAGGTCGCTGTTGCGGCTCTCCAGCAGGGCGGCGGCGCGCTCTTCCGCTTCATTGAGCAGGTCAACCAGCTTGACGGTACCACCGGAGCGGGTCTTGTAGGGACGGCCATCCTTGCCCAGCATCATGCCGAAGGCGTGGTGCTCGAGGGGCACGGCCTGTGGCACATAGCCCGCCTTGCGGGTGATGGTCCAGGCCTGCATCAGATGCTGGTGCTGACGGGAGTCGATGAAATACATGACACGATCTGCGCCCAGGGTTTCATAACGGTATTTGGCGCAGGCGATGTCGGTGGTGGTGTAGAGGAAGCCGCCATCGCTTTTCTGGATGATGACGCCCATGGGCTCGCCATCCTTGTTCTTGAATTCGTCCAGGAAGACAACGGTGGCGCCTTCGCTCTCGACCGCCAGCCCTTTGGCTTTCAGGTCGGTGACGATTTGGGGCAGCATGTCGTTGTACATGGACTCGCCCATGATGTCCTTGTTGGTCAGGGAGACATTCAGGCGGTCGTAGTTGATCTGGTTCTGTTCCATGGTCATGTCGACCAGCTTCTTCCACATGGTGCGGCAGTACTCATCGCCACCTTGCAGCTTGACCACGTAGTTGCGAGCGCGCTCGGCGAAGGCTTCGTCTTCGTCGTAGCAACGCTTGGCCTGGGTGTAGAAGGCTTCCAGATCCTTGAGCGCCATGTCGCTGGCGTGCTCGTTGGCCATCTTCTCCAGATAGGCGATCAGCATGCCGAACTGGGTACCCCAGTCACCGATGTGGTTGGCGCGGATCACCTTGTGGCCCAGGAACTCCAGGGCACGAGCCGCCACATCACCGAGCACGGTACTGCGGATGTGGTGCACCGCCATCTCTTTGGCTACGTTGGGGGCGGAGTAATCCACCACCACGGTTTGCGGGGTCGGCAACTTCACGTTGGCGTTGGCGCTGGCCACCATGGCGTCGACCTGACCGGTCAGCCACTGCTGATTGAAGAAGAAGTTGATGAAGCCGGGACCGGCAATCTCGACCTTGGCGATCAGATCAGAGGCAGGCAGGTGCTCAATGATGGCGGCCGCCAGCTCGCGCGGGTTCTTGCCAGCCGGTTTGGCGAGCAGCATGGCCAGGTTGGTGGCCAGGTCACCATGAGCCTTATCCTTGCATCGATCTACCAGCACTCGGGCTTCCAGCTCCGCTGGCAGCAGGCCTGCGGATTTGAGGTTGGCTACCGTCTGTTCAAGTAGATGATGAATATGCTCTTTCATGACTGACCACCGAGGTTATGCGTCGAAATATGACTGATATATAAGGGCGTGAATTTTACCCGCATCGGGCCGAGAAAACTATAGGGATGACCCTCCACAGCTGAGGCGGCGGATATTTCACTGCTTGGTGCGCAGCTTGGCAGGATATTGCGTTGTTGTCTGCGACTTATCCATTTCTACTGCATATCGAAGCGGCTTGTCCAGGCTATTTTCCCCTAATAGTGATAGGGGTTTTTATTCCTACTCGGTCTGAATGATCTGGCGAGTTTTCGGTGTCGTATCAGGAGAAGGCACACGAAACGGGATATTTAAGTATGAAACTGGCACTCTTTCCCCTCTCCGCTCATTTGCTGCCCGGTGGCGTCATGCCGCTGCGCATCTTCGAGCCTAGATACCAGCGGATGATCGCCGAGGCGGGCGACGCTGGCTTCGGGCTCTGCATGTGGGATGCCCGCCAGGGGGATGAATTGCGCAACATGTATCCTATCGCCACTCGGGTGCGGATCATCGATTTTGACAGGCTACCGGATGGCCTGCTGGGCATCACAGTGCAAGGAGTGGAGCGATTGCGTATCCAGCATCTCTGGCAGGAGCCGGATGGCTTGCGGGTCGGTGAGGTGGAGCCGCTGCCGCTCTGGCAGTGTGGCCGTCTGCCACGGGATCAGCGCAATCTGGCCCAGGCCCTGCGTGAGGTGTTCAGTGACTACCCCGAATATGCCGCTCTCTATCGTGAACCCGACTGGGACGATGCCTGCTGGGTCGCCCAGCGCTGGATAGAAGTACTGCCGATTCCCCCCGAACAGAAGCAGTGGCTGATGGCCTGTGAAGACTACAACCCCGCCCTCAATCTGCTGAGCAATCTGCTGGTCGCCAGTCACTGATCGAGGCGTTCACCCGTCACCTCCCGCTATTTCTCGGGCTGAGGGCGAATGTCTCCCTTGCCCAGAAAGAGTACGGCGGCGCTGATCCAGGAGCAGTGCCTGACCGTATTGATCTGCACGGTAGCAATCAAGGTAAGGTGCCATGGCATATACTGGCCAGTCACAACTGACTCACAGCAGGATCTCGCCCCAGATGGACACAGTCATAGGTGTTCCCGACCTTAAAACCCAGCTGATAAGGGTCGCCGAGTCTGCCGACAAGGTGGCCTTTGCCGCGCTGTTTCGTCACTTCGCGCCGCGCATTCGCAACTACGGGATGCGCCATCTTGGCAGTGAAGCCAATGCGATGGAGCTGGTCCAGGAGACCATGCTGCTGGTCTGGCAGAAGGCACGGCTCTACCACCCGGAGAAGGGGGCACCCAGCACCTGGATCTACACAGTGATGCGTAACCAGTGCTTCGACATGTTGCGCCGCCGCCGTGCCAGTCGTGAAGATCTGTGCGCCGAAGAGATCTGGCCCCTGCTGGAGTTTGGGGCCGATTTGCCCCAGGGGCCCGGTGGCGAGGATGCCGTGCTGACTCGTCAGATGGCTCATTACGTCAGTGTGTTACCTGAGCCTCAGCAGCAAGTGGTGCGTGGCATCTACCTGCAAGAGCTCTCCCAGCAGGAGCTGGCCGAGCGGCTTGGCGTACCGTTAGGCACCATCAAGTCCCGGCTACGGCTGGCCCTGCAAAAGCTCAAAGAGCAGGTGGAACGCCATGATGCATAGCCTCGTCATGACAAGGGTCATCCCTTTGCTGGGGAGGGCTCAGGAGGCCGCCTCGTTTCGACCGCACATATTTATGGAGCTGTATCATGATTAAATCCCATCCGACCGAGCAGATGCTGCGTGCCTTCGCGGCCAACGAGCTCCCCCTGCCCCTGGCGGTCGGGGTATCGGCCCATTGCGAGCTCTGCCCCGAATGTGCCGCCCGGGTGACGATGTGGGAGGCACAACTTGCCGAGGCACTCGAGGCCGCCCCCCTGCCGGATCAGGCTGAGCCCGGGCTCGATGCCATGCTGGCCATGATAGTGCAGCAACCCTTGCCCGAACTTGTCGCCGTGCCTCAACCGAGCCCCCAGCTCGAGGTGGCCGGTCAGCACTATCGTCTGCCGAGAGTGCTGGCCCGTTACCAGTCGCCCAAGTGGCGGCACTTTGGACCCGTGCGCCAACATAGCCTGCCACTCGGCGAGCTGGGGGTGCGTGCCAGCCTGCTACATATAGATGCGGGTGGCGCCATTCCCGAGCATACCCATCAGGGTTATGAGTTGACCTTGCTGTTGGCGGGCAGCATGCAGGATGGTGAGCAGCACTACGGGGCCGGTGATTTCATCTGGCGCGATAGCCGCCATGCCCACAGTCCGCAAACGATCGATGGCTGCCTCTGCTACACGGTGCAGGATGCCCCTATCCAGTTCACCAAAGGATTGTCGCGGCTGCTCAACGGTATCTCTGGGCATCTCTATTGAGGGGGTTAGGCTCGGCAAGGGCACCCCGCAATTAATGGATCAAAAAAGGGACCCTCGGGTCCCTTTTCATATTGCAGTCGACGTCGTCACGGCGGATTAATGTACGAACACCATATAGACGGCGAAGGCGATGACGAATCGATAGATGGCAAAAGGCACGAAATCGAGACGACGGATCAGCGCCAGGAAGGTGCGGATGGCGAACATGGCCACCACGAAGGCGGTGACAAAACCAACCGCAAACATGGGGAAGTCGGCCATGGAGAGGAAATCCCGGCTCTTGTAGAGATCCAGGCCACTCGCCGCGATCATCATGGGTACCGCCAGAATGAAGGAGAACTCGGCCGCCGCCTGACGACTGATACCCATCAGCATGCCGCCACTGATGGTGGCCCCCGAGCGGGAGAAACCGGGCCAGAGTGCCAGACATTGGAACAGACCTATGCCAAACGCCTGCTTGTAGCTGATGTCATCCAGGGTTTCGGAGCGTACCGCGGGGCGCTTCCATTCGGCTATCAACAGCAAGATGCCGCCGGCGACCAAGGCATACATCACCGTCTGGGGACCGAACAGGTTGGCCTTTATCCAGCTGTGAATGGCGAGGCCTATCACTACGGCGGGTAGCATGCCGAGGATGATGTGCACCAGGGAGAGGGTGGCGTGATCCTGGGATGGCTTCTGACCGAAATGTATGCCGATAAGGCCGAACAGGCGGCGCCAGAACACCACGACCACGGCCAGTATGGAGCCGAGCTGGATCACCACCTCGAAGGTGGCGGCCTTGGGACCTTCGAAGCCCAGCAGATGGCCGACGATGATCAGGTGACCTGTGGAGGAAACGGGCAGAAACTCGGTCAGGCCTTCCACTACGCCTAACACGAATGCGACAAACAGGGTGTAGTACTCTGTCATGGATCGGATCTCTTGGTTGTCTGGATATGATGCGCCCCCGCAAGCGGGGGCGTGCCAATGATGGCGGAAAACCACGCAGGCAACCAGAGAATATTGCCGCAGCGGCGCCGTTGGCTCAATCGAGGGCAGCCAGGATCCGTTGCTGCCAGGCCACATCCAGAGCGGGTTGGGTCAGGGCCTGAACGGCGCTTGATATCTGCTCCGGCCTGCTGGCGCCGATGAGGGCACTGCTGACCACGGCATCGCGCAGCACCCATTGCAGCGCCAGCTGTGACAGGCTCTGTCCGCGCTCCTCTGCCAGGGCATGCAGGGCACGTATTTGGCCAAGCTTTTCCGCCGTGAGTTGATCTGGCTTGAGGAAGGGACTAGGGCTGGCGGCACGGGAATCGGTAGGAATGCCTGCCAGGTAGCGGTCGCTGAGCAACCCTCCCGCCAGAGGGGAGAAGGCGACGACGCCCATGCCTTGCTCGCGGCAGGCTGGCAGGGTCTGTTCTTCAATCTCTCGCTGGAACAGGGAGTATTTGAGCTGATTGACCAGACAGGGGGTTCCCAGCTCCCTCAATCTGATGGCGGCCTGACAGGCCAGGTCGGCCGGGTAGTTGGAGAGACCGACATAGAGCGCCTTGCCCTGACGCACCATGAGCGCCAAGGCCTGACAGGTCTCTTCAAGGGGCGTGCGCGAGTCCGGCCTGTGGTGGTAGAAGATATCCACGTAGTCGAGGCCGAGTCGGCGCAGGCTCTGGTGCAGGCTGGCAAACAAGTACTTGGCACTGCCGCCATCGCCGTAGGGGCCATCCCACATCACATAGCCCGCCTTGGTGCTGATGATCAGTTCGTCGCGATGGGCGGCCAGATCTTGTCTGAGCAGGCGACCGAAGCTGGTCTCGGCACTGCCCGGCGGCGGCCCGTAGTTGTTGGCCAGATCGAAGTGAGTGATGCCAAGATCGAATGCCTGACGCACCATGGCGCTCATCCGCTCGGGAGCGGCCTCTGCTCCGAAGTTATGCCAGAGTCCAAGGGCGATGGCGGGCAGACGCAGGCCGTGGCGACCGACGGTGCGATAGGGTTGCTGCTGGTAGCGAGCCGAGTTGGCCTGATAGTGCTGATCCATACAAATTCCTTTTGATCATCAGTGTCATAGGTTTCAGCTGCCGGGCTGAGTCATTCACGGCATGGGAGCCTCCCCTGACCATTCAGCATCATCCTCGTGATGTCATGCCCCAGTCTGGGTGAGGGGCTCGAAGCGGTAGCGGGTGAGGTGATGATAGCGCTGCCCCGGCAGTAGCCAAGGATCCCCCAACTCGGGTCTGTTCGGGCTGTCCGGCAGCTGCTGGGCCTCCAGGCAGAGGCCGTCGTAATCCTGGTGAGGCTGCCCGCCACGACCTGGCGTCTTGGCCAGCCAGTTGCCGGTGTAGAGCTGCAACGAAGGCTGGTTGGTATGGACCTCCATCGCCATTTGCCTGTCTCCCGAAACTACTCGTGCGGCCCACTCCGAGGGGGGGGGCTTGAGCAGGAAAGCGTGATCGTAGCCCTTGGCCTGACGTTGCTGGGGGTGGCTCAGCCACTCATCCCCAAGGCGCCGCCCGCCGCGCAGATCGAAGGGCCCCTCGACCGCTTGCGGCGCCAGGGGCAAGCCGCTGGCATCTGTGGTCAGGAAGCGGTCCGCCTTCAGGGTGAGGTGGTGATCGCGGACATCACCGCCACCATCGAGGTTGAAGTAGGCGTGACTGGTCAGGCTGACCGGGGTCGGCGCATCCGTACTGGCCCAGCACTCCACCACCAGATCCCGCTGCTCTAGCCGGTATTCAAGCTCGAGCTTGAGGTTGCCGGGAAACCCCTGATCCCCGTCCGGGGAGAGCAGGCTGAGCCGCACCCGGCTGGCCTCCTGGGCGTCAATCTGCCACGTGCGGCGATGAACGCCATCCGCGCCTCCATGCAGGCAGTGGGGTGGCTGATTGGCATCCAGCGACCAGCATTGGCCGTTTCGCTCAAGGGTTGCGCCGCCGATACGATTGGCAAAGCGTCCCGCCATCGCACCCAGCCACACCTGCTGGGTTGGATAGTCGGCGTCGGTACAGCCGAGCAGCAGCTCCCGCCTCTCGCCACCAACCGGCAGGCTCAGGGAGCTCAGCGTGGCCCCAAAATCGAGGCCGCGCAGCCGCAGCCCGTACTCATTCTCCAGTTCAAAAGGGGTCATAGTCTGGCTGCCCCCGTGCAGGCAAGGCAGACAGCACTGTCTGCCTTGGCGCCGAATCGGGTCTGAGATCCGGCCTTGAGGGTGAGATTCATCAGTTGCCCCTTCATAGCCGACCTGCCCCGGCACTGGCACGGCAGACATAGCTATCGGCTTTCAGGCCGAAGCGGGCCTGATATTCCAGCTCAATGGCGGCGATCACCTCATTCAATCGCTCCGGCCGCAGCAGGGCGACCACGCACCCCCCGAAGCCACCTCCAGTCATACGCACTCCCCCTTCACTGCCAATCCTTGCCTTGATGATCTCCACCAAGCCATCGATGGGGGGCACGGTGATTTCAAAATCATCGCGCATGGCGGCGTGGGACTCTGCCATCAGGGTGCCGAGCCTGGGGAGGTCGCCGTTGGCCAATGCCTCTGCGGCGGCCAGGGTGCGGCCATTCTCGCCGACGATGTGGCGGGCACGGCGATAGCAGGCCTCGTCCAGCCCGGCCTTGTTCGCCTCCAGGGTGGCGTCATCGAGGTCGCGCAGCGCCCTGACACCGTAGTGACGGGCCGCAGTCTCACACTGTTGGCGGCGCAGGTTGTACTCGCTGTCGACTAGGCCGCGGCGCACGTTGGAGTTGATGATGAGCACAGCGAGATCCATCGGCATGGGGATCAGGCGGCTCTCCAGGCTGCGGCAATCGAGTAGCAAGGCATGGTCCGGCTTGGCGCAGGCCGAAATCATCTGATCCATGATGCCGCAGTTGCAGCCGACAAACAGGTTCTCCGCCTGCTGACCGTTGAGGGCTATCTCGGCCTGGCTGATGTCGAGGTTCAGCGCCTCCTTGAAGGCCTGGCCTATTGCCACCTCCAGGGAGGCGGAGGAGGAGAGTCCGGCCCCTTGGGGCACATTGCCGGAGACCACCAGATCCAGGCCGCGCAAGGGTTGACCCCGCGCTTGCAGGTATTTCACCACGCCACGGATGTAGTCGCTCCAACGCTGGTCGGGATGGTGCTCGATGGGATCATCCAGGGAGAACTCGTCGCGCTCTTCCCCGTAGTCGGCGGCGATGACTCGCACTGTGGCATCTTGGCGCAGGCCGATGGCGACGCAGGTTTCGTAATCGATGGCGCAAGGCAGCACGAAGCCGTCGTTATAGTCGGTATGCTCGCCGATGAGGTTGACCCGACCCGGAGCGCGGATCATCAGGTCGGCGGCCCGGCCAAATGCCTTCTGGAAGAGGGTGCTGGCCCTGTGGCTGGGGTGATTCATGGGGTGGATCCTCGCATCTTGTAGTGGACGGGGCTTAGGGCGCGCAGGCGTTCGGCGGCCTGCTCCGGGGTAAGATCGCGCTGGGTTTCGGCCAGCATCTCGAAACCCACCATGAACTTGCGCACAGTGGCAGATCGCAGCAGGGGCGGGTAGAAGTGGGCATGAAGCTGCCAGGCCTCGGGGCAAGTCGAGTGCGGCGGCGCGAAGTGCCAGCCCATGGAGTAGGGAAAACTGCATTCGAACAGGTTGTCGTAGCGGCTGGTGAGCTCCTTGAGGGCCAGGGCCAAGTCCTGCTGCAAGGCGGGGGTGAGGCTCAGCAGGGAGGGCAGATGGCTCTTGGGCAGGAGAAGGGTCTCAAACGGCCAAGCGGCCCAGAAGGGCACCACCGCCAGCCAGTGCTCTGTCTCCACGACGATGCGCGATCTGTCCGCCAGCTCCCGTTCCACATAATCGAGCAGCAGGGGGCGGCCGTGCTCGGCCAGCCAGCGCTGCTGGCGCTCCTGCTCTCTGGCTATCTCATTGGGAAGAAAGTTGCTGCCCCAGATCTGACCATGGGGGTGAGGATTCGAGCAGCCCATGACGGCGCCCTTGTTTTCGAATACTTGCACCCACTCCCACTGCTGGGAGAGCTCGGCCACCTGGTCGCGCCAGGTCTGGATCACCGCCTCTATCTCGGGCAAGCGCAGCTCTGGCAGGGTCTTGCCGTGATCCGGCGAGAAGCAGATGACACGACTGGTGCCACGGGCGGCCTCCAGTTGCAGCAGCGGATCCTGATCCATCTGCGCTGCCGGGGTGTCTTGCATCAGGGCGGCAAAGTCGTTGGTGAAGACGAAGGTGTCGCTGTAGTCGGGGTTCTTGTCGCCACTGACCCGGGTATTACCGGCGCAGAGGAAGCAATCGGGATCATGGGCGTGGCTCGGCGCCTCGCTTATCTTCTCAATCTGGCCCTGCCAAGGGCGCTTGGCCCTGTGGGGGGAAACCAGCACATACTGGCCGGTCAAGGGATTGAAGCGGCGGTGGGGGTGATCCAGGGGATCGAACATCATCACACCTCGTGACTGTTTGTCATGAAAAGGGGGTTACAGCGCCGGCCTTGGCGAACGGGCCGCTGAGGCCAGATAGCGGTTCATTGGTCATAACCCTGGGGGTTGAGGGACTGCCAACGCCAGCTGTCGGCGCACATGGCGCCGAGATCGCGACTGGCGAACCACCCCAGATCCTGTCTGGCCCGGGTGGGATCGGCCCAGCATTCGGCGATGTCTCCCGGGCGTCTTGGTTCCAACAAATAGGCGATAGGTCGGCCGCATGCCTGCTCGAATGCCCGAACCATTTGCAACACGCTCTGAGGCTGACCCGTTCCCAGGTTATAGGCATGGACTCCGGGGCGATCGACGCAGTGTTGCAGCGCCTTGACGTGCCCTTCGGCAAGATCCATTACATGGATATAGTCGCGAACACCTGTGCCATCCAGGGTGGGGTAATCGTTACCAAACACTGAAAGCTGTGGGCGCCGACCGATGGCAACCTGAGTCAAAAATGGCATGAGATTGTTGGGGATGCCCTGGGGATCCTCCCCCATAGTGCCGGATTCATGGGCACCAACCGGATTGAAGTAACGCAGCAGTGTCATGCTCCAGTTGGGCTCGGCGACCTGCAGATCCTCGAGGATCTGTTCGATGATCAGCTTGGATCGGCCATAGGGATTGGTAGCCGAGCGGGGGAAGTCCTCGCGGATCGGCACGCTGGTCGGATCGCCATAGACGGTAGCCGAGGAGCTGAACACCAGGTTGTGAACGTGCGCCCGCGCCATGGCCTGCAGCAGATCCAGGGTACCGGCGACATTGTTCTGGTAATAGGCCAGCGGGATCCGGGTCGATTCTCCCACGGCCTTGAGCGCGGCAAAGTGGATGACGGCGCCAATCTCATGCTCGGTGAAGATGCGATCCAGCAGGGCGGCATCTCTGATATCCCCTTGATAAAAAACAGGCTTCTGACCAGAAATGGTGGCGATGCGATCCAGCACGGCCAGCTTGCTGTTGCAGAGATTATCCAGGATCAGCGGTGTGATGCCTGCGGCCTGCAATGCGAGGCAGGTGTGGCTGCCTATGTAGCCGCAACCGCCTGTGACCAATACCTTCATTCCTTGTCTCCGGCAAAGGGGGGTGTGGATCAGGAGTCTAGCTGAGCCTCTGGCGAGCAAACTGTGAACTGGTTAACAGAATCATGTAAACGATTACACTTGTTTGCACACTCCCGGTTGGATCCGTGGCCCTATTTCCCCTGTTATCCAAGGCGTTGCTGGTTATAATGGCCAGGTCGCGGTCAGTGAAAAGAGTGAAAACAGCATGAGTACCATCAAGGATGTCGCCCGTCTTGCCAATGTCTCGGTGGCAACGGTTTCACGGGTGATGAACAACTCTCCCAAGGCGAGTGCCACCTCGCGTGCCCTGGTCCAGCAAGCCATGACCGAGCTGGGTTACACCCCCAACGCCAACGCCCGGGCCCTCGTCAGCCGGACCTGTGACACTATGGGCGTGGTGGTCAACGATGTGGCCGACCCTTTCTTCGGCGCCCTGATCAAGGGGGTGTCCGGGGTCGCTGTGGAGCGGGGCTTGCACCTGTTGATGGGTAATGGTTTTCACAATGCGGAGCAGGAGCGGGGTGCCATCGAACTGCTGATCGGCAAACGCTGTGAGGCCCT
This sequence comes from Aeromonas molluscorum 848, assembly GCF_000388115.1. Taxonomy (GTDB): domain Bacteria; phylum Pseudomonadota; class Gammaproteobacteria; order Enterobacterales; family Aeromonadaceae; genus Aeromonas; species Aeromonas molluscorum. The sequence goes on from NZ_AQGQ01000001.1 coordinate 52,886, forward strand.
GGTGGTACACAGCAAGGTGCTCAGTGACGAGGTGCTGATTGATTACGCCATGCGAGTACCGGGCATGGTATTGATTAACAGAGATATTCCAGCCTTGAAGGGGCGCTGTATCTCCCTCAACAACAGGTTGGGTGCCGCCACCGCCACGCGCCACCTGCTGGAGCTGGGTCATAGCCGTATTGGCTTCCTCGGCTCGGATCACGCCATCGAAGATGCCAGCTCCCGGCTGCAGGGCTATCGCGATGCCCTGAGCGATGCGGGAGTGGTGGCAGATGCCGAGTTGGTGGAGTGCGGTACCCCAAATGAAGAGGGGGGGGAGCGAGCCATGCTCAATCTGCTCGCCAAGGGGCTGACGGTGACCGCCCTGGTGGCTTACAACGATGCCATGGCCGCTGGAGCCATCTCTGTGCTGGCCGATAACGGCCTCAAGGTGCCGGAGGAGGTGTCCGTAGTCGGCTTTGACGACATCATCTACGCCAGATATCTGAGACCCAAACTCTCTACCATGCGCTATCCCATCGAGTTAATGGCGGCTCAGGCGGCCAAGTTGGCGTTGCAGTTGGCCGCAGGCGAAGGCGAGGCGCAGCAGAGTCGCATCTATACACCAACCCTGATCAATCGTCACTCGGTCGCCCCCCTGCGCAGCTGAATCCTTATCTTGGCCTTGTCAGAAACAGCAGACCCGTCATCAGGCGAGTCTGCTGTTTCTGGCATCGTCAGTCATGCCACCGGGTCGGGGGTTGAGGGATCTGCGGCCAGCTCCCCCGACCAACTGGATCATGAGTGTTGCTCGCATGATGACTATTGTGGCTCTCATCCAGCATTATCCCGGCCTCACACATCGAAGTGTAATCGTTTACATCTTTGTGAGGCAGATCGCCGTTTCCCCATAAAAACTTCACTACACTGCAGCTGTTTTCCGAATAATCAGGGAGAGGAAACATGCTCAGGGAGATTCTGGCGCGCCGAGACTGGCAGAACCAGGGCGTCACATCGGTCAATCGTCTGGCGGCACATACGCCTCTCGCCAGTTGGCGCGATGAGGAAGCGGCACGCGCCGATCTGCCCTCCGACTCCCGGTTGCTGCTCGACGGCGACTGGCACTTCTCCTTCTTCGAGACTCCCGAGCTGGTGCCCGAACAGTGGGTTCAGCAGGATCTGGCAGATGCCTGCCTCATCCGGGTGCCTGGCAACTGGCAGCTAGATGGTGCCTATCCGGGCACACGGCCTCAGACCGATGGCCCCATCTACACCAATATCAAATACCCTTTCCCCTGCGATCCTCCTCGGGTGCCAAGCCAGAATCCGACCGGGTGCTACTCTCGTCATCTGCATTTACCCGCCAATTGGCTGGCTTCGGGACAGACGCGCATCATCCTGGATGGAGTCAGCAGCGCCTGCCATCTGTTTTGCAACGGCCACTGGGTCGGTTATTCCCAGGACAGCCGCCTGCCCGCCGAGTTCGACCTGACTCCTTGTCTGCGCGAGGGGGAGAACCGGATAGCTCTGCTGGTACTGAGGTGGTCCGATGGCTCCTATCTCGAAGATCAGGACATGTGGTGGCTCTCAGGCATCTTCCGCTCGGTCAGCCTGCTTCATAAACCTGAGCGTCATATCGCCGATCTGCGCATCACCCCGCAGCTCGATGCCTGCTATCGGGATGCTCAGCTCAAGCTGGCGGTACAGGTGGCTGGTGGTGCCGGATTGAGCCTGAGAGCCGTGCTCTATCAAGGCGAGCATCCGGTAGCCTGTCTGGAGCAAGGGGTGGGCACGGCCCCCATCGATGAGAAAGGACGCTTTGAAGATCGCGCCGAACTGATGGTGAAGGTAGACAACCCGGCCAAGTGGAGCGCCGAAGCGCCTCATCTCTATCGGTTGACCCTGACGCTGCTGGATGAGCAGGGCGCGCCCATAGAGAGCGAGGCCCATGATGTGGGTTTTCGGGCGGTGGAGATCCAGGGCGGTCTGCTGCGTCTCAATGGCCAACCCTTGCTGATCCGTGGCGCCAATCGTCACGAGCATGATCCCACCCGGGGTCATGCCATCGATGTGACCAGCATGGCGCGAGACCTGACCCTGATGAAGCAGCACAACTTCAACGCGGTGCGCTGTGCCCATTACCCCAACCATCCCGAATTCTACCGGCTCTGTGACAGGCTGGGTCTCTATGTGGTGGATGAGGCGAATCTGGAGACCCACGGCATGAGCCCCATGGGCCGCCTGGCCCAGGACTCCGCATGGGCCACCGCCTTTTTGGAGCGCATCACCCGGCTGGTCGCTCGCGATTTCAACCATCCCAGCATCATCATCTGGTCCCTGGGCAACGAGTCCGGCTATGGCGCGGCGCACGATGCCATGTATGCCTGGGTCAAGGGCACGGATCCGAGCCGCCCCGTGCAGTACGAGGGGGGCGGCGCCAACACTCCGGCCACCGACATCATCTGTCCCATGTATGCGCGCACCCACCAGGATCAGCCCTTCCCGGCGGTGCCCAAGTGGGCGCTGGCCAAGTGGATAGGACTGCCCGGCGAGCAGCGGCCCCTGATCCTGTGCGAATACGCCCACGCCATGGGTAACAGCCTGGGCGGCTTTGCCGATTACTGGCAGGCATTTCGTGACCATCCCCGTCTGCAAGGTGGCTTTGTCTGGGATTGGGTCGATCAGGGGTTGGACAAGCTGACCGGGGATGGCCGCCATTTTTGGGCCTATGGCGGCGATTTTGGCGATCTGCAAAACGATCGCCAGTTCTGTATCAATGGCTTGTTGTTCCCGGACAGAACTCCTCACCCGGCGCTGTTCGAGGCCAAGCGGGCCCAGCAGCCGTTCCGTTTCAAGTTGTTGTCGCACAACCCACTGGTGGTGCATATCGAGAGCGAGCTGTTGTTCCGTGCGACGGACAACGAGCGGTTGCGTTGGCGGCTGTGCGAGCAAGGGGTGGTACTGCGAGAGGGTGAATGCCCACTCACATTGGCGCCTCAGGCGGCACATTCGCTGACCTTGCTGCCAACACTGCCTGCTTTTGCTGCGGGCACGCTTGCCTGGCTGGATCTCTGCATCGAGCAGGTGGATGCCACCCCTTGGTCTGCGGCGGATCATGAGCTGGCTCGTCAGCAGTTCTCTCTGCCGACCCCCCTCGCCCTGCCTCAACCCAGGACACCGGCTCGTTTGGAAGAGCGGGCGGATACCTGGCAGGTACTGGCTGGCGAGAGTCAATGGTGGCTGGACAAGGCGAGTGGTCGCATCACGGGCTGGCGCAAGGGCGGGCGTGAGCGTCTGCTGGGCGAGCTTGCCGATCACTTCTATCGCGCGCCACTGGATAACGACATCGGCACCAGTGAGGCGGACCATCAGGATCCCCACTCCTGGATTGCCCGCTGGCAACAGGCCGGGCTCGGCGAGCTGAATCACCGTTGCCTGGGGATAACGCGAGTGGGGGAGGCCAGCTTGCAGGTGGAGCATGGCTACTTCGTCGACGAACAACTCAGGATCCTGACCCGCTGGCGTCACGAATTCGATGCCGGCGGCGCCATGACGCTCGCCATCGAAGCCTTGGTGAGCGATGACTTCCCCTCCTTGCCGCGAATTGGTGCCAGCCTCTGGTTGGCGGAGACAGTCGACAGTATCGAGTGGCTAGGTCGTGGTCCTCATGAAAATTATCCGGATCGTTGTCTGAGCGCCGATCTAGGCCGCTGGCAGCTGCCCATTGCCGAGCTGCACACCCCCTATATTTTCCCCACCGACAACGGCCTGCGCAGCCAGGTATGTGAACTGCAACTGGGGGATCTCAGGGTCGAGGGGGAATTTCACTTCAGCATCAGTCCCTATCGCCAGGCCCAATTGGCCGAGGCTCGCCATCAGACAGACCTGACTGCCGAGGGAGGGATTCATCTTTGCCTCGACGGTTTCTACATGGGGATCGGGGGGGACGACTCCTGGAGCCAGAGCGTGCGACCGGAATATTGGCTGACACCGGGGAGATACTATTGGAACTCTATACTAAGCTAATTTCGGCGACAGAACATGACATTCACCCCAAGGGTGGTCAGGGTCAAATAGGGCCATGCGCAATATAACCATTTGTTTTATATCAAACAAATCACTATGTAACAGAGTGTAAACGTTTTCATTTTGTCGTCAGGATCACAGATTAAATGACAACAACCTGATTACATTAGACTTACACCAGCTCGATTGGTGTACAGCTTTCCTACAAAACAGATAGACACACCGGAGCATAACAATGAGAAAAATCACGACAGTTGCCGCCGTGCTGATGAGCCTGATGGCAGGCGCAACCGCCCATGCTGAAACCCGTATCGGGGTTACCGTCTACAAGTATGACGATAACTTCATGGCAGTTGTTCGCAAGGCGATCGAGAAGGAAGCGGCGGCGACCCCGAGTGTGGAACTGCTGATGAATGACTCCCAGAATGACCAGTCCAAGCAGAACGACCAGATCGACGTGCTGCTGGCCAAGGGTGTCAAGGCATTGGCCATCAACCTGGTTGATCCGGCCGCCGCCCCTGTCGTGATTGAGAAGGCCCGTGGCGAAGATATCCCGGTTGTGTTCTACAACAAGGAACCCAGTGCTGCCGATCTGGCCAGCTATGACAAGGCCTACTACGTGGGCACCGACTCCAAGGAGTCAGGCATCATCCAGGGTCAGCTGATCGCCAAACACTGGAAAGCTCACCCTGAGTGGGACTTGAACAAAGATGGCGTCATCCAGTTCGTGCTGCTCAAGGGCGAGCCGGGCCACCCGGATGCGGAAGCCCGTACTACCTACGTCATCAAGACCCTGAATGATGGCGGTCTCAAGACGGATCAACTGCACATGGATACCGGCATGTGGGATACCGCCATGGCGAAAGACAAGATGGATGCCTGGATCTCCGGCCCCAACGCCAACAAGATTGAAGTGGTCATCGCCAACAACGATGGCATGGCGATGGGTGCCGTCGAGTCGCTGAAGGCACAAGGCAAGTCAGCCATCCCGGTATTCGGTGTCGATGCGTTGCCCGAGGCGCTGGCCATGGTCAAGAGCGGTGCCATGGCGGGGACAGTGCTGAACGATGCGGCCAACCAGGCCAAGGCCACCTTCGAGCTGACCAAGAACCTGGCTGAAGGCAAACCGGCCGGTGAAGGCACCAAGTGGAATATCGACAACAAGGTCGTCCGTGTTGCCTATGTGGGTGTGGATAAAGACAACCTGTCTCAATTCGAGTAATCCCTCCTCCAGGGCAAGGGAGATCCCCTTGCCCTTTTTTCAACCAGATGTGATGGCTGATATGACAACACAGCAACAATCAGAATGGCTGTTGGAGATGATTGACGTCAGTAAAAGCTTTCCCGGCGTCAAGGCACTCGATAATGTCAATTTACGGGTCCGTCCTCATTCTGTGCATGCGTTGATGGGCGAGAACGGGGCAGGTAAATCTACGCTGCTCAAATGCCTGTTCGGCATCTATGAGAAAGATCAGGGCAAGATCTTCTTCAAGGGACAAGAGATCAACTTCACCTCCTCCAAAGAGGCGTTGGAGAATGGCGTTTCCATGGTGCATCAGGAGCTGAACCTGGTATTGCAACGCACCGTGATGGACAACATGTGGCTCGGCCGCTACCCCACCAAGGGTTGGTTTGTCGACCATGGCAAGATGTATGAAGACACCAAGCACATCTTCGACGAGCTGGATATTGATATAGACCCACGGGTCAAGGTGGGCACGCTTTCCGTCTCCCAGATGCAGATGATCGAGATTGCCAAGGCATTCTCCTACGATGCCAAGATCGTCATCATGGATGAGCCGACCTCCTCCCTGACCGAGAAAGAGGTCAACCATCTCTTCAAGATCATCAACAAGTTGAAAGAGAAGGGCTGCGGCATCGTCTACATCTCTCACAAGATGGAGGAGATCTTCCAGCTATGTGACGAGATCACCATATTGCGGGATGGACAGTGGGTGGCGACCCAGCCGCTCAAGGGCATGACCATGGACCAGATCATCGGCATGATGGTTGGCCGTGAATTGACCCAGCGCTTCCCTGAAAAAACCAATCAGCCCAAAGAGGTGATCCTCGAGGTTGAACATCTGACGGCCAAGAACCAGCCCTCCATTCAGGACGTGACCTTCAACCTGCATAAGGGGGAGATCCTCGGCATCGCCGGACTGGTGGGGGCCAAGCGCACCGACATCGTCGAGACTCTGTTCGGTATCCGCGATCACAGCGGGGGAGTGATCAAGATCCATGGCAAGGTCGTGGCCAATCACACCGCCCACGAGGCCATCTTGAATGGTTTTGCCCTGGTGACGGAGGAGCGCCGTTCCACCGGTATCTATTCGCGCCTCGACATCGCTTTCAACTCCCTGATCGCCAACATGGACAGCTACAAGGGATCCATGGGGCTGCTCAGCAACACCAAGATGAAGAGCGATACCCAGTGGGTCATCGACTCCATGCGGGTCAAGACCCCGACCCAGCAGACACAGATCGGCTCCCTGTCCGGGGGCAATCAGCAGAAGGTCATTATCGGCCGCTGGCTGCTGACTCAGCCGGAAATCTTGATGCTGGATGAACCGACCCGAGGCATTGACGTGGGTGCCAAGTTCGAGATCTACCAGCTCATCCTGGAGCTGGCCAAGAAGGACAAGGGCATCATCATCATCTCCTCAGAGATGCCTGAGCTGCTGGGGATCACGGACCGCATCATGGTCATGAGCAATGGCCGGGTCGCCGGGATCGTCAATACCAAAGAAACTGACCAGAGCGAGATATTGCGCCTGGCATCTCTGTACCTCTAGAGATAGGAAGACATTTATGGAGTCGGCTAAAAATTTCAATCTGATGCAGGCGCTCAAAGAGAACGGCATCTATGTGGTGTTGCTGGTGCTGCTCATGATCATCGTGATCAAGGAACCATCCTTCCTGAGCCTCACCAACCTCAGCAACATCCTGACCCAATCCTCGGTGCGGGTCATCATAGCGCTGGGTGTGGCGGGCATCATCATTACCCAGGGCACCGATTTGTCGGCCGGTCGTCAGGTCGGTCTGGCGGCGCTTATCGCCGCCACCATGTTGCAGTCGCTGACCAACGTCAACAAGGTGTTCCCCGCCCTGGGGGAGGTGCCCATCCCCATGGTGATCCTGCTGGTGTGCGCCGTGGGTGCTCTGATAGGCCTGGTCAACGGCTTGATCGTTGCCTACCTGAACGTGACGCCCTTCATCACCACCTTGGGCACCATGATCATCGTTTATGGCATCAACTCGCTCTACTTTGATTCTGTGGGAGCCTCCCCAGTGGCAGGCTTTGACCCCCGCTTCTCCAGCTTTGCACAGGGATTTATCCGGATAGGCAGCTTCAAGCTCTCTTACCTAACCTTCTATGCGGCCATTGCCAGCGTCTTCGTCTGGGTACTGTGGAACAAGACCCGCTTTGGCAAGAACATCTTCGCCATCGGCGGCAACCCTGAAGCCGCTAAGGTCTCCGGCGTCAACGTGGCCGTCAACCTGGTCATGATCTATGCCTTGGCCGGTGTCTTCTATGCCTTTGGCGGCATGCTGGAAGCGGGTCGAGTTGGCAGTGCGACCAACAACCTGGGCTTCATGTATGAACTTGATGCCATTGCGGCCTGTGTGGTGGGCGGGGTGTCGTTTGCCGGTGGTGTGGGTACGGTCGCCGGGGTGATCACCGGGGTGCTCATCTTCACCCTGATCAACTACGGCCTGACCTATATCGGCGTCAGCCCTTATTGGCAGTTCATCATCAAGGGCGGCATCATCATATTGGCGGTGGCGCTGGATTCGATGAAATACGCCAAGAAGAAGTAAGCACATTGGCAGTTAGAAAACGCAGGTTCGGCCTGCGTTTTCTTTTGGAGGTACCATGGCTTTTAAGATCAAGATATATGCACTTCTGCTTCTGGCCATATTGATCACGGTCGCCACCTCCTGGGTGAGCGTCAATCACTTCATCAGCGGTTACATCCGTGACCAGGCAAGCCACAACATCGATGAGCAGATCACTCTGGTCAAAGAGAAGCTGGCGGGGGACATCAATCAGAAGATAGTGCTGGCTGCCAACCTCAACTTCGGGGTGACCAACGTCAAGAAAACCCTGGAGGAGACGGGATTCCTCAACATCGTCAAGGTGATTGGGGACATGGCCTTCGACAGCAATGGTGTCATCAAGGAGCCGGCCCGGGTCGAGGCGCTACGCCAGCTGATCCCCCAGGCTCGTAACCAGATCCAGGTCAGCGGCTTGCAACAGATAGAGGGCAAGCCAGCCATCTCCATCCTGGTACCGCGCGGCGATGATTCTGCCTACATTTATTACCTCGATATGAGCGAGTTCAGTGCCCTGCTGCAGAGAATGGGCGGCGAAGGCCGTCACTTCGAACTGGCCGATAGCCAGGGGCAACTGCTCTATAGCGACAAACCGGATGGTGAGTCCCTCCCCAAGGTGCATGAACTGGACATTCGCGGTCAGCCGTGGCGACTGACCGGCTTCATCGACCAGACCTATATCCAGACCATGACCCAGGCCATCAACGGCAAGATCACCCTGGCCCTGCTCGGGGTTGCCGTGGTGGTGATGGCGTTGGCCATGCTGGCGTTCAATCTGGCCTATAGACCCATTATCTCCTTGAAAGGACTGGTACTGGCCCTCTCCGAGGGGAATGGCGATCTGACCCGGCGTTTACAGGTGGCCAGCCAAGACGATCTCGGCCAGATATCGGCGGGCATCAATCGCTTCATCGCCCAGTTGCAGGAGATGATGCTGGAGGTGAGACAGGCAAGCGGTCAACTGCACCGCGAGATAGGCGGCCTGACCGGGCAGACCCTGGCCGCGCAACGGCTGTTGGCGACCCATGTTAGCGAGACGGAGCAGGTTGTCACCGCAGTCAACGAGATGAGCGCCACCGCCGTCTCCGTTTCCCGCAGCGCCGCAGATACCGCCACCTTGACCCGCCAGAGCGAGCAACTGGCGATGGCTTCGCGGGAGGTGGTGGATACCGCTATGCGCAGCGTCATGGCTCTGGTAGATGAGGTGGAAGCGACATCGTGCTCGGTACAAGCGATGCAGCAAGAAGTACAGCAAATTGGTTCTGTCCTGGGGGTTATCGGCAGCATCGCCGAGCAGACCAACCTGCTGGCCCTCAATGCCGCCATCGAAGCGGCGCGTGCCGGCGAGCAAGGGCGCGGCTTTGCCGTGGTGGCAGACGAAGTTCGCTCGCTGGCGGCCCGAACCCAGCAGAGCACGGCGGAGATACAGGCCATGCTGGCCCGCTTGCAGCGCGGCAGTACTGGGGTGGTGGAGGCCATGTCCATGACAAGGCAACGTTGCCAGAGCGCGGCCGAGAACACGACTCGGGTAAACGAGTCTCTGGATACGATGATGGGCGAGGTGGTGGAGATCAATGGTCTAATCACTCATATCGCCACTGCCGCTGAGCAACAGAGTGCGGTCGCCGAGGAGATCAATCGCAACATGAGTGCCATCGCCGAAGTGATCCGTCAGCTCAAGGGCAATGGTGAGGCCACCGTCGCCAGTTCGGGGGCCATGAAGCAGACCTATGACAGGTTGGGCCAGATCGTGGCGCATTTTCGCCTGGCGTAGCCAGCAGAGTGGGTTTAATTACGCAGAGATGAGCGGGGCGGCGAAAGTCGCCTCTTGCTACGGGGTTGGGTATCTGTGGCGAAAACCCATAAAGATGGGGGCGACATGCGTCGCCCCCGATAGTCTTATCGTTCATATCCGTGAACGAAGTTGCTCCCTGCAATCCCTGACTATACCTCTTCCTTTAGGTTTCCCCTTCCCAATCCTTTGGGGTGTCCTTTAGCCATCATGGCCTGACGAGTCATCCATTCCCGTCGCACTTTCTCCATCCTGGGAGGTGTCCTTTACCACATCCTGTGGTGAGTCCATTTGCCCAACCCTGGCAGCCAATCTTCCTGATTGACTTCGACTGCGTCCGTGCAGGAGTAACTATAAGGATTTTCGACTGGCTAACAACGCGATCTTGAAAAACGTTTTACCCCCTTGCTTTTCTATTAAGTCAACTCTAGTTAATTGTTGTTTTAAATCAATTGCATATCGTTTTTTATTGCGGTTTATAAGATGTGTCAATCCGACTATGCCTGTCTGGTTTTTGGCTTATCGCTCACACCTTCAATGGCGAATATCTCACAAGAAGCTCAAACCAGTCTCAGTCGAACTCATCCGAATGGATTAAGCCGCAGGCTCCGCGTCTGTTGGCACTGATCATGGCGGCGAGGGCCCCCGATGCAGCCCTGAATGTGGGGGAGAGGCTTGTCTCCCGGACACGAACTCAGCACTGTCAGGGCGGGGAGCTAGGCCAGCCCCAGACATTGCCTGCAAAAGTGGAGAAGCTGGCCAGCGCAGTCCCTTCTGTTATCTGCCGCCATAGTGACAAGAGGAGAGGGGTTACAGACGGGAGGATGGTGACTGCCGGTCGGCAGGGCGAGCAAGCGTCAGTGAAGCGGGCATGGCTATAGGGAGATGGGGTAAAGAAGCAAGGGAAGGCGGGCCTTCCCTTGCATTGCTGCTTAGTAGTGTTGCGTGCCGCCGCGCCAGATGCAGACGTATTCGGGTACCAGCATTTGCGGCATGTTGTCCACATGGCATACCACCATAGGTATGGCGGGGGCACCGTCTGCCTGAGCCAGGGTTGGCGTCATGGGCAGAACCAGTGCAGCAAGCAGAAGCAGGGGTTTGATGTTCATGGAGCTCTCCTTGATGACATTTATGACGGAAGCGTTAACGTCATATGGATACCGTTGTGATCCGGATCACTTTTCTAGTTAAGTTGAGCAAACCCCCACTGCAAGGATTTTTCATAAATTCAACTAATGAAAAAAGTTTCAAAACAGTGAAAGACGACGTCACTGGAGTGACAAGCCGCAAGATGCGTTTTTATTGCATAGCCAGCCGGACAGGCCCATGGATCTTGGGGCTGACAGCCCTTTCCCCACTATCCTGAGTCACTTGTCTTGATCCAGAACAATAAAATATCTATGCATGAAATCATGGCGGTATGACTTTTTATCGCGATGATGTTCCCTCAAGACGATGTGAAAAATGCAAACACTTGCATATAAAGCCATTTATTGATGACGCATTTATTTAAGTTATTGTATTTGATTGTAAAATGTATTTTTTGGTGCTTGTGGAATATGAGTTTACAGCACGAGCATGAGGCGGGGAAAAGGAATAAAGTCCTATAATAATGAATGGTTATGCTAAGTAGTCCGAAGCTTAATTGCTGGTTATGTCGATGGGATCAAACAAATGGGCTGCATTTTATTCAGTTGTGGTTGCATGTGATCTAAGTCTGGTTTTTCATGCTTTTACAGACCTAATCTCTAACTCGAAAGGCAGAGGCAGGATAGAATACAAGCCAAGTACCCTACAAAAAGAATATCCCGCCTTGGCCATGAGAAAGAATAGAAGGAGTCTATTCAATCACTCGCATGGACCCCAGAAAGACGGAATATAACCATGAGCAAATTTTATGTAGGTTCTGAAGTTGGCCAACTGCGTCGTGTCATGTTGCATCGCCCCAATCTCAGTCTCAAACGTCTGACACCTTCCAACTGTCAGGACCTGCTGTTCGATGATGTCCTCTCTGTCGAGCGGGCTGGTGAAGAGCATGACAAGTTCGCCCAAGTACTGCGCGATCAGAATGTCGAAGTCTTCCTGCTGACCAATCTGTTGGCCGAAACCCTGGATGTGCCGGAAGCCAAAGCCTGGCTGCTGCAACATCAGGTCTCCGATTATCGCCTCGGCTCAGCACTTGCCAATGATGTCCGCTGCTTCTTGTCGGATATGCCACATCGCGAACTGGCGCGGATCCTCTCCGGCGGTCTCACCTATTCCGAGATGCCGTTTAATGGCGTCAACATGGTAGTCGGCATGCACGCCCCGACCGATTTCATCATAGAGCCGCTGCCCAACCATCTCTTTACCCGTGACACCTCCTGCTGGGTCTACGGTGGCGTCTCCATCAACCCCATGGCCAAGGCTGCCCGTCGCCGGGAAACCAACCATGTGAAGGCCATTTACCGCTGGCATCCGCAGTTCGCCGGTCAGGATTTCATCAAGTACTTCGGTGATGAGGATCATGACTATGACAACTCCACCATCGAAGGCGGTGACGTCCTGGTCATCGGTCGCGGCGCCGTGCTGATTGGCATGTCCGAGCGCACCACGCCACAAGGGGTCGAGCATCTGGCCCGCAGCCTGTTCAAGCACGGTCAGGCCAAGCAAGTCATCGCCATGCAACTGCCGAAACACCGTAGCTGCATGCACCTCGACACCGTCATGACCCACATGGACATAGACACCTTCTCCGTCTACCCGGAAGTCATTCGCAAAGATGTGAACTGCTGGAGTCTGACCCCGGATGGCAATACCGGCATGAAGATCAAGGAGGAGGGTTATTTCGTGACGGCCATCGAGAAAGCATTGGGTGTGGATCAGCTCAAGCTCATCACCACCGGTGGCGACAGCTTCGAGGCCGAGCGCGAGCAGTGGAACGATGCCAACAACGTACTGACCGTGCGCCCTGGTGTGGTCGTCGGCTACGAGCGCAATACCTACACCAACGAAAAATACGACAAGGCCGGCATCACTGTGCTGTCCATCCCGGGCGAAGAGCTGGGACGTGGCCGCGGTGGCGCCCGCTGCATGAGCTGCCCGATGGAACGTGACGGCATCTAACCAGACGGCGTGGCGCCGGCAGAGGCTGGCGCCACACAAATAAAGCATCGAGATTAACCACTATGAAAAAACCAACTGTCGTCGTCGCCCTGGGGGGGAATGCCCTGCTCCGTCGTGGTGAGCCCCTTGAAGCGGATATCCAGCGCAAGAATATTGCCACCGCCGCCAAGACCATCGCCCAGATAGCCCAGGAATACAATGTGGTGCTGGTGCATGGCAACGGCCCACAAGTGGGTCTGCTCGCCCTGCAAAACAGCGCCTATACCAAGGTCGCTCCCTATCCCCTGGATGTGCTGGGTGCAGAATCTCAGGGCATGATCGGCTACATGCTGATCCAGGAGTTGAAGAATCTGATGCCGAGCCGCAACGTCACCGCGCTGCTGACTCAGGTGCAGGTCGATGCCAAGGATCCGGCCTTTGCCAATCCGACCAAATATATCGGCCCCGTCTACTCCGAAGCCGAGGCCCGCGCCCTGGCCGCCGAGAAGCAGTGGAGCGTCAAGGCAGACGGCAAGTTCTTCCGCCGCGTGGTGCCCTCTCCGCTGCCCCAGCGCATCGTTGAAGGCGATGCCATCGAGACCCTGATCGCTCAGGGGCACCTCATCATCTGTACCGGTGGTGGTGGCATTCCCGTGACTTGGGATGGCGAGCGTCTGACCGGGGTGGAAGCCGTCATCGACAAGGACATGTCTGCCGCCTATCTGGCCAAGCAGATCAAGGCCGATGCCCTGCTGATCCTCACCGATGCCGATGCCGTCTACCTGGATTGGGGCAAACCGACCCAACATCCGCTGCGCACCACCAGTCCTGATGATCTGGCTGGTATCCCATTCGATGCAGGTTCCATGGGGCCAAAGATAGAAGCTTCCTGCGAATTTGTAAGAGCGACCCAGGGTCGCGTCGGTATAGGTTGCCTGGAAGATGGTCTGGCCATCCTCAAGGGTGAGGCCGGTACCAGCATAGTGGCCAATCTGGCCATCCCAGCCTAGTCAACTTCACTGCCTACTATTGGTCTGAACAAAATAAGAGAGAACTCATCATGGCTTTCAATCTGCGTAATCGTAACTTCCTGAAACTGCTGGACTTCACCCCGCGCGAAATCCAATACATGATCGACTTGGCCATCGACCTGAAAAAAGCCAAATATGGTGGCTACGAGCGTAAGCATCTGGGCGGAAAGAATATCGCGCTGATCTTCGAGAAAACCTCCACCCGTACCCGTTGCGCCTTTGAAGTGGCAGCTTTCGACCAGGGCGCGCAAGTCTCCTACCTTGGGCCAAGTGGTTCCCAGATTGGTCACAAGGAGTCCATGAAGGACACCGCTCGCGTGCTGGGCCGCATGTATGACGGTATCGAATACCGTGGTTACGGCCAGGAGATCGTGGAAGAGCTGGGTGCCCATGCCGGTGTCCCTGTCTGGAACGGTCTGACCAATGAGTTCCACCCGACCCAGATCCTGGCCGACTTCATGACCATGCTGGAACACGGCAAGGGCAAGCGTCTGGATCAAATCAAGTTCGCCTACCTGGGTGATGCTCGCAACAACATGGGCAACTCTCTGATGGTTGGCGCCGCCAAGATGGGCATGGATATCCGCCTGGTCGCTCCGAAAGCCTTCTGGCCGGAAGAGGATCTGGTCGCCAAGTGCCGCCTGATTGCCGAAGAGACCGGCGCCCGCATCACCATGACCGAAGATGTGAAAGAGGGCGTGCTGGGCACCGACTTCCTCTACACCGATGTCTGGGTCTCCATGGGTGAGGCGAAGGAAGCCTGGGATCAACGGGTGAAACTGATGACGCCTTATCAGATCAACATGGATGTCATCAATGCCACCAAGAACCCGGATGTGAAGTTCATGCACTGCCTGCCGGCGTTCCACAACGATGAGACCACCATGGGCAAGGAAGTGGCTGACAAGTACGGAATGAAAGGTCTGGAAGTGACCGAGGACGTGTTCGAATCCGAGCACAGCATCGTGTTCGACGAGGCCGAAAACCGGATGCACACCATCAAGGCAGTGATGGTTGCTACGCTGGGCGACTAAGGTCGCGGTAGTGGTACCGGGGGGAAACCCCCGGTTTTTCAACCATGTGACAGCGGAATAATACCTCTAACCCCTACCCGCAGCCTGCATGGATACCACCCCACAGAAGGATGTTGGACCATGACCAAATTCAAGTTCCCATCAGCCTACACCATACTGTTTGTGCTGATCGCCTTTGTTGCCGCCCTGAGCTGGATAGTGCCGGCCGGCAAATATGACATGACCATGAATGAAGCTCTCGGCAAGGAAGTGCCGGTAGCCGGTACCTACAAGCTGGTCGACGGCAATCCCCAGGGGATAGTCGACGTGCTGCTGGCACCTATCGATGGTCTCTACAATCACCAATCCTATGAAGCGGGCGCCATCGACGTTGCCCTCTTCATTCTGATCATCGGTGGCTTCCTTGGCATAGTCACCAAGACTGGCGCCATCGATGCCGGTATCGAGCGAGTAACCTACCGGCTGCGTGGCCGTGAGGAGTGGATGATCCCGATCCTGATGGCGCTGTTCGCCGCAGGGGGGACCATCTACGGCATGGCTGAAGAATCTCTGCCTTTCTACACCTTGCTGGTGCCCGTGATGATGGCGGCCCGCTTCGACCCTCTGGTGGCCGCAGCGACAGTATTGCTCGGTGCCGGTATCGGTACCCTGGGCTCCACCATCAACCCGTTCGCCACCGTGATTGCCGCCAACGCCGCCGGTATCTCCTTCACCGATGGTATCTGGCTGCGTGTCGCCATGCTGGTGGTGGGCTGGTTCATCTGCGTTGCCTACGTGATGCGTTACGCCAAGATGGTGCGCAACGATCCCAGCAAATCCGTGGTTGCCGACAAGTGGGAAGAGAACCGCGCTCACTTCCTTGGTAGCAAGGGTGACGAAATGCTGACCTTTACCCTGACCCGCAAAATAGTGCTGGGCATCTTTGCTGCCTCCTTCGGGGTGATGATCTACGGGGTGGCCGTGCTGGGCTGGTGGATGGCCGAGATCTCCGGCGTCTTCCTGGCTGCTGCCATCATAGTGGGCCTGATTGCCCGTATGAGTGAGGAAGAACTGACCTCCAACTTCATCGACGGTGCCCGCGACCTGCTCGGCGTGGCCCTCATCATAGGTATCGCTCGCGGTATAGTAGTGGTGATGGATAACGGCATGATCACCCACACCATACTGCACAGCGCCGAAGGGTTGGTGGCTGGGTTGTCCAACGTGGTGTTCATCAACGTCATGTTTGCCCTGGAAGTGGTGCTCTCCTTCCTGGTGCCATCGTCCTCTGGCCTGGCCGTGCTGACCATGCCGATCATGGCGCCCCTGGCGGACTTTGCCAACGTGGGCCGCGACCTGGTGGTTACCGCCTACCAATCCGCTTCCGGCATCGTCAACCTGGTGACGCCGACTTCCGCCGTGGTCATGGGTGGCCTGGCCATTGCCAAGGTGCCTTATGTACGCTGGCTGAAGTGGGTCGCCCCCCTGCTGGGCATATTGACAGTGCTGATCATGGCCTGTCTGAGCCTGGGAGCCGCTCTCTGAGCAAGATGATCATTGATGTCGCAACAGGGAGCCCATGGGCTCCCTGTTGTTTTGGGCGCTGTGCAACCACGGGGATGTCGCATCAGCGGCTGGATCCCCGGCAATGGAATAGATGAAGAAGAGGCGACCCTGAGGTCGCCTCTTCTTCATCTTGGGCAAGAGAGGGGTCAGCGTGCCTGGGCCAGGGTACGCAGTACGGCTTCGTGGGCCTGACGGGTACGACTGATGTGGCGGGGCGCGACCAGCACCACATCGTTGCCCGCGACGGCGCCCATGATCTCGGGGTTCGCATGACGGTCCAGCAGGCGAGCCACCACGGTCGCGGCGCCCGGGGTGGTGTGAATGAGCACCAGCTGACGGTTATGGTCGACGGAACGGACCATGTCGTGCACAGAACGGCTGCAACCGGCCGGCTCTAGCTGATCCTCTACCAGGGTATAAATCTTCTTGCCGCTGGCGTTTTGGGCCTTGGCCACGCCGAGGCGACGCAGCAACCGGGAGATGGTGGACTGACTGATGTCGGTGAAGCCCTGCTTGGCAAGCTCGTTGCGGATCTCTTCCTGGGTGCTGAAGCAGTGCTGGCCAATGATTCGGCGGCAGGCATCGAGCTGAGCCGTGTCGGTTTCCTGCTCCACCGGGTGGAAATGGGTCTTGACCAAGATGGATGTCCTTTGCCTTTGTCATCAGCGAAATCTCTGTCAGGGTGCAAAGACACTGGTGGGATCGACTGACAAAAAAGTATCGGCTAGTGGATCCATGGGGCTAACCATGGTTGAGATGGTAAATTATAGCTAATCGACAGCGGTGGGCTGTGACCCGTATCAAAAATGGGCCCCTTGGGGCCCAATCACTGATCCATTTCAGCGCTCGTCAGGTGGCGGAGCTATCAGTAACGCTCGCTGACAATATCCTGGGTGAAGGACTTCTCGCAGTATTTGCACTTCATCCGTACCGCGCCCTTGACCTCGCGCACGCTGAAGTAGCTGTCCACGGGCTCGTTGTGGGAGATGCAGTTGGAGTTGGGGCAGTGGAAGACCCCGGTGATGAACTCCGGCAGAGCCAGCTGATGTTTCTTCACCACATTGAAGTTTTCGATGATGTTGACCGTCGCATTGGGGGCGAACAGCGCCAGCTGGTTGGCCTGTTGCTCGGTCAGCCGGGTGTTCTCAATCTTGATGAGGTCCTTTTTGCCCAGGGCGCCGGATTTGAGGTTGAAGCCGACGGTGATCCGCTCCTGGGTCTCGATCAGTTGGAACAGCTTCAGGATCTTGATGCCCTGACCGGCAGGGACATGGTCTATGACGGAGCCGTGACGGATGGCTTCGACTTGCAGTTGATTCTTGTCAGGCATGATATTCCCCTCAGACGAATTCATTCAGCACCAGTGTCTGGCGCACGATAGAGTGACGGATTGCCGCTGGCCGTTGATTCTTCTCGGCCAAGGCGTGCTCCTTAAACGGTTTCGTTCAGTACCAGTGCCAGCAGTGCCTGGCGCGCATAGACCCCGTTCTCCGCCTGCTGGAAGTAGTAGGCATGGGGGGTCTGGTCGACGGCAACGTCTATTTCATCAACCCGGGGCAGGGGGTGCAGTATCTTCATGTCTGGCTTGGCACCGGTCAGGGTACTGAGGTCCAGCACGAACTTGGCGGCCATGTGCTTGTATTCGGTTTCGTCGAAACGCTCTTTCTGGACGCGGGTCATGTAGAGGATGTCGAGCTCCGGCATCACCTCTTCCATGGTCTCGTGCACGCTGAACCTTATGCCTTTCTCTTCCAGCTCTTCACACAGGTAGTCCGGCATTGCCAGCGCCTCGGGGGAGATGAAGAAGAAGCGGCAGTTGAACAGGCTCAAGGCCTGGGCCAGGGAGTGAACGGTGCGGCCGTACTTCAGGTCGCCGACGAAGGCCACGTTCAGGCCATCGAGTTTGCCTTGGGTCTCGCGGATGGAGAAGAGATCGAGCAAGGTCTGGGTCGGATGCTGGTTGGAGCCGTCACCGCCGTTGATGACAGGCACGCGGGAAAACTCGGAGGCGAGGCGGGCTGCCCCTTCCTTGGGATGGCGCATTACCACGGCATCCGAGTAGGAGCCGATGATCTTGATGGAGTCGGCCAGGGTCTCGCCCTTCTTGGCGCTGGTGTTGCCGCCATCGGCGAAACCGATGATGTTGCCGCCCAGACGCTGCACCGCCGTCTCGAATGACAGTCGGGTGCGGGTCGAGGCTTCGAAGAAGCAACTGGCGACCAGTTTGTTGTGCAACAGTTGGGTGTTGGGTTCGGCCTTCAACCGCTGAGCGGTCTCGACCACCAGTTCCATCTCGGCGCGGGTCAGATCCGAGATAGAGATGACGTGTTTGTTATAGAGAGGATTGGTCATCGTCTGCGTTCCCTTTGGCATCTATGAGGTTTTTCTGGCACAAAAAAAAGCCCCTGAAACAGGGGCTCTCTTTAAAAATAATTGGGGATCTGTGGGCCGGGAGACGAAAACAACGACTCGACGCTGGTGCATTCCACCCGGCTGCGAGGCGATTCTCTGAGTGTGTGACTGCGTCAACATATCCCGACCTTTTTCAAAACCGGATAGATTATAGAGTTGGATTTTCAATTGTCAAAAATTTATTTTTTAGGCATTTTTACGGTGGAAAAACGTTTAACTGTCGCGAATGGGGCGGCAAAGCCAGACCTGGTGTAGCGGTTGCAGTTGGGCACCCTCGAGGACCATGGCCCGCAAATAGGCCAACCGATGATGCCCCTCCAGCAGACAATAAGGGACAGGCATGGCTCGGCCGTCCGGATACAGGCTCTGCTCATCGGTCGCCAGCACTATGATGGGCTCGGGCCAGCTACCCTGGTGCAGCATGTAGTCACCTAGCCAGGAGCGGCGCACGTAGCTGTTGTGGCTGAGCAGCTCCTGCCAGCGTTCGATCGCCTCCATGTGGCGCGAACCGATCTGCAGCAGACGCTCCCTGGGCCAGCTCTGCAGCTCAAAGTGGTGACGGGCCAGATCGATAAAGCTCCAGTTGGACTCGAAACCGCGCCAATGGCGATACAACCACTGAGCCAGCACGTTTTCAGGAATGAAGGGAGCCAGAGGGCCGACCCGGGCCAGATAGTCGGGCAGGGCTTCTGTTTTGCACTCATCCCGGAAGTTGAGCGGTGCCAATTGCTGTAATAGTCGATAGTTGAGCATTTGCTACCTCCCTGATCACTCTCTTACCCTAATCCCAATTTTGCTGCTTTCCTAGCCAGACGGGGCTGTAAATACAGGCAGTTAACCAGCCAGGTGCGCTAAAATGAACACTCTTGTACAGCAATCGAGCAATCACGCCATAATCCTAAAAAAAAGCCTTTACCTTTGATCTCCGCTTTGTATAATTCGTCTCGTTTGTTGCAGGGGCGTAGTTCCAATTGGTAGAACAGCGGTCTCCAAAACCGATGGTTGCGGGTTCGAGTCCTGCCGCCCCTGCCATTTTCCGAAGAAACCGACTCATGAGTCGGTTTTTTTACGCCTGAAATATGGTTCTTGGCTGATTGATCCCGAGCCTCTCTCCCCGCCAGCCCATTGACCTGTCCTTGATCAGCACGCCTTCATCGTCCGTGCCCCAATACGATTTCACCTCGCCGCATATTTCCACACCTCCCTGCCAATATCATAAAGTCCGTTTGAACCCCGTCATTGGATCGGTCGCCGCTTATTATGTAATTCATTAATGGTGTCCTTTGTTTAATGCTTGCACCATCGCCGTCGATATAGTCCTTACAAAGCATGCCGTTTTATTCTTCACGACACGAATAGCGATTAAGGACATTCCATGAAGCTTTCTCTGCGTGGCAAGTTGCTGGCGACCAGTTTGGGGGTCGTCGTGCTGACCGTCTGCCTGCTGGGCTCGACCGTCTACTTCAGCCTGAAAAGTCAGACACTGAGTGCCATTGATAGTGAGGCACGCAACTACGCCGGTGCCTACGCGGAAGGGATAGGCAACTGGATGCAGGACAGGCGGGAAAGCCTCAGTGCTCAGGTGGATGTGATAGCGAGCTATCCGGCGGCGGATCTGGTGTCTCATCTGCAGCAGACCTTGCGCTCCGGGGGCTTCGGGCTGGCTTACTATGGCTCGACCGAGGGGGTGATGACCCGCAACGACCCGGCCCTCAACAAGGGGGACTATGACCCCAGAGAGCGACCCTGGTATCAGGATGCGGTCAAGGCGGGCGGCCTCATCATCACTGAGCCCTATGTCAGCGTCACCATGCAGCAACTGGTGGTCACTCTGGCCGCGCCTGTGATGCAGCAAGGCAAGCTGGCCGGAGTGGTCGGTGCCAACCTGGCATTGGACAAGCTGATCAAGGATGTGCTGGCCATGCAGGTGCACGGAGATGGTTACGCCATGCTGCTGGACAAGAACGGCCTCATCGTCGCCCATCCCGACCAGGCGCTGACCCTGAAGCGGAGTCAGGATCTGGATGCCAATCTGGATGTCAGCCATCTGCAGCTCATGAGTCAGCAGGGGTCACTGCAGGAGGTCGAGATAGACGGTCAGGCCAGCATGGTGCTGGTACGTGCCATTCCCCATACCGACTGGCTGCTGACCATGGTCATGAAACGGGATGTGCTGCTGGCGCCTCTCGACAGCCTGTTGTGGCAACTGGTGATGATAGGCGGCGGTCTCTTGCTGCTGTTCAGTCTGGTTTTGACCAGCACCTTCAAATACCTGTTCCAGGATCTGGGCCGGGTGGCAAGAGCCCTCAATGACATTGCCCATGGCGAGGGAGATCTCACCGTCCAGATCCAGACTCGCAGCCAGGACGAGGTTGGCCAGCTGGCCCGCAGCTTCAACCAGTTTGTGGCCCGGTTGCACGGTATCGTCAGCCGGCTGCGGGAGGTGGGTCAGCAACTGGCCGAACAGTCTCGCAGTCAGGCGGCCGGTGCCCAGGCCCGCAGCCAGCAGGTGCGTCAGCAGCAGGACGAGATCGTCATGGTTGCCACGGCCGTGACCGAAATGGCATCGGCCACCCAGGAGATAGCCGGTAATGCCGAGTTTGCCGCGACCACCCCGGGGGAGGCAGTCAAGCTGGCTGTTGCTGGCCAGTCCCAGGTGGGCCAGAGTCAGCGCAGTATCACTGGCTTGGCCGATGAGGTGGCCGATGCCAGTCAAATCATTCACGAGCTCGATGCCCATGCCCAGAAGATCAGCGGCATATTGGCGACCATCAGCGGCATCGCCGAGCAGACCAATCTGCTGGCCCTCAACGCCGCCATAGAGGCGGCCAGGGCGGGTGAGCAGGGCAGGGGGTTCGCCGTGGTCGCCGACGAGGTGAGGGTTCTGTCCAAGCGCACTCACGACTCCACCGATGAAATTCAACAGATGATAGAGACGTTGCAGCAGACCACCCGTCGTGCGGTGAGCGGTATGGAAGCCAGTCGCCAGCTGGCAGGTACCAGCGTTGAGGATGCGGAGTCTGCCAACCAGAGCCTGGGGCGGATCAATGAGGCCATAGGAACCATCAGCGACATGGCAACCCAGATAGCGGCGGCGGCGGAAGAGCAGACCTCGGTCACCAGCGAGATCAGCCGTAATATCGAGAATATCCGCCACGTTTCTCAGGAGCTGGCCGAGCAGGCGGGCGAAGAGGCGGCCCAGGCCGCCGAGCTCAAGTCGCTGACCGAGCGGCTGGCCCAGGAGCTGGGACGCTTCAAGCTCTGAGTGATGCGGTAAAAAGATGCAAAAAGGGCTGCCGATGGCAGCCCTTTCCATGTCGGCAGGTGCTGGCCAGCAGGGGCTCGGGATCCGAAGTCTGGCGGCATGGCGGGTTATGCAACCCAGAGCCTGTATCCGCGATGGGATCTTGCGATGGTCCCGACCGCAAGAATCAATTTGGCGCCAGATGGGATGAGGCGCAACATGGGGTTCCGGTATCGGTTCCTGTTGCATAATTGTTGTTTTTGGGCCCTTGGTGGCCAGCAGGGGTCGAGCCGCGGTTTTTGTTGGAACAAATTGCTCTAAGTTAGAGACAGGGCAAAACATTTTTTTTGACTGGTTGGATCACTTTTAATGGTCTTTTTTACTGTTATAAGTGGCTAATTTGGTTTGTTTTTTTTAATCGCTACTCGGGGTAGGATGAAATCTGTTCCTACCGTCGGAGTAAGGCGGTTGTAATAAAACTCCAAAATTTGATACTAATCACATTCGCACCTGAAAAGTGGGGGCCTGACCATGACAGGAGGTTGCGGAAGAGCCTGCTGATTTTCATAACAAAGAGTCCTTGGCCTGCAATTTGGCCGCGCCTTGTTTCGCGAGAGATGAGACACTAGAACGCGATTATTTATTAACCATCAGGGAATAGTCATGCAGATTGGAATACCGAGAGAGAGTCTCGCCGGTGAGACCCGGGTCGCAGCGACCCCGGCCACCGTTGAGCAGCTGAAAAAGCTCGGCTTCGAAGTTGCGGTCGAGACTGGCGCAGGTCAGCTGGCCAGCTTCGATGATGCCGCCTTCGAGGCTGCCGGTGCCAGCGTGGTGCCGAGCGTCTGGCAAGCCGACCTTATCTTCAAGGTCAATGCGCCGACCGATGCCGAGATCGCCGAAATTAAAGATGGCGCCACCCTGGTGAGCTTCATCTGGCCAGCCCAAAACCCCGAGCTGGTCAAGAAGCTGTCCGAGCGCAACATCAATGTGATGGCGATGGACATGGTGCCGCGGATCTCCCGTGCCCAGTCCCTTGACGCCCTCTCTTCCATGGCGAATATCGGCGGTTATCGCGCCGTGGTCGAAGCCGCGCACCAGTTTGGTCGCTTCTTCACCGGCCAGATCACCGCCGCCGGCAAGGTTCCACCCGCCAAGGTATTGGTGATCGGTGCCGGTGTGGCCGGTTTGGCTGCCATCGGTACAGCCGGCTCCCTGGGCGCCATAGTGCGCGCCTTTGATACCCGTCTGGAAGTGGCCGAACAGATCGAATCCATGGGTGGGGAGTTCCTCAAGCTGGACTTCGGCGGTGAAGATGGTGCCTCAAGCGACGGTTACGCCAAGGTGATGTCCGATGAGTTCATCAAGGCCGAGATGGAGCTGTTTGCCCAGCAGGCCAAGGAAGTGGACATCATCATCACCACAGCCCTGATCCCGGGTCGTCCGGCTCCGAAGCTGATCACCAAGGAGATGGTTGACAGCATGAAGCCGGGCTCCGTCATTGTGGACTTGGCTGCGGCAACCGGTGGCAACTGTGAATACACCAAGCCGACCGAGCTGTTCGTGACCCCCAACGGCGTCAAGGTAATAGGTTACACCGACCTGCCCGGCCGCCTGCCTGCCCAATCCTCCCAGCTCTACGGTACCAACCTGGTCAACCTGATGAAGCTGATGTGCAAGGAGAAGGACGGCCAGGTTGCCATCGACTTCGAAGACGTGGTTCAGCGCAACATGACAGTGATCCAGGCCGGTGAAGTGACCTTCCCGCCGCCCGCCATCGCCGTCTCTGCCACGCCGCAAAAACCGGCCGCCGCTCCGCTCAAGAAAGCTGAAGCCAAAAAGCCATCCAACAAGAAGTTCGTGTTTGGTGCTCTTGGCATCGCCGCCTTCGGTTGGGTAGCATCCGTGGCACCCGCCGCCTTCTTGTCCCACTTTACCGTATTCATCCTGGCCTGTGTGGTCGGTTACTACGTGGTGTGGAACGTATCTCACTCCTTGCACACGCCGCTGATGTCGGTCACCAATGCCATCTCCGGCATTATCGTGGTCGGCGCCTTGCTGCAGATTGGTCAGGGTTCGACACTCGTCACCGCGCTCTCGTTTGTCGCCGTGCTGATTGCCAGTATCAACATCTTCGGTGGCTTCACCGTGACTCAGCGCATGCTGAAGATGTTCCGTAAGGATTAAGGGGGTTTAACGTGTCTCAAGGACTGGTAACAGCATCCTATATCGTTGCCGCCGTGCTCTTCATCCTCAGTCTCGCCGGACTGTCGAAGCAAGAAACGGCCAAGCATGGCAACCTGTTCGGTATCGCGGGGATGGCCATTGCCCTCGTCGCCACCGTACTCAACCCGGAAACCAGTGGTGTGCACTGGATCATCCTGGCCATGGTCATCGGCGGCGCCATCGGCGTGCGTCTGGCACTCAAGGTCGAGATGACCGAGATGCCCGAGCTGGTGGCCGTGCTGCACAGCTTCGTCGGTATGGCGGCGGTATTGGTGGGCTTCAACAGTTTCATCGATCTGCATCCATCCGCTCCGGCAGCCGTTGTGGTCTCTGTCGGCTCCAACCTGGATGCGACCCTGGCCGCGGCCCGGGCGGCGTTCGAGCAGGCGGCCAGTGCCGCTCAGGCTGAGCACCTCACCGGCGCCATGCTGAATATCCACCTGGTGGAAGTCTTCCTCGGTATCTTCATCGGTGCCGTGACCTTCACCGGTTCCATAGTGGCGTTCGGCAAACTGCGTGGCCTCATCTCCTCCAAGCCGCTGATGCTGCCACACCGCCACAAGCTGAACCTGCTGGCCGTGCTGGTTTCGCTGGCGCTGATGGTGCACTTCGTCAACGCCGGTGGTTCCACTATGGCGGTGGTGCTGATGACTCTGATCGCCTTCGCGTTCGGCTGGCATCTGGTGGCCTCCATCGGTGGCGCCGACATGCCGGTCGTGGTCTCCATGCTCAACTCCTACTCCGGTTGGGCGGCGGCGGCGGCGGGCTTCATGCTCTCCAACGACCTGCTGATCGTGGTGGGTGCCCTGGTGGGCTCCTCCGGTGCCATCCTCTCTTACATCATGTGCAAGGCGATGAACCGCTCCTTCATCTCAGTGATCGCCGGTGGCTTCGGCTCCGACGGCGTGGCATCCACAGCTGACCAGGAGATGGGCGAATACCGTGAGACCAACGCCGAGGACGTGGCTGACATGCTGAAAAATGCCAGCTCCGTCATCATCACCCCGGGCTACGGCATGGCGGTGGCACAGGCGCAGTATCCGGTGGCCGAGATCACTCAGAAGCTGCGGGATCGTGGCGTCAAAGTGCGCTTCGGTATCCACCCGGTTGCCGGTCGTCTGCCAGGCCACATGAACGTGCTGCTGGCGGAAGCCAAGGTCCCCTATGATATCGTGCTGGAAATGGACGAGATCAATGACGACTTCAACGACACCGATGTGGTGCTGGTGATTGGTGCCAACGACACCGTCAACCCGGCCGCCATGGAAGATCCGGGCAGCCCCATCGCCGGTATGCCGGTACTGGAAGTGTGGAAAGCGCAGAACGTCATCGGCTTCAAGCGCTCCATGAACACGGGCTATGCCGGTGTCCAGAATCCGCTGTTCTTCAAGGACAATACCCAGATGCTGTTTGGCGATGCCAAGGCCAGCGTCGAGGCTATCCTCAAGGCACTCTGATCCTCAACGTCATAGCAGTATTCAAGGGGGGCCAAGGCCCCCTTTCTGTGCCTGCTGTCTGGCTTTCTTGCGATGTCGGATCCTGCTCCGCCTTGGTTTAATCGGCTTGTGGGTTGGCAGATTCGCGGCGGTGCGGCCATGATGGCCTTGTCAACGTGGGTTGCGAGGCTTGATAGCCACTCGGCCCTCACGCCTGTTTTTGCAACGCTAACCCGCCACTATTCCCCGGGCTTGGCTGTGGCAATCGTTCAAAAGTCGGGCATAATGCCTGCCATCACGTCGGGGTTTATCAACTAAATTTTAGTTTCCCCGCAATAATTAGTATTCACAGAAATAGAAGAGGCGCCGCGCCAGACCATGGAGCATTTGCAGATGAAGCCACAATGGATCGAGTTTATTGCCCTGCTCAAGCGTGAGGTCGTGCCGGCCCTGGGTTGTACCGAACCCATGTCGGTGGCCTTGGCTGCCGCCAACTGCCGCCGCCTGCTGGGCCAGCCGCCGCAGCGGCTGAGCGTCTGGGTCAGTGGTAATCTGTTCAAGAACGGCATGGGGGTCGGTGTGCCCGGCACCGGCATGATAGGCCTGCCTGTGGCTGCGGCTGTGGGGATCACGGGGGGCAACCCCGATGGGGGGCTGGAAGTGCTCAAGGCCCTCACCCCGGCGCAGGTGGAGCAAGCCAAGGCGCTGCTGCCCCTCATCAAGGTCGATGTGAAGGATGTGCCTGATGTGCTCTACGCCGAGGTGCTGGCGGAGGCTGATGGTCACAGTGCCCGGGTAGTGATCTGCACGGATCACACGCGCATCGTGCTGATGGAGAAGGATGGCGAGGTTCTGATGGAGCAAGCCAGTGCCCCCGGGGTGCAGATCCAGCCAGCCAAATCGACCAGACCCGCCCTGACCCTGAAGGCGATAGTCGAGTTCTCTCTCGACGTGCCATTGGCCGATATCACCTTCATTGGCGAGGCGGCCAGCATGAACCAGGCCCTGGCTGACGAAGGGTTGCAGGGTTATGGCCTGAGTATCGGCAAGATGCTAACCGATCAGGTGGAGCGCAAGTTACTCTCCGACGATCTGATGACGCTGGCCATGCGACTCTCCTCTGCTGCATCGGATGCGCGCATGGACGGCGCCATGCTGCCCGCCATGTCCAATTCGGGCTCGGGCAACCAGGGCATCGCCGCCACCATGCCGGTAGTCGCCGCCGCCCGCTTCCTCGCATCGAGCGAGGAGCAGCTGATCCGGGCGCTGGTGATGAGCCACCTGGTGGCCATCTACATCAAGACGTATCAGAACAAGCTCTCTGCCCTGTGTGCTGCCAGCACGGCTGCCATGGGGGCGGGTGCCGCCATCACCTGGTTGCTGGGGGGCAAGTTCGAACAGATAAGCCACTGTATCAATAACATGATTGGCGATGTTTCCGGCATCATCTGCGACGGCGCGGGCAGTGCCTGCTCCATGAAGGTGTCGACCTCTACCTCAGCGGCGGTCAAATCCTCCCTGATGGCGATCAACAACCTGCGAGTGCCCCAGAGTGAGGGTATCGTCTCGGATGACGTGGATCAGACCATTGCCAACCTGGGCCAGCTCTCCAAGAAGGGTATGCTGGATACCGATATAGAGATCATCAACATCATGCGGGCCAAGCAGCGCAACTGACCCTGTTGTGAGCCGAGCATCAGCTGTTTGCCTGATCGGCTTTTGCAGGGCCACGTTGGGTCGCCCGAGACCCGACGGGCGAAAAAAAACCGATGGCCTGGGCCATCGGTTTTTGTTGGAAGAGTGACTATCAGCTCTTGGCGTGCCGGTTTTCCGGGTAGTTCTTGCCGAGCACCTCACGGGCGTGCTGGGCCAGGGTTGGCATCTTGAGGGTGTCGTAGGACTCGATCATGATCTCCAGCGCCTCTTCGGTCTCCGGCGTATCCGGGTAGGTCTCAACTACCTGCTTGGCGCGGTTGGCGGCCGCAACCAGCGCATCGCGTTTCACATAATACTTGGCCACGCTCAGGTCGTAGCGAGCGAGGCGGTTTTTCAGACCTATCATGCGCGCCCGGGCATCGGCAGCGTAGCTGCTGTTCGGGTAGTTCTGCAGCAGTGTCTTGAAATCCTGGAACGCTTGACGGGCGTAGGAGGGGTCTTTGTCATCCCGGGCTATGCCGAGCTGATCCTGGAAGAAATTGTAATCGCCCGCCATGTTGGTTAGGCCACGCATATAGAAAACGTAATCTATATTTTTGTGCGCCGGATTGAGGCGGATAAAGCGGTCGATATTGGCGGTCGCCTGGGCGGTATCATCCTGCTTGTAATAGGCATAGATGAGGTCGAGTTGCACTTGATTAGAGTAAGCGCCAAAGGGGTAACGAGAGTCTAATGCTTCCAATAACTCGATAGCATTCACATAGTTACCGGCATCCAGCTTGAGGCGTGCTTTCTGGTACAGGGTCTCCGGCGGTTCGTCGGGTACCTTGGGTTTGGTGCTGGAACAGCCAGTGATCAGGGTAGCGACCAAGGCGAGTGACATCAGCAGGTGAGACTTCTTTCCCATCAACAACATCCGGTCCATTTCCACGAAATTGGCAAAGTATCCGTTATGCTTGGCTAAAAGAAAAGCTAGAATAGCCGGATTATTTCGAATTGAAACCCCCGCTCAAGAGACCATACATGAGCCAGCATATTGAATTGACAGGCGAATTCCAGGATCACCAATTCGGGCAGCGACTCGATCAGGCTCTGGCAGAAATATTTCCCGACTACTCCCGTACCCGGATCAAGGAGTGGATCCTGCAAGACCGAGTGACCCTGGATGGTCAGGTTGCCAACACCCCGCGTGAGAAAGTCATCTCGGGGCAGCAGGTCCATGTCACGGTCGAACTGGCAGACGACACCCGCTGGGATGCCCAGAATATAGCGCTCAACATCGTGTTCGAAGATGAGCATATTCTGGTGATCGACAAGCCGGCAGGTCTGGTAGTTCATCCGGGGGCTGGCACGCCGGACGGCACAGTGCTCAACGCCCTGCTGCACCTCTATCCCGACATAGCCGAAGTGCCCCGCGCCGGCATTGTTCACCGTCTGGACAAGGACACCACTGGCCTCATGGTCATTGCCAAGACGATCCCGGCGCAGACTCATCTGGTGGAGGCGCTGCAGGCCCGCCAGATCACCCGTGAATATGAAGCGGTGGCCATAGGGCACATGACCGCGGGCGGTACCGTGGATGCGCCCATAGGTCGTCATCCGACCCAGCGTACCCACATGGCAGTCATTCCCAATGGCCGTGAGTCCGTGACCCACTACCGGGTGCATGAGAAGTTTCGTGGCCACACCCGCCTGCGACTGCGACTGGAAACCGGTCGTACTCACCAGATCCGGGTACACATGGCGCACATCAAGCACCCTCTGGTTGGCGATCCCGCCTATGGTGGCCGCATGCGTCTGCTGCGTAACGGTACGCCTGAGCTGACTGCTGCGCTGCGCGGCTTCCACCGTCAGGCCTTGCATGCCACCATGCTGCAACTGGCTCACCCCATCACGGGCGAGGTCATGCAGTGGCACTCCTCCACTCCTCAGGACATGGTGGAGCTGATGGAGGCTATGCGTGCCGATACCTTGGCCAACCCAGATGATCTGATCTGGGGCTAAGCGTCGGCGGCCCAGCCGGTTGATACGGGCTGGGCCAGGGGAGTGTTAAGGGCGGGGTATCCAGTGGGTGCCCCGTTTTTTATGGCATTTTTGCATGATTCATAAGGAGTCAGTTATGGAGACGATAATACCGAACTGGCCTGCCCCGCCGAGGGTCCGGGCCTTTTCCACCACCCGGGATGGCGGGGTCAGCCAAGGGGTTTTTGCCGGTCTCAATCTGGGGAGTCATGTCGGGGATGAGACTCTGCTGGTCGATGCAAACCGTGCTCGCTTGCAGCAGGAAATGGGTATTCCGGGTCGGCTCAACTGGCTCAATCAGGTGCATGGCACCGCCGTCCATCAGGTCAGCAATCAATACGATATTGTGCCGGATGCCGACGCCGCCTGCGCCCATGACGCCGGGTTGGCCTGTATCGTCATGACGGCGGACTGTCTGCCTGTGCTGCTGTGCGACAGGGCCGGTACTGTGGTGGCGGCCGCTCATGCTGGCTGGCGTGGCTTATTAGGCAATGAGCAGGGGGGCGTACTGGAGGCCAGCATCAAAGGGATGAACTGCGATCCGGCCGAGATACTCGCCTGGCTGGGCCCGGCCATAGGGCCCAGTGCCTTTGAGGTGGGGAGCGAGGTGCGGGATGCCTTCATGGCGCAGCAGGCCCAGGCGGTTGTCGCGTTCATGCCATCCGCCAACGACGGGAAATGGCTGGCTGATATCTACCAGCTGGCCCGGCTACGCTTGGCCCGCGCCGGTGTGAAGGCCGTCTATGGGGGTGAGCACTGCACCTTCAGTGACAGTGAACGGTTTTACTCCTATCGCCGTGATGGCCAAACCGGCCGCATGGCCTCGCTGATCTGGCTGGGTGACGCTTAGGGCGCCCACCGCCATCAGTGAGCGCGTTTACTCCTGGCGCCGCGAGGGTCAAACCGGCTCCATGGCATCGCTGATCTGGCTGGCGTCGTGTTCAGGCCCGCTCCCTGCCGAGGGGGCGGGTCTGCCTTGGCACCCGGGGTGGGGAAAAAATAAACAACCTCTCCCCTTGAAATCGTGGCCGCAGACCTCATCTTCCTTATCAGAAAGTTCTGTTGTTGCCGCCATGGCGGCGTCTGTTTCAAAGGGAGGAGTGCAATGCGCCTCGATCGCCTGACCAGTAAATTCCAAGTCGCTATTTCCGATGCCCAGTCCCTCGCACTGGGTCGTGATCACCAATTTATCGAACCCGTCCATCTGATGACCGCGCTGGTCAATCAGGATGGTGGGTCTAGTCGTCCCTTGCTGACGCTGTGCGGGATTGACATCAATGCCCTGCGCTCACGCCTCGGCGAAGAGCTTGATCGCCTGCCCAAAGTGAGCGGTGTCGAAGGTGACGTTCAGCTCTCCAGCGGCCTGGGTCGCCTGCTCAATGTCTGCGACAAGCTGGCCCAGCAACGTAAGGATCAGTTCATCTCGTCTGAACTCTTCCTGCTGGCTGCCCTCGATGAGAAGGGCAACCTCGGTGAGCTGCTGCGCAGCCAAGGGCTGACCAAGGAGAAGCTTGAACAGGCCATCGACAAGGTGCGCGGCGGCAAGAAGATAGATGATGCCAACGCCGAGGAGAATCGCCAGGCGCTGGAGAAGTACACCATCGATCTCACCGAGCGTGCCGAGATAGGCAAGCTTGACCCCGTGATCGGGCGGGACGAAGAGATCCGCCGCACCATCCAGGTGCTGCAACGCCGCACCAAGAACAACCCCGTACTGATCGGCGCCCCCGGTGTCGGTAAGACCGCCATCGTCGAGGGGCTGGCTCAGCGCATCATCAACGGTGAGGTGCCGGAAGGGCTCAAGAACAAGCGTGTGCTGTCGCTCGACATGGGGGCGCTGGTAGCAGGTGCCAAGTATCGCGGTGAGTTCGAAGAGCGGCTCAAGGCGGTGCTGAGCGACCTCGCCAAGGAGGAGGGCAACGTCATCCTCTTCGTCGACGAGTTGCACACTATGGTCGGCGCCGGCAAGGGCGAAGGGGCCATGGATGCGGGCAACATGCTTAAACCCGCTCTGGCGCGGGGGGAGCTGCACTGCGTCGGTGCAACCACCCTGGATGAGTACCGTCAGTATGTGGAGAAAGATGCCGCCCTGGAGCGCCGCTTCCAGAAGGTGCTGGTGGAGGAACCCTCGGTGGAGGACACCATCGCCATCCTGCGCGGTCTGAAAGAGCGTTACGAGCTGCACCACCATGTGCAGATCACGGATCCGGCCATCGTCGCGGCGGCCCAGTTGTCGCACCGCTATATCGCCGATCGCCAGCTGCCTGACAAGGCCATCGATCTCATCGACGAGGCCGCGGCCAGCATCCGCCTGCAGATCGACTCCAAGCCAGAATCCCTGGACAGGCTGGAGCGGCGCATCATCCAGCTCAAACTCGAGCAGCAGGCGTTGCTCAAGGAGGATGATGATGCCAGTCGCAAGCGGTTGGAGTTGCTCAGTCAGGAGCTGACCGAGAAAGAGCGCGAATACAACGAGCTGGAAGAGATATGGAAGGCCGAAAAAGCGGCGTTGGCCGGTACTCAGCATATCAAGGCGGCGCTGGAGCAGGCCCGTCAGGATCTCGAGGTGGCCCGTCGCGCCGGTGACTTGGCCCGGATGTCAGAGCTGCAATATGGCCGCATTCCCGAGCTTGAAAAGCAGCTCGATCTCGCCACCCAGGCCGAGATGCAGGAGACCAGCTTGCTGCGCAATCGCGTCACCGACGTGGAGATCGCCGATGTGCTGGCGCGCTGGACCGGGATCCCGGTGGCGCGGATGCTCGAAGGGGAGCGCGACAAGCTGCTGCGGATGGAGGATAAGCTGCATAGCCGGGTGATCGGCCAGGAGGAGGCGGTGGAAGCCGTCTCCAACGCCATCCGTCGCTCCCGTGCCGGGCTGTCCGATCCCAATCGCCCCATCGGCTCCTTCCTGTTCCTGGGGCCGACCGGGGTGGGCAAGACCGAGCTGTGCAAGGCGCTGGCCGAGTTCCTGTTCGACACCCAGGACGCCATGGTGCGCATCGACATGTCCGAGTTCATGGAGAAGCACAGTGTGGCCCGGCTGGTGGGGGCGCCCCCTGGCTATGTGGGTTACGAGGAGGGCGGTTATCTGACCGAGGCGGTACGCCGTCGTCCCTACTCGGTGATCCTGCTCGACGAGGTGGAGAAGGCGCATCCGGATGTATTCAACATCCTGTTGCAGGTGCTGGACGATGGTCGCCTGACCGATGGTCAGGGTCGTACCGTCGATTTCCGCAATACCGTGGTCATCATGACCTCCAACCTCGGCTCGGATCTGATCCAGGAGCACTATGCCGAGAAGGATTACGAGGAGATGAAAGCCCTGCTGATGGAGTTGCTCACCCGCAGCTTCCGGCCGGAGTTCATCAACCGGATCGACGAGACGGTGGTGTTCCACCCGCTCGGCGAGGATCATATCAAGTCCATCGCCCGCATCCAGCTCAAGAGCCTGATGGGTCGTCTGGAGTCCCAGGGCTTCGAGGTGGAGGTGAGCGAGGAACTGCTGACCAAGCTGGTCCATGCCGGTTTCGACCCCGTCTACGGGGCGCGCCCCCTCAAGCGGGCTATCCAGCAGAAGGTGGAAAACCCGCTGGCCCAGGCCCTGCTCAGTGGCCGGGTTGTCCCTGGCAAGCTGTTGAGCCTGGGTGCAGACAGCGATGGTCTCACCATATCGCAGTGAGGTCAGTGGTCTCATCCGTTGTCAAAACGCCAGCCCTCGGGCTGGCGTTTTCATGTCTGCGCGGCGCAAAGAGACACAGACCGACTGACTGCCTCTTGCCATGGGAGAGTGCGACCTTAGATGTCATTAATAACGATATTGTTATTTTCAGGAAGGATCCTGTACCGATAAAGAGACCACTCTCGCTCATGTTGCTGTGCAGCAGTCTGTTGCCCCTGGCGGCCCTGGCGGCCCTGGCGGAGCAAGCCACTCAAGATGTTCCTCGGATTTGTGCTACCTGCCACGGCCTGAACGGTGTACCCAAGGAGCCGAACATTCCCAATCTGTGGGGGCAGTCAGAGGCTTACCTGACCGAGCAGTTGCAGGCATTTCGCAGCGGAAAGCGGGTCAGTGACTTCATGAATCCCATCATTTATCAACTCAGCGACGAGCAGATAAAACGTGCCGCCAGCCACTTCGCCAACCAGTCTGCTGCCAAGGAAACGCCCGATTTCAAGCGAGGCCAGGCCCTCTATGGTGCACGTTGCGCCGATTGCCACGGCGCCGATGGGGAGGGCAAGAAGGTGGCGGAGCGCTACGTCTTCCCGCCACTGTGGGGGAGAGACAGTTACAACTGGGGAGCTGGCATGCACGGTGTCGACAAGGCCGCCGCCTTCATCAAGAGCAACATGCCGCTCTCTCGGGGTGGCAGTCTGAGCGACCAGCAGGCCTGGAATGTGTCCCTCTATATCAATAGCCAGGCGCGGCCCCAGGATCCCAGATTCAAGGGCGACCTCGAGCAGACCACCAAGGCGTTTCATGGCAAGTACTCCCAGTACGGGTTGCCGTCGCCCATCGATGGTCACTTGCTGGGCAGCAAGGCGTATTGAACCTTCAGGCGGGATGAGGGTTATGTTTTATCGCTGAGGGTCATCCACCCTGTCAGTGAGTCACCAAGGCCGACGTCAGCCTGACCCGCGTCAACATCTAGCGCCGTCTTTCGAATGGCATAGAAAGACGGCGCATTCATGTGTGCCGTTGTTCAGCCCGGATGGGAGCCGTTGCGCGCTGGCATGGTTGTGGTTGGGATCTGGATGGGGTAGACAAGGGGGATGAGACTGGTAAATGGCGGGGCCCCCTTGTGGCTGGGGGCCGGCCGATACTCAGGAAAAATCGAGCTCCTTGAGTTTGCGAGTGAGGGTATTGCGGCCCCAGCCGAGCAGGCGCGCCGCCTCTTGCTTGTGGCCATGGGTATGCTCCAGCGCCGTCTCCAGCATGATCCGTTCGAACTGCGGCATGGCGTCGGCCAGTATGTCTATCTCACCCAGAGCCAGCTTGGCGGCGACCCAGTCGCGCAGCTGTTGCTGCCAGCCACCGGCGAGTGCGGGTTGACCCGGTTCGGCGACGCTGGTGATCGGCGTCAGCAGCTCGGTGGGCAGATCGGCGACCAATACCTCCTGTCCCGAGGCCATGACGGTCAGCCAGCGACAGACGTTTTCCAGCTGACGCACGTTGCCGGGCCAGGGCAGTCGGCTGATGAACACTTGAGTATCCGGGTGCAGGCTCTTGGCCTCCACGTTGAGCTCCTTGGCGGCTCGCAGCAGGAAGTGGTGAGCCAGCTGGGGGATGTCTTCACGGCGCTCCTTGAGGGCCGGGATATGGATGCGGATGACGTTGAGGCGGTGGAACAGATCCTCCCGAAATTCGCCATCGGCGACCCGTTTCTCCAGGTTCTGGTGGGTGGCGGCTATGATGCGCACGTCCACCTGTACCGGCTGATGGCCGCCAACCCGATAGAACTGACCATCGGCCAGTACCCGCAGCAGCCGGGTCTGCACATCCAGTGGCATGTCACCTATTTCATCGAGAAACAGGGTGCCGCCATCCGCTTGTTCGAAGCGGCCATGGCGTATGTTGTTGGCCCCGGTGAAGGCTCCTTTCTCATGGCCAAATAGCTCTGATTCGATCAGATCTTTCGGGATGGCTGCCATGTTGAGGGCAATGAAATTCTTGTGGGAACGCGGGCTGTGACGATGCAGGGCATGGGCGACCAGCTCCTTGCCGGTGCCGCTCTGGCCGTTGATCAACACCGAGATGCTGGACCGTGACAGCCGGCCGATGGCGCGAAACACCTCCTGCATGGCGGGGGCTTCACCGATGATCTCCGGGCTGCTGGCGGCATCCTGCGGCCGAGTCTTGCGCTTGGTGCGCTGCTCCTTGAGGTGGTTCTCTGCGCGGCGCACCAGGGTGACCGCCTCTTCAATATCGAACGGCTTGGGCAGGTATTCGAAGGCGCCACGCTGATAGGCGTTGACTGCACTGTCGAGATCCGAATGGGCGGTCATGATAATGATGGGCAAGTCCGCCTGACGACGATGGATCTGTTCCAGCAGGCTGAGGCCATCGATGCCGGGCATGCGGATGTCGGACAGGATCACATCGGGAGATCGTGCTTCCAGGGAGTGCAGCAGGGCCTCGCCATCGGCGAAACTCTCGCACTCGAAACCCTCGTTGCCCAGGGTGCGCTCCAGCACCCAGCGGATCGAACTGTCGTCATCGACGATCCATACTTTTGCGGTCATGAAGTTCCCTTATTTGCGAAGCGGTAGATAAACGGTGAACTCGGTATGCCCTGGCCAACTGATGCAGTCGATGCGGCCCTTGTGCTGATCGATCAGGTTCTGGGCGATGGAGAGTCCGAGCCCCGTGCCGCCCTCCTTGCCGGTAATCATGGGGTAGAAGAGAGTGTCACGGATGGCATCCGGGATGCCGGGGCCGTTGTCGATGATCTTGATCTCGGCGGCGAGCCGGTAACGCTGGCCGTGGATAGTGATCTGGAACACGGTGCGGGTACGCAGGCTGATGAGGCCCGTCTGGCTGACCAGTGCTTCGGCGGCGTTGCGCACTATGTTGAGGAAGGCCTGTTGCAGCTGATCAGGTTCCATCTCGAATTCAGGAATGCTGGGGTCATAGTCCCGTTCTATGCGGATCCCGCCGGGCAGCTCCAACTCCACCAGACGACGTACCTGTTCCAGTACCGAGTGGACGTTGTGAACCTGATGGCGGCCGGGACGCTGGGGGCCGAGCAGGCGATCGACCAGCAAGCGCAACCTGTCAGCCTGCTCGATGATGATGCCGGTATATTCGCGCAAGGCAGGGTCTGGCAGCTCCTTTTGCAGCAATTGGGCGGCCCCCCGCAGTCCCCCGAGCGGATTTTTGATCTCGTGGGCCAAACCGCGCACCAACTCCCTGGCCGCCTGTTGTTGGGCATGCTGCTGCAACTCCTGACTGATCTTCTTCTGCTGATCGATCTTGCGCAGCTCAACCACTATCAAGCGCTGCTCATGGTCGGCCAGGGGGCTGGCACTGAGTTCGACCAGGCGGGGCTCTCCTTCCACGACGAGCGTCACTTCACTGTCGGTGAAGCCTTGCCCCGAGATGAGGCATTGGCGAAAGCGTTGCAAGTCGAGGGAGATGTGCTCCAGCAGATGGGGCAGTTCCAGCCCGATCAGCCGGCGTTGACTGAGGGAGAGCAACTGCTCAGCCGCAGGATTGACGTGCTGAATGCAGAGGCGCTCGTCCATCAGAATGACGGCGGTCAGCAGGTTGTCGAGTAATGTCTTGGCTTGATCCGAGCGGACTGGCACAGGTTTCTCCCTAAAACGGTGCTACATACCGGCAATGCACCAATATAGTGCATTCAGTCTACCCGCATAGGTGCAGAGGATCACCCTTTATGAGGCGCAGGGCCCGGGTTGGCTGCCTGATTGGCTCTGGTTCTGTGCAGATAGAAAGTCACAACATCTGATTTAGCAAGGATCGTACCGTCTTTTGCCAGTAGCTCGAGCTGCACCCTATGGGTGCCCCGATCCAGATTTTCTAGGCGGATCATCAGCGTGTTGTGAGCCCGGCCCTGCTCCTTGCCATCGAGCAACAGGCGTAAGTCGTATTGGGTCGGCGGGGCGGGGGTGACCTGGGCTTCGAACACTATGTTGCCGGTGTTGTCGCGCAGGGTGCTGTCTGGTTCGGGGGAGAGCAGGGAGATGGTTAGTTCGGCCTGCTTGATATCGGCGCCAATGAGGTGGTTGTAATTATCGACCTGTACCGAGTGGGTGGTTGTGCCAACCAGAGGCGCGACTCGCAGATCGATCTCCTGGGTTTGCTGGCCGGCGGGAGGGGCACTGGTGTAGTGAGTGATCCCCCGATTGTCGATCCAGGAGTAGATCTTGGCACCCTGGGCGCTCAGGCAGACCAGCAGCAAGAACCCGGCATAGCGGCTCATTCTCATCCATCTCTCCTTGGTGGGACCCCGCTTAAAGCCTATCAGAGAAAAAACCCGCCATGAGGCGGGTTTTGTATGCATTGGGTTCTGACTGTATCTGTTAGACAGAGTAGTACAGTTCGAACTCCAGCGGGTGCGGGGTCATGCGTACGCGGTCCACTTCATGCTGCTTCAGCTCCAGGTAGGAGTTGATGAAGTCGTCGCTGAACACGCCGCCGCGGGTCAGGAACTCGCGGTCCGCGTCTAGACCAGCCAGGGCTTCGTCCAGAGAGCCGGCAACGGTCGGCACTTCTGCTGCTTCTTCCGGCGGCAGATCATACAAGTTCTTGTCCATGGCATCGCCCGGGTGGATCTTGTTGATGATACCGTCCAGACCGGCCATCAGCTGAGCTGCGAAGGCCAGGTAAGGGTTGGCGGCCGGATCCGGGAAGCGCACTTCGATACGGCGGGCTTTCGGGCTCGGTACGACTGGGATACGGATGGAAGCGGAACGGTTGCGGGCAGAGTAAGCCAGCATGACCGGCGCTTCGTAGCCTGGTACCAGACGCTTGTAGGAGTTGGTGGTCGGGTTGGCGAAGGCGTTGATGGCCTTGGCGTGCTTGATGATGCCGCCGATGTAGTGCAGGGCCATCTCGGACAAGCCGCCATACAAGTCGCCAGCGAACAGGTTGACGCCATCTTTGGCCAGGGACTGGTGGCAGTGCATGCCGGAGCCGTTGTCACCGAACATGGGTTTTGGCATGAAGGTAACAGTCTTGTTGTAGGCGTGGGCCACGTTGTGGATCACGTACTTCAGCACCTGGACTTCATCAGCCTTCAGGGTGAGGGTATTGAAGCGAGTGGCGATCTCGTTCTGACCGGCGGTAGCCACCTCGTGGTGGTGCGCTTCGACGACCTGGCCCATCTCTTCCAGCACCAGACACATGGCGGCGCGGATGTCCTGGGAGGAGTCAACCGGTGCAACCGGGAAGTAACCACCCTTGACGAAGGGACGGTGCCCCTTGTTGCCGTGCTCGTAGGCGGTGCCTGAGTTCCAGGCGGCTTCTTCGGATTCGATCTTGACGAAGCTGTGGCCCATGGTGTTCGAGAAGGTGATGTTGTCGAACATGAAGAATTCGGGTTCCGGTCCAAACAGGACGGTATCGGCAATGCCGCTGGACTTCAGGAAGTCTTCGGCACGCTTGGCGATGGAGCGCGGGTCGCGATCGTAGCCTTGCATGGTGGCCGGTTCCAGGATGTCACAGACGATGTTCAGAGTGGTCTCTTCGGTGAACGGATCCAGCTTGGCGGAGGCCGCATCCGGCATCAGCACCATGTCAGACTCGTTAATGCCTTTCCAGCCGCCGATGGAGGAACCATCGAACATTTTGCCGTCTTCGAAGAACTCTTCGTTGACCTGGTGGGAAGGAATGGAAACGTGCTGCTCTTTACCCTTGGTGTCGGTAAAGCGCAGGTCGACAAACTTGACTTCATGTTCCTGGATCAAGGCCATTACGTTCTGAGCTGACATGCTAAGTAACCTCCGGTGTTAAAACTCTTTGGGTGAATTCGTCATCGATTTCACATAAGCGAGTATCGTGCCAAGTTTGTGACAGCATGATTTCAGGGCAGTTGCCGCATCTTGGCGTCCCAAAATCTGCTGGTTCTGCGCCATATTGCACCAACTTGGTGCTATTGGGGATCGTTTTGGTGCGCCAAACAAGTGCAAGAGGGCAGGATCCCCATCTAAACAGGCTTGGTGGCTCGGGTCTATGATCCAGATCCATTGCCGTGCGTGAATCTACTGCGATTCTGCTAGGCAGATCACAAAGGCGAGAGTACAATTAGCGCCCAATTTTACCCGGTGATTGAGGCGAGAATGTTAGAGAATTTACGCAATATTGCGATTATTGCGCACGTAGACCACGGCAAAACTACCCTGGTTGATAAGCTGCTGCAGCAGTCTGGAACCCTCGACCGTACCACTGATGGTCAAGAGCGTCTGATGGATTCCAACGATCTGGAAAAAGAACGTGGTATTACCATTCTCGCCAAGAACACTGCAATCCGTTGGAAAGACTACCGCATCAACATCGTTGATACTCCGGGTCACGCCGACTTCGGTGGTGAAGTAGAGCGTGTCATGTCCATGGTTGACTCCGTGTTGCTGCTGGTGGATGCCGTTGACGGCCCTATGCCGCAAACCCGTTTCGTCACCCAAAAAGCATTCGCCCAGGGTCTAAAGCCGATCGTCGTCATCAACAAGATTGACCGTCCGGGTGCTCGTCCTGACTGGGTAATGGATCAGGTCTTCGATCTGTTCGACAACCTGGGTGCCACCGATGAGCAGCTGGACTTCAAAGTTGTCTACGCCTCTGCACTGAACGGTTGGGCCACCATGGACCAAAACGTTGAGTCCGACAACATGGAACCCCTGTTCCAGGCCATCGTTGACAACGTAGAGCAGCCGAAGGGTGACCCTGCCGGTGCCTTCCAGATGCAGATCTCCCAGCTGGACTACAACTCCTACGTGGGTGTCATCGGTATCGGCCGTATCAGCCGTGGTCGCGTCAAAACCAACCAGCAAGTCACCGTCGTTGGTGCCAACGGCAAGACCCGTACCGGCAAAGTCGGTCAGGTACTTGGCTACCTGGGTCTGTCCCGTACCGAAGTTGTTGACGCGCAAGCGGGCGACATCATTGCCATCACCGGTCTGGGCGAGCTGAAAATCTCCGACACCATCTGTGACAACAATGCTGTTGAAGCCCTGCCGGCACTCTCCGTCGACGAGCCGACCGTGAACATGACCTTCCAGGTCAACACCTCACCGTTCGCCGGTAAAGAAGGCAAGTTCGTGACCTCCCGCAACATCATGGAGCGTCTGAACCAGGAGCTGGTCCACAACGTGGCCCTGCGCGTGGAAGAGACCGAAGATCCGGACAAGTTCCGCGTTTCCGGCCGTGGTGAACTGCACCTTTCCATCCTGATCGAAAACATGCGTCGCGAAGGCTACGAGCTGGCGGTATCCCGTCCGGAAGTTATCCTGCGCACCGTGGATGGCGTGTTGCACGAGCCGTTTGAAACTGTGACTGTCGACGTGGAAGAAGCCCACCAGGGTTCTGTCATGGAGCAGCTCGGCCTGCGTAAAGGCGAGATGACCAACATGACTCCGGATGGCAAGGGTCGTGTCCGTCTTGACTTCATGATCCCGAGCCGTGGCCTGATCGGTTTCCAGACCGAGTTCCTGACCATGACTTCCGGTACCGGTCTGCTGTACCACACCTTCGACCATTACGGTCCGCACAAGGGTGGCAGCATCGGCGAGCGTCAGAATGGCGTGCTGATCTCCAACGCAACCGGCAAGGCCCTGACCTTCGCCCTGTTTGGTCTGCAAGACCGCGGTCGTCTGTTTATCGGTCACGCTACCGAAGTGTACGAAGGCCAGGTGATCGGTATTCACTCCCGTTCCAACGATCTGACAGTGAACTGCCTGAAGGGCAAGCAGCTGACCAACATGCGTGCCTCCGGTACCGATGAAGCTCAAGTGCTGACTCCGCCGATCCGCATGACCCTGGAACAGGCCCTCGAATTCATCGACAACGATGAATTGGTCGAGATCACTCCCAAGGCAATACGTGTTCGTAAGAAACTGTTGACCGAGATGGATCGCAAGCGCTCCGGTCGCGCCTGATCTCTCTCCCATCAGGCCGATAACTTGGCTTGATGGTGGATGAATAAAAATCCGAACACCCTGGTGTTCGGATTTTTTTATGGGCGAATGCCGGGGATGGCTTCAGAAGACGGCTGGTGATGTTGAGGTGGCGGCCATCCTGCAAGCAACCACAAGGGGCGGCGCAGTGAGGCAGGAAACAGGACTCATTTTGCTGGGATCGGGCAATCTGGCGATGAGTCTGACACAATAGGGGGCA
The DNA here is from genome assembly GCF_000388115.1 of Aeromonas molluscorum 848. GTDB lineage: Bacteria > Pseudomonadota > Gammaproteobacteria > Enterobacterales > Aeromonadaceae > Aeromonas > Aeromonas molluscorum. The sequence continues at coordinate 94,058 of NZ_AQGQ01000001.1, forward strand.
GAATCTGTCTCGTAGGAAGTTAATATGCAGCATCACTTTCGTCGGCAGCTGGCGCACGCTTCTGCGTTCTTGCGCCACGATGGCCGTCATTTCGCCCACTTCGTCTGGGGCCGTTTTCAACAAGACAGGCTGACGGTCACCGCAGGCTATCTTGCTTATGTCACTCTGCTCTCCCTGGTGCCCATGATAGCCGTGGTGTTCGGCATGATGTCTGCGTTTCCGGTGTTTGAAGGGCTCAAGCAGGCGATGGAGCAGTTCGTCTACGCCAACTTCGTGCCGACGGCGGGGGATGCCCTCAAGCAGTACATAGATGGCTTCGTAGCCAATGCCACCAACACCACCGCCGTGGGGATAGGGGCGTTGGTGGTGGTGGCCCTGATGTTGATCTCGGCCATCGACAAGAACCTCAACTACATCTGGCGATCCACCCGAGGCAGGCCACTCGGCCAGGCATTCGCCATGTACTGGATGATACTGACCCTGGGCCCTGTGCTCATCGGGGCCAGCATTGCCGTCTCCTCCTACATCATTTCGCTGCGTATCTTCCAGGGAGAGGCGCTGTTCGGGGTCGGTTACTGGCTGCTGCGGGGTCTGCCCTTCCTCTTCTCCGTCATTGGTTTTTTGCTTATTTATACTGTGGTACCCAACTGCAAGGTTCGGCTCTCCCACGCGTTGGTCGGCGCCATGGTGGCCGCCGTGTTATTCGAGCTGGCCAAGCGTGGCTTCGCGCTCTACATCACCAACTTCCCCTCCTATCAGGCCATCTATGGTGCCCTGGCCACTATTCCCATTCTCTTTGTCTGGGTCTATCTGAGCTGGCTGGTTGTTCTGCTCGGCGCCGAGACCACTGCCTGTCTCGGGGAGTATGAGAAGCCGGTGATTGAGGAGCTGGGCTGAGCCAGCCTGTTGTTGGTAACATGGATGACCGCCCCGAGGCGGTCGTTTCATTTCAACCTGTACCAGGCAAAGGAGTCGCGGGTGATTGCATTGATTCAAAGGGTTAGCGAGGCCAGCGTTACCGTTGAGGGTGAGGTCGTTGGCGCCATAGATCAGGGCTTTCTGGTATTGCTCGGGGTCGAGCAAGGTGATGATGAGGACAAGGCCGACAAGCTGCTGCACAAGGTGAGCGGCTATCGCATCTTCGGTGACGAGCAGGGCAAGATGAATCTCAATGTTGCTCAGGTGGGTGGCAGCCTGCTGGTCGTATCCCAGTTCACCCTGGCGGCGGACACCGGCAAGGGGATGAGGCCCAGCTTCTCGGGTGGCGCCAGGTCAGACGAGGCCAAGAGGCTCTATGAATACTTTATCGACCAAGCCAGAGTCGCAGGTCTAAGGACCGAGACCGGACGGTTCGCCGCGGACATGAAGGTGGCACTGCTCAACGACGGCCCCGTCACCTTCTGGCTGCAGGTGTAGGCTCGGGTGCTCAAGCCTTGCGGGCATGGACTATCTGGTTGATGCAACCCGGCACCCCTCTCAACGCTGTCTGGCCTATCCAGCGTTCGACCAACAGTAATACCTGATCCAGCTCTCGCCCGGTTCTGGGCAGCAGATTGATGATGAGTTCACCGCGCAGTCGACTCGCCAGGGCTTGATAGAAGTGGGGAGTGAAAAGAAGGGGCGGGTTGCCGTCCTGACTGAACAGATCCACCAGGACCAGATCGTAGTCAGCGCCCTGTTCGAGCAGGAAAGCGAGGGCATCGGCCTGATGCAGGCACTGGCGCTCCGCACTTCCCGTCGTCATGAAGAAGTCGCGATAGAGGCTTATCACCTCGGCGTCGAGATCCACGCTGTCGAGTTGTGCCTCTGGCCAGCGAGCCAGCAGGTGGCGGCCGATATCGCCGCCACCAAGGCCCAGTTCAAGTATGCGCTCGGCTTTCGTCGGCAGCAGGTCGGCGATGGCTTGCTGGTGGGGGAGACAGAGCCGTTGCGGGGCGGCACGCACCATGGCGGATTGCACCACGCCATCTATCTCCAGCCAGCGATGATCGCTATTTTGCTGGACGCAAATGCGGCGGCTCGGACTGACTCCCAGATGCAATAACTGTTCGGCCTGATACGTCTGTAGATTGAAGTCCATGAAATTGCACGGCAAGATGGCTTTCGACCAGTGTAACTCAAGGATGTAGCTATGTACCGGGTGGTAACCCCTCAAACAGAGTCAGAGCTGGATGTTTACTACAAGCTGCGCTGGGAACTGCTGCGCAAGCCTTTCAACTTCCCCCCTGGTTCCGAGCGAGACGAATATGACTCAGTCGCCATCCATCGCATGATGCTGGCCCCCGATGGTACGCCCATCGCCGTGGGCCGCTTGTTCGTTGGTGGAGACGAGGCCCAGATCCGCTTCATGGCCATGCTGCCCGAGTACCGTGGTCAGGGATTGGGGATGCGTATGGTCGCGGATCTGGAACAACTTGCCTGTGAAGAGAAGGTCAAACGGCTGGTGATGAATGCCCGCCAGGAGGCGGTAGAGTTTTATCGCAGATGTGGTTTTCTTGAGGTGGGTGAGGGCCCGGTCTCTTTCGGTCGTATTCCTCACCGCCAAATGATCAAATCCCTGAGCCCGCTGCAGACCATAGAATACAGACCCCAATGGTGCCAGGACCTCACCACCCGCTGGGCGCGTGGTATACCCATCAGCGAAAAGATGGGTGTGCACATCACCCACTATGATGGCCAGACCTTCCATCTCAAGGCCAATCTGGCCGCCAATCTCAATGTCCATGACACCATGTTCGCCGGCAGTATCTACAGCCAGTGCGTGCTGGCGGGCTGGGGCCTGATCTGGTTGCAGCTGAAGGAAGAGGGGCTGGTCGGCGATACCGTGCTGGCGGAAGGTGATATCAAGTATTACCGCCCCGTCACCAAGGAGCCGGAGGCCAGAGTTGCCCGTGAGGGGATGCCCGCCGTGCTGCAACCGCTGCGGGAGGGGAAATCAGCCAAGTTCAGCCTCAAGATCAAACTGTTCAGCGGCAGCCAGCTCGCCGCCGAGTTTCTCGGCCGCTATGTGGTGCAGCCGTCCAAGCGCAGTTAGCGCGCCACCATCGTTGCAGCCGTCAAAAGGCCTCCCAAGGGAGGCCTTTGTATTGATGGGCATGGTAGAAGAGTCGGCATCAAAGATCAGTCACTTGAGCCCGCCGCGGCCGGTTTGCCGGGGGAGGGCGCCGGGGGGCGATGGATTGGCGTGTCGCGGCCCTGAGCGGGGTAGCTGACCCCAGCCTGCCAGTCGCAGCTTGCCTTGCCTGCGCTGAACTGCCAGGCGAGCTCGGGGGCCGCGAGCGGTCCGCGCCATTGGCCGATGAGCTCGGCGCACCCCTCTCGATTGAGGACGCCTACGTCGAGTTGCCATCGCTCGCTACCCAGATCCAGACCGCCGCTCAAGGCGAGCAAGTGGGTAATGGTAGAGGCGCCGCCTCGGGTCAGTTGCAGTTTGCCACCTTGAATGTTAGCGGCCAGCACCCCCTGGTAGAAGGGAGTATCCCCCCCCTGCATGGCCTGCCAAAGCGCGTCCTGGCTCAGGCCCGGGGGAGCGGCTTGAGCGAGCCACTCATCGAGCAGGGGATCCAGTTTCACCTTGTCCCAGAAGGGATCCCTGGCATCCAGACTCAGGGTGCCGTTCAGGCTGGTGCGCCAGTCTGGCAAGCTGACTTGCAGGTTCAAGTCGAGATCTGCCTTGCCAGCAAACGAGAGCGGGCTGTGGAGCAACTTGCCCCACTGTTCCAGATCCAGCTGCACTGCCTTGAGGGTGAGGCTGGAGGTGGGTTGCGCCTGAGTACTCCACTGGCCACTGACCGTCAGGCTGCCCTCATCGGGCAGCTGGCTGCTGAGCTTGCTCAGCTGCCAGAGCCCGGGAGTCGCGCTGAGGGCCAACTGACCGTTGCGGGCCGAGAGGCCGTCCCAGGCCAGTTCTATCCAGTCGCTGTTGAGCAGCCCCTGTTCGTTCAGGGCCAGGGGGTGTCGGCCATCCAGGGCCAGCTGCTCCAGGTTCAGGTTCCAGCCGCTCAGGGAGAGTGGCAGGGCATCATCGAAGGAGAGCACCCTCAGCCTGTCGAAATGAAGCTGGCTTATCTCGAGCCGGGTCGGCCGCGCAGTCTGCCAGGCTTGCCACCACCCCTGTGGCAGGCTGATGTCCATGCCGGTCAGGGTCAGCTGGCGCAGACGCAGCTGCTGGCGTTCGGGATCCAGGCTGAACATGGTGTCGAAGCTGCCGTCATAACCTTCCCCCTTGAGGGTGGCGTTGATCTGCTGGCCGGAGAAGCTCAGCTGCCCCTCGATATTCTCCAGTTGGAACAAACCACGCCCCGCATCCCCCAGACTACCGAGCAGTTGGCCGCTGGGCGAGGTGCCTGCCTGCCACTCGAACTGGCTCAGTTCGCCATTGAAGTCATTGAGGGAAAATTCGTCGGTCAGGGAGTTGAGACTGACATGCTGGAAGTCACCGCGATCCAGGCTGACCCGGCGCAGGGGCCAGGGTTGGTCGCCAAGATCGGCCAGCTCGATGCGCAATCCCCTGGCCTTGAGATCCTGCAGGCGCAGACTGCGGGCGGGCCAGTCCAGCACCACGGCAGCCTCGGCGACACCATCAAACAGCTGAGTTACCAGTCGATCCGTGGTCACTACCTGGCCCTGCAGCTTGCCAGCCAGTGCCAGGCGGGTCAGGGTCAGCTTGGGCGTCTCCAGACGGTTGATGTTGAGTGAGAGATCCGCCAGCACCGGTTGGCCCGGGCTGAGCAGCTGCCAGTTGCTCAGGGTGGCGCTGGCCCCTTGCAGCTTGAGTTCATCGCTGATGAGGTTGAGGCCGTCTATCTTGCTGTCTTGCACAATGAGGGAGCGCAGCGGCAGGCTTGGCAGCTGGTTAGGCAGTGGCCAGCGAATGCTGGGCTTGATCAGGTCCAGATGGGCAAGGCGCACATCCCGGCTGAGCCAGTCTATGCTGTCGACCTCGATATAGACCTTGTCAAACTTGACTGCCTCGCCATAGCTAACTTGCTCCGCCAGCAGGGTGTAGGGATGAAGCGGGTTGAATACCAGCTTGCCGATGGCAACGGGTTCACCGGTCTGGCGGCTGAGCCAGTTGGCGATGGGATCCTTGGCGCGCTGGGCATCGAACAGCCCCAACCCCATCCAGACGAACAGCAACAGGAAAGCGAGAAAGTAGAGCAGGGCGCGTAACCAGGCATTCATGAGTCACAGCCTCCTTGGCATCAGATTAAGTGGCAGCAGAGGGAGCCCCTGGTGTGGGGCTCTCCGGGTTCAGGCATTGGAGTAGTGATCCCGCAGGCCTAGCCAGCGGCGGATCAGGGGTTCGACATGGCCCGGATGCTGATCCATCAGATAGCGAGCCAGCTTCTGCACCTGGGGAATGAGCGATTGGTCGCGCACCAGATCGGCTATCTTGAGATCCGCCAGTCCGGTCTGGCGAGTACCTAGCAGCTCCCCGGGGCCGCGCAGTTCGAGGTCCCGCTGGGCGATGAGGAAGCCGTCATTGGTCTCCCGCAATACCCCGAGCCGGCTCTGGGCCGTCTTGGAGAGAGGGGCGTGATAGAGCAGCACGCAGTGGGAGGCGACCGATCCTCGGCCAACCCGGCCCCGCAGTTGATGAAGCTGGGCCAGCCCGAGTCGCTCCGGGTTCTCGATGATCATCAGGCTGGCATTGGGTACATCCACCCCCACCTCGATGACAGTGGTGGCGACCAGCAGTTGCAATATGCCCGCCTTGAACTCCTCCATGACCCGCTGTTTTTCGACGGGACGCATCCGGCCGTGTACCAGACCGATGTGCAGGCCGGGCAGCAGTGTCTGCAACTCGGTGGCTGTATCCTCGGCGGCCTGGCATTCGAGGACCTCGGACTCCTCGATCAGGGTGCAGACCCAGTAGGCCTGCTTGCCCTCCTCGCAGGCGAGCTTGACCCGATCAATCACGTCGCCACGGCGGCTGTCCGGCAGGGCGACCGTGGTGATCGGGGTACGACCCGGCGGCAGCTCGTCGATGATGGAGGTATCGAGGTCGGCATAGGCGGTCATGGCCAGGGTGCGGGGTATCGGGGTGGCGGTCATGATCAGCTGGTGGGGATGCACTCCCTCCCGCTCCCCTTTTTCGCGCAGGGCGAGGCGCTGGTGCACCCCGAATCTGTGCTGTTCATCTATGATGACCAGCCCGAGGCGCTCGAATACCACCTGCTGCTGGAAGATGGCGTGGGTGCCGACAATCATGCGCACACTGCCATCGGCAATGGCGGCGAGCTGAGCCTCCCTTGCCTTGCCCTTCTGCTTGCCGGCCAGCCAGCCGACCTGGATACCCAGAGGGGCCAGCCAGTGATTGAAGTTGATGGCGTGTTGCTCGGCCAGCAGCTCGGTTGGCGCCATCAAGCCTACCTGGCAACCGCTGCCGATGGCCTGTAGCGCCGCCAAGGCCGCAACCAGCGTCTTGCCCGAGCCCACGTCCCCTTGCACCAGCCGCATCATGGGATGGCTTTGCTGCAGATCGTGGCTTATCTCGGCCACTACCCGGCTCTGGGCACCGGTGGGGCTAAAGGGCAGGGCATCGAGCAGCTGCTTGACCAGCTCGGGGGCTGGCGCCAGGGCGTGGGCCCGCTGGGTCTGGGCCTGGGCGCGTACTTTCAATATCGACAGGTTGTGGGCCAGCAGCTCTTCGAGTACCAGACGGCGCTGAGCCGGATGCTGACCACTGTCGAGCTGATCCAGGGCGACCGAGGGGGGTGGCCTGTGCAGCAGTTGCAGGGCGGCAGCCAGATCCGTCTGCTGCGGGTAGAGACCGGCGGGTAGCAGCTCTTCTACCCCGTGTTGCGCCAGCAATAGCAAAGCCTGATCGGTGAGATTGCGCAGGGTGAGTTGACGCAGCCCCTCGGTGGCGGGATAGACGGGGGTGAGCGCCTCTTCGGTCTGACCGGCCTGTTCCTCGCCGAGCAGCTTGTATTCGGGGTGGGTCATCTCCAGACCGAACTTGCCCGGGCGGGTCTCGCCGAAGCAACGGATGAGGCGGCCCTGGGCCAGGCTGTTCTTCTGGGCTGCGGTGAAATTGAAGAAGCGCAGGGTGAGGGAGCCGGTGCTGTCGCTGATGCGACACACCAGCATGCGGCGACGGCCCATCACCAGCTGGGTATCCTGGATCTCACCCTCGACCGCGCCATGCAGGCCGGGCATGAGATCGCCGATAGGCCACACCTGAGTGCGATCCTCGTAGCGGTGGGGCAGGTGGAACAGCAGATCCTGCACGGTGGCAAGTCCGAGCCGTTCGAACTTCTCCTGCATCTTGCTGCCGACACCCTTCAGGCTATCGAGAGGAATTTTATCCAATTTCATCAATTAGATGCCCGCGAATACTGTAAATATGTCCAGATGATAGGGGCTATTGAGGTTTCGGTGCAAGCCGCGTTGCAGCGACAAGTGGCCAGCCGCCATGACAAAGGCCTACCGAAAACGGCAGGCCTTTGGTGTTGGGCGCAGGATGGGCAGGGGATCAGATAATGCGTTTCAACAACAGGTGTGCCTTGACCCTGTGGATCCGGGCCAGCAGCTTGCGCACCTGTTCCGGGTAGTCCTTGGGCTCTTCCACCTGGCTGAAGTTGCCGATGCGGCTGGTATTGGCCAGGATGTTGGCCTTCTCGGCGGCAAACTGCTCGGCCAGCTGATGATCCCTGTCCTGGATCAGCAAGCCATTCTCAAGATCCAGTGCCCAGGCGCGGGGATTGAGGTTGTTGCCGGTGAGCAGGGCCCACTCCTCGTCGACGAAGATGCCCTTGAGGTGATAGGAGTTGCGCTCGTGGCGCCACAGCATGAGGTTGAGCCGCCCCGCATCGATGTGATGTTGATTGCGCTCGGCGAACTTGCGCAAATTGGTCTCATACAGATAGGGCAGACCGCCTATGGTGCTGAACTTCTCGCCCGGGGGGATGAAGAAGTCGTTGGCCGTCTTGTCACCCACCACGAAGGTCACCTTGCAACCCCGGTTGAGCAGGGACTCGATGTCCTTGTTCAGCTCCTTGGGCGGGTTGAAATAGGGGGTGCAGATAAAGATCTCCCGCTCGGTGGCGCGCACCAGATTGCGAATGGTGCGGTTGAGCAGGTTGTTGCGCTTGCCCAGACCCGTCAGCGGGGTGATGGCGATCTGCTGGGCATCGGCCTTGCTGGTATTGAAACGGTACTGGCTCTGGCGCAGGCTCATCTTGAAGCGGCGGATGGGGCCCTTGAGCTGCTTGGCTGTCGGGATCTTTGTCCTGTCGAGGCGCTGTACGGCAGGATTGGCGACGAACTGGTCATCCACGTAGTTGACCATGGCGCGGCACAGTTCGGTGCTCTCTATCTGGTGATAGCGGTCGAAGCGGTAACGCTCCTGCTGATGCAGATAGATGTCGTTCAGGCTGGCACCGGAATAGAGCAGGGTGTCGTCGAAGATGAAGCCCTTGAGATGCAGTACCCCCAGCAGCTCGCGCCCCTTGACCGGTACGCCGTAGGTCTCGATCTGGTGCGGATGCTGGGCAGCCATCTCCTGATACATCAGATGGTTGCCCCCCTGTTTGCCTTTGCCGATCAGGCCGCGCTGGGCACGGTGAAAGTCGACGAACAGCTTGATGTCGAGGGCGGGATTGCGCTGCTTGGCAGCGTAGAGGGCAGCCATGATTTCGCGGCCAGCCTCGTCATCTTGCAGATAGAGGGCGACCAGATAGATGCGTTGGCGGGCGTGCTGGATGAGCGAAAGGATCCGGCTCTTGAAATCCCGGGCACTGTAAAGTGTCTGGAACTGTTGTGCGGCGACGGCAATCTGGGGCAAGTTCGCCAGCAGGTGTCGATAATGGGCCGATGAATGCATAGAGAAACCTGATATCACTGAGTTAAGCGTTCCACTCGGGGCGACGAATAGGCGATTCTAGCAATCTCACCCCTTCAGCCAAAGCAACAATCATCAGAAAGGTGAAAAAGGCCTCAAGATGGAGGCCTTTTATTGACATGCTTGTGCTTAAAGCAGGCTGAAAATGATCATGGCAACCACGCCGCCCGTGGTGCCGATGATGGTCTCCATCAAGGTCCATGTCTGCAAGGTCTGCTTCTCGGTGAGCCCCAGATAACGGTTCGCCAACCAGAATCCGGAGTCGTTGACGTGGGACAACACGATGGAGCCGCCACCGATGGCGATGGTGATGGCGGCGAGCTGGGCACCGTTGAGCCCCAGGGGCTCCAGCATGGGCAGTACCAGGCCGCAGGCAGTCAGCATGGCGACGGTGGCTGAGCCCTGGATGACCCGCACTGCGGCGGCCAGTATGAAGGCCAGCGCGACGATGGGCAGACCCGATCCGGCCAGCATGTTGCCCAAGGCGGCCCCCACGCCGGAATCCACCAGCACCTGCTTGAAGACACCGCCAGCCCCGGTCACCAAGATGATGATACCGGCGGGCTGAAGGGCGCTTGAGCAGACGTTCATCACTTCGTCTCGGCTCATGCCGCGGCGCATTCCCAACAGATAGAAGGCGGCCAGGCAGGCGACCATGATGGCGGTGAAGGGGTGGCCGATGAACTCCAGCCAGTCATGGAGGCTGGAGCCTGCCTCGACGAAGCGGCTGACGATGGTCTTGAGGCCGATCAGCAGCAGCGGCAGGCCGATGAGACCCATCGCGAGGCCGAAGGAGGGCAGCTTGTCGCCGTGATCATGAATGCTGCTTTGGGCATCCAGCGGCAAGGGCACATCGACCAGCTTGCTGATGAAGCTGCCGAACAGGGGGCCGGCCAGGATCAGTGCAGGCACGGCGGCGATCAGCCCGAACAGTATCATGTAGCCAAAATCGGCCCCCAGCTGCGATGCCACCAGAATGGGGCCAGGTGCTGGAATGAGGAACGCCTGACAGGTGGCGATGCCGGCCAGCAGGGCGATACCAATTTTCACCACGCTGCCGCCGCCATGGCGGACGATGGCAAAGGCCACCCCGATCAGCAGCACCACGGCCACATCGAAGAACAGCGGCAGGGCACAGACGAAACCAGTCAGGGCGATGGCCCAGTTGGCCCTGTCCACCCCGAACTTGTTGAGCAGGGTATGGGCGATGCGATCCAGGGCACCGGTGACTTCCATCACCTTGCCAAACATGGCGCCAAGCGCAACCACCACGGCGACGAAGCCCAGGGTACCGCCCATGCCTTTTTGTATGGTGGCGGCGATGTCGGCCGGGTTCATACCAGCGGCGAGGCCAGCCACCATGGAGACCAAGATCAGTGAGACAACCGCGTGCAGGCGGGCCTTCATCACCAGGAAGAGCAGCAGCAGGATGGATCCCGCGGCCGTCATGATCAGGGAGAGGTCAGACATTCTTATGCGTTCCTTATACCAAGTTCAGTATCGACACCTTGCCGATCCATCGGCAGGCTATATGTGGTTGATTTATTTATGTATATAGCCAGGACTTAACTGCAGAAGTCCGGGTGTCTCTGGGTATGCTCAGTCTGTGGCAGACTTCACAATTCTCGTTGTTACCGGTAACATGTTACCGGTAACGTGGTAAGTTAGAACCCATCGACAGCACGTTTTTTGAAAAATGGGATAGAGGTCAAACAATGGCGGGTAAGAGCATTATCGTGATGGGCGTGTCCGGAAGCGGCAAGTCTACCGTGGGGGCCCAGGTGGCCGAAGCCTTGGGAGCCAAGTTCATCGATGGCGATGACTTGCACCCCAGAGCCAACATCCAGAAGATGGCCGGTGGCAACCCGCTCAACGATGAGGATCGTGCCCCCTGGCTGGAGCGGATCCGCGATGCGGCTTACAGCCTGGAGCAGAAGAACGAAGTGGGCATCATCGTCTGCTCCGCCCTCAAGCGCTGCTACCGTGATCAGATCCGCGAGGGCAATCAGGCGGTCAAGTTCCTGTTCCTCGACGGTGGTTACGATCTCATCCTGACCCGGATGAAGGCCCGCCATGGCCACTTCATGCGGGAGTCCATGTTACAAAGCCAATTCGATACCCTGGAGCGCCCGGACGGGGAAGTCGGAGTTCATCGTATCGACATAGACGGCAGCCTGGATCAGGTGATCGCACGCGCCGTTCACGCCCTGGAGGAAACAGCATGACCCATAAGGTAATCACCCAGGTCACGGCCCGGATCGAGGCGCGCAGCGCCAGCCGTCGTGAGCGCTTCCTGGCCCGCATCGCCCGTCAGGCCGAGCAAGGCAAGACCCGCGCCGCCCTGGCCTGCGGCAACCTGGCCCACGCCGTGGCCGCCTGCAGTACGGATGAGAAGGGGCGCATCCTCGACATGACTCGCGCCAATGTCGGCATCGTCACGGCCTACAACGACATGTTGAGCGCCCACCAACCCTATAAAGATTATCCGGACGAGATCAAGGCAACCCTGGCGGCCCTTGGCCACAGCGCCCAGGTCGCCGGCGGCGTGCCCGCCATGTGCGACGGCGTGACCCAGGGGCAGCCGGGGATGGACATGTCGCTCTTCTCCCGGGATCTCATCGCCCAGGCCACCGCCCTGTCGCTGTCCCACAATACCTTCGATGCGACCCTGCTGCTCGGCATCTGCGACAAGATAGCCCCGGGTCAGATCATGGGTGCCCTCTCCCACGCTCACTTGCCCACCGCCTTCGTGCCCGCCGGCCCCATGGCGAGCGGCATCAGCAACGATGACAAGGTCAAGGTGCGCCAGCAGTATGCCGCAGGCGAAGTGGGCCGTGAGGCGCTGCTGGAGATGGAGTGCGGCGCCTACCATGCGCCTGGTACTTGCACCTTCTACGGCACGGCCAATACCAACCAGCTGGTGTTCGAGGCCATGGGACTGATGTTGCCGGGCTCCGCCTTCGTCCATCCCCATAGCGAGTTGCGCCGCGCCCTCACCGCAGAGGCGGCTCGCCGCATCAGCGCCCTGATCCCGGGTTCGCCCGTCTACCGTCCGTTGAGCGAAGTGCTGGATGCCCGCACCCTGGTCAATGGTCTGGTCGCTCTGCTCGCCTCCGGAGGCAGCTCCAACCACAGCATTCATATGGTGGCTCTGGCCCGCGCCGCGGGTCTGGTGCTGACCTGGGATGATTTGAGCGATCTCTCCGATGTGGTGCCGCTGCTGGTTCGCATGTATCCCAATGGCCCGGCCGACGTGAACGCCTTCCAGCAGGCGGGTGCCGTGCCCGGCTTGATGCGCCGTCTGGCCGAGCTGGATCTGCTCAACATGGACGCCACCCCCACCTTCGGTACCCTGCAGGATCACCTCACCGCGCCACAGTTGAACGACGGCAAGTTGACCTGGCATCCGGTGGGCGAGAGCACTGACCCCAGCGTGCTGTCACCGACCGGCCAGGTGTTCCAGGCCAGTGGCGGCACCAAGGTGCTCGACGGAAATCTGGGGCGCGCCGTCATCAAGGTCTCCGCCGTGGCGCCCGAGTACCGTGTGGTCGAGGCACCGGCCCGGATCTTCTCTTCCCAATATGCCGTGGCCGCCGCCTATCAGGCGGGTGAGCTCAATGAGGATGCCATCATAGTAGTGCGTCACAATGGGCCTGCCGCCAACGGCATGCCCGAGTTGCACATGTTGATGCCTGTGCTCGGCAACTTGCAGAAGGCGGGATACAAGGTGGCGTTGGTCACGGATGGTCGCCTCTCCGGCGCCTCCGGCAAGATACCGGCCGCCATCCACGTCACGCCGGAGGCGCTGCATGGCGGCGCCATCGGCCTGTTGCAGGACGGCGATATGCTGCGTCTGGATGCAGAGACTGGCCGCCTTGACTGCCTGACCGAATTGACTGGCCGGACCCAGGCCGAGATTGATCTCACCCTTGAACAAGAGGGGTGGGGCCGTGAACTGTTCAGCGTGATGCGCCGCACCGTATCGAGCGCCGAGTGCGGCGCCACCATTTTCGAGTAATGACGAGCCGAATAAGGAAAAGACGATGAAAAATTGGAAATTGACCCCGGCCGAGGTGTTTGCCGCCTCTCCGCTGGTGCCTGTCATGGTCATTAACGAACTGGATCAGACTCTGCCCATGGCCAAGGCGCTGCTGGCAGGTGGTATCTCCGTGTTCGAGATCACCCTGCGTACCCCGGTGGCGCTGGAAGCCATCGCCCTGATAGCCAGGGAGATGCCGGAAGCCATGGTGGGGGCAGGGACAGTGCTCAATCCGGCGCAATTCGATGCCGCCGTGGCTGCCGGGGCCCGCTTCGTCATCTCCCCGGGCATGACACCGGCATTGCTGGCTCATGCAGCCAGCGGCACGGTGCCGCTGATCCCGGGGGTGGCCACCGCCTCCGAGGTGATGCAAGCACTGGAAGCGGGTTATGACCATCTCAAATTCTTCCCGGCCGAAGCCAACGGCGGCACCAAGGCACTCGCCGCCATCGCCGCGCCCCTGCCGCAGATCCGCTTCTGCCCCACAGGTGGCATTGGCCCGAACAACGTGGACGACTATCTGGCGCTCAAATGCGTCGCGACTGTCGGCGGCTCCTGGATGCTGCCAGCGGCAGCGGTCAAGAGTGGCAACTGGGAAGAGGTGACCCGGCTCTCCCTTGAGGCGGTCGCCTTGGTGACACGCTAAGCCGCAGTTGTTCAAGAGCCAATGTTCCCGGGTCCATGACGGCACCCACAAGCGAGGCCACCTTAGGGTGGCCTCGCTTGTTCTGGCTGTCGACGGCCACGCTTGGCCGGCACCTGCTGCGGGTGAGGAGGCGAAGGGGGTCAGCCCAGGCTTTCACCTTGATAGAGGGAGAAGCCGAGATCGATCCGGGTCTGGGGCACGGGGTTGCCAGCGAGCCTTGCCATCAGCAAGGTGGCGGCCTCGCGTCCTATGGCTTCACGGGGAGTAATGATACTGGCTAGGCTGGGGCTCATGGCGCGGCCAATGTCCAGGGCATTGCTGCCGGCGATGGCGAGCCGTTCCGGCACCGCTATGCCCAGCGCCTGGCAGCGCAACAGGGCCCCGACCGCGAGATCGTCGTTGGTGCAGTAAAGGCCATCGAGATCCGGGTACTCGGCCAGGACCTGATCCAGCAGCTCGCCCCCCAGGGTGAAGCTGGAGGCGCGCTCGGTCAGCAGGTGGCGACCGGGCAGATTAGCCTCCGCCATGGCCTGGTAATAACCCTCCATCCGCAGCCGGGTACGCACATCGAGCCGGGCTCCCAGGTAGATGGGGCGGCGGCGCCCTCGACTCAGCATCTCTGTTACCATGGCCCGGGCTGCGGCTCTGTGATCCATGCCGACCACCAGATCGATGGGCTGCTCCGGCAGATCCATGGTTTCCACCACGGGGATACCGGCGGTGGCTATCATCTTGCGGGTCCGGGTGGTGTGCAGGCTGTCCGACAGGATGAGGGCGTCCACATGGTAGGAGAGCAGGGAGGCCACCTGCTCCTCTTCCCGCTCAGGGCTGTAACCGTAGTGGGCCAGCAGCGTCTGATAGCCTGCGGGCCGGGTCACCGACTCTATGCCACGCACCAGGGCTGAGAACACCTGGTTGGAGAGGGAGGGTATCAGTATGCCGATGGCACGGCTGGTGGCGTTGGAGAGAATGTCCGGGGCCCGGTTGGGGATGTAGCCGAGCCGCTCGACGGCGGCGGCGATCCGCTCCCGGGTGGCGTCGGCCACGGCCTGGGGATCGCGCAGGTAGCGGCTCACCGTCATCTTGGTCACTCCGGTCAGATCGGCAATGTCCTGCAGGGTGGGGCGGCGTTTACGGCTGTCGTTCATGATGGGATCCCGGGATAATGTTACCTGTAACATTATCGTTTTTGCGCAAAAAAGTCAGCATATGACGCCGGTGAGAAGGAGAGAATCATGGTGAAGGGCAAGACCTTCCAGGGGCACAGGTTCGAGGCCGATGAGGTAGAGGGGGAACAATTCGAGCACTGTGTCTTCCTGGGGTGCAACTTTTCCTGGCTGGATCTGCGGGAGTGCCGCTTCGTGGAGTGTCGCTTCTACGACAGGGAGACGGAGCAGCACTGCCAGCTGCAGGGTTGCGATCTGCGGGAGGCCAGTTTTCTGCGTTGCGATCTGACCTTGGCGGATCTCAGCCGTAGCCAGTGCCTGGGATTGGCGATGCGCGACTGCCAAGCGGTGGGCATCAATCTGGCCCAGGCCAGCTTCGCCAACCAGATCACCCCCAAGAGTTACTTTTGCGAGGCTTATCTGACCGGCAACAACTTCAGCTTTGCCAATCTGGAGTCCTGTCTACTGGAGCGCTGTGAGCTAAGCAACAATCGCTGGCAGAACGCGAACCTGAGCGGCGCCTCCCTGGTGGGGTCGGATCTGAGCCATGGGGAGTTTGGCCAATTTGACTGGCAGAGCGTCAGGCTCACCGACTGCGACCTGCGTGGCTGCGACCTGCCCGGCCTGGATCTGCGCCGGGTTGATCTCAAGGGAGCCCAGATCAGTGAGTACCAGCAGCAGGGCCTGCTGGAGACCCTCGGCATTCAAGTGTTCCCCTGAGTCTCGCCATTCAGTCATTTTTCAACATTTCGCCCAGGCCTGCCTGGTGAGTGACCGACAACAAAGAGCCCGCAGTCGCGGGCTCTTTGTTGGTACGGATGCATCGATCTCAGCGACGAGCCAGCCACTTGCTAGGGTTGATCGCCTCGCCCTGGTAGCGGATCTCGAAGTAGAGGCCAGGTCTGTCCTGACCCCCGCTGTCGCCGACCAGGGCGACGGGTTCCCCCTGCTCCACTTTCTGGCCAGTCTGGCGTAGCAGCGACTGATTATGACCATATAGGCTCATGTAGCCCTTGCCGTGATCTATCACCAGCAGCATGCCGAAGCCGTCCAGCCAGTCCGCGTAGACCACCTGACCCGGTGCGACCGCCTTGACCTGGGTGCCTTCATTGGCCCCGATCAGGGTGCCTTTCCACTTGAGTTGAGCGGTGCGCTGGGAGCCGTAGGAGATGAGGATCGGGCCCTGTACCGGCCAGCGTAGATTGCCGCCGGTGCTGAGGCCGCCGTAGGCGCCAGTGCTTGCCTTGGCGCTGCTGCGTGCGGCGGCTTGCTGCTGTGCCACCTTGCTTTGTTGTGCGGCGACTTGCTGCTGCTGTGCGGCGAGCCGTTGCTGTTCGCCGACTTGCCGTTGTTGGGCCGCGCTCCGCTGTTGTTCTGCAATTCTTTTCTGTTCGGCGGCCAGGCGTTGCGCCTCCAGACGACGCTGGCGCTCCTGCTCGGCCTTGAGCTTGGCGAGACGTTCCCGCTCGGCCCGTTCCCGACGCTCTTGCTCTTCCCGCTTGCGTCTGAGTTCTTCGAGCTTGGCTTTGAGGGCATGTTCAGCCTTGACCAGTTTGTCGAGCTTCAGCTCATCGTTCTGAACCGATTGCTGTAGCTGGTTGCGCACCTTGGCGCGACTCTGCTGGCTGGCGAGCAGGGTCTGGTGATGCTCTTGTTGCTCGCCGAGCAGGCTTTGCAGTGCCTGTTCGGTCTGCTGGGTGGCTTGCTGGTTCTTGGCGAGCTTGGTACGGGTGGCGCGCAGGGCATCTATGGCCTCGATGCGGGCCTTGTTGAGGTAGTCGTAATAGTCGAGGGAGCGGCTGATCTTGGCCGGATCCTGCTGATTGAGCAGCAGCTTGAGATAGTCGTGATTACCGGCCTGGAAAGCGCTCTCGGCCTGTTTGGCCAGCAGTTGCTTCTGATGCTTGGCCTCTTGCTCCAACTGACTCTTGTTCTGTTGCAGTTTGACCAGTTTGCGCTGATTCTGCTGCAGTTGCCGCTTGGTTTCGTTGAGCTTGGCGGCCGCTGCGGAAATGGATTGCTCATCTTGCTTCAACTGGTTGTTGAGCTTGGCGAGTTCGCCCTTGCTGAGCTTGATGGTCTTGCGCTGATCCTTTATCTGGGACTGCATCTGACCGAGTTCGTTGGCCGCCGACACTGGGGCCGGGCCAAACGCAAAAAACAGCGCGCCTGCCAACAGGCAGACGCGACTGGTTTTGAGTGAAAAATATCCGCATCCCCGCATGGGGCAGGATTATTTCAGAATCATCAGGGGCTTGCCAGTCATTTCCGGCGGCACAGGCAGACCCATGAGGGTGAGCATGGTCGGGGCCAGATCGGACAATTTACCGTCTTGTGCCACTTCTGCCTTGCGGCCGAAATAGATGAGTGGAACCGGCAGGTTGGTGTGGGCGGTATGAGCCTGACCCGTCTCTTCGTCCAGCATTTTCTCGGCGTTGCCGTGGTCGGCGGTAATGAGGCATTCGCCGCCGACTTCAGCCAGGGCCTCGGTGACGCGGCCGATGCAGTGGTCAACGGCTTCACAGGCTTTGACTGCGGCATCGAACACGCCGGTGTGGCCGACCATGTCGCCATTGGGGTAGTTGCAGATGATGACATCGTACTTGCCGCTCTTGATGGCGCCGACCAGCTTGTCGGTCAGCTCTTCCGAGCTCATCTCCGGCTGCAGGTCATAGGTGGCCACTTTCGGGCTGGCGACGATCTCGCGATCCTCACCGGGGAAGCAAGCCTCTTCGCCACCGTTGAAGAAGAAGGTGACGTGGGCGTACTTCTCGGTTTCGGAGATGCGCAGCTGAGTCTTGCCCTGCTTGGCCAGCCATTCACCCAGGGTGTTGACCAGGGCGGTGGGCGGATAGGCGCAGACGGCTTTGATGTCGGCCGCGTATTCGGTCAGCATCACGAAGTTCAGGGCAGGGGTCGCTTCGCGGGCAAAGCCGGTGAAATCGCTATCGACGAAGGCGCGGGTGATTTCGCGGGCACGGTCAGCACGGAAGTTCATGAAGATCAGTGCATCGCCGTCTTGCATGGGAGCGGCTGCGCCAATGCGGGTGGCCTTGACGAACTCGTCGTTCTCGTCGCGGGCATAGGCGGCGGCCAGGGCGTCGCTGGCGTTGTCGGCGGTGAATTCGCCCTTGCCCTGTGTCATCAGGTCATAGGCTTGCTGCACGCGATCCCAACGGTTGTCGCGGTCCATGGCGAAGTAACGGCCGATCATGGAGGCGAAGCGGCCTTTGCCCAAGCGGGCAAAGAGGGCGTCGAACTGCTCGATGGAGGATTGGGCGGAACGCGGCGGTACGTCGCGGCCATCCAGGAAGGCGTGGAAGTAGATCTGCTCGGCGCCACGCTTGGCAGCCATTTCGATCATGCCCATGATGTGCTCTTCATGGCTATGTACGCCACCCGGAGACATCAGGCCCATGATGTGCACGGCTTTGCCGTTGCTGACGGCGCTGTCGACGGCCTTGCCCAGTTCAACATTGTTGAAGAAGGTGCCTTCGCTAATATCCTTGGAGATGCGGGTCAGCTCCTGATAGACGATGCGACCGGCACCAATGTTGACGTGGCCCACTTCGGAGTTGCCCATCTGGCCATCGGGCAGGCCCACATCCAGGCCGGAACCGGAAATCAGGGTGCTGGTATAGTCATGGGCCAGGCGGTCCAGATTCGGGGTCTTGGCGGCGGCAACGGCATTGTGCTCTTGCTTGGTGCTGTAGCCCCAACCGTCCATGATGACCAAAACCAGGGGTTTCTTCGCTGTTGACATAAAGCTATGTCCTCTCGGATAGGAATGAACTGGGGAATCGAAACTAGCGTAATATTACTACATCTGCCGAAATAGTCACCTGATCCCCAAGCGTCTCTCCCTCTTGGTTTTTCACTGTTACCGGGCCGTTTCGGCATGTTGTCAGCTTGTCTATCGAGGGTTATCTCGTTGCCGAAGATGGCCACCATGCCCCCATCATTGTCCGGATTCTGCTCCCTCGAGGGAGAGGTGGCCTGGCGCGGCGTCTTGATGGGAGCCCGCTCTCGCTTTGCCGCCAAGATGGCTGATCTTCACAGGGGGCCCATGTATACTCGGCCACTTGTCTCGGTCTTTGGATAGTAAAAGATGCAAGAGTATTTGGATTTTGCGACCCGCAACCCGCTGTTGTCGGCGGCGTGGTTGGGTCTGGCAGGCACCCTGATCTACACCACAGTGCGCGCTAGCCTCTCTCCGGTAAAAACGGTGAATAACCACGGTGCAACACTGCTTATCAACCGTGAGAATGCCATCGTGGTTGATACCCGCAGCCAGGACGAATATGCCAAGGGCCATCTGGCCGGTGCTCAACACCTGCCCGCCAGCCAGATCCAGGCCAATAATCTGGGCGCGGTTGAAAAGCATAAAGATGCCCCCATCATAGTGGTGTGCGAGTCGGGGATGACCGCTGGTGGCGCGGCCCGCCAGCTGAGCAAGGCCGGCTTCAAGCAGGTATATGTGCTCAGCGGTGGCATGGCCCAATGGCGTGCAGACAATCTGCCGGTGACCAAAAAACGCTGATTAAGGGCGTGCGCCCAACATTTTTATCAAAGGAATCAAAAGAATGGCTGACGAAATCAACAACCAGGAAGTACAACCTGAATTCCACATCCAGCGTGTCTACACCAAGGATGTCTCTTTCGAAGCGCCGAACACGCCGCACATCTTCCAGAAAGAGTGGCAACCGGACGTCAAGCTGGACATGGACACCAAGACCAGTGTCCTGGCTGACGGTGTTTACGAGGTTGTACTGACCCTGACCGTCACCTGCAAACTGGAAACCGAGACCGCCTTCCTGTGTGAAGTGCAGCAAGCCGGTATCTTCAGCATCGGCAACCTGCCTGAGCCACAGCTGGCACACTGCCTGGCCGCATTCTGCCCGAACATTCTGTTCCCTTATGCCCGCGAAGCCGTGGCCAACCTGGTCAGCAAGGGTTCCTTCCCGCAGCTGAACCTGGCTCCGGTCAACTTCGATGCCCTGTTTGCCCAGCATATGGCACAGGCTCAGGCGCAACAGGCAACAGCGGAAGCCTGATCAATGGCCGACCCGATCGCGATTTCGGTGTTGGGGGCGGGGTCCTATGGCTCCGCCCTTGCCATTTCTCTGGCCCGTAACGGTCATCCGACTCTGCTATGGGGCCATAATCCGGCTCATGTCGCCGTGCTGGAAGCCGATCGTTGCAACAAGGCCTTCCTGCCGGATGTGCCTTTCCCAGATATGCTGCAACTGAGTGCCAATCTGGAGCAGGCTGTGCAGGCCGCCCCCGTGTTGCTGCTGGTGGTGCCGAGCCATGTATTTGGCCAGGTGCTGACCGAGCTCAAACCCTTCCTGCGCCCCGATACCCGTATCGCCTGGGCCACCAAGGGGCTGGAGCCGGACAGCGGCCGCCTGTTGCAGGATGTGGCGCGGGAAGTGCTGGGAGATGCCATGCCGTTGGCGGTGATCTCGGGCCCTACCTTCGCCAAGGAGCTGGCCGCCGGGCTGCCGACAGCCATCTCGGTCGCCTCGACCCATGACGATTTTGCCGACGATCTCTCCCATCTGCTCCACTGTGGCCGTTCATTCCGGGTCTATACCAATCCGGACTTCATCGGTCTGCAACTGGGGGGGGCGGTCAAGAACGTCATCGCCATCGGTGCCGGTCTCTCGGACGGGCTTGGCTTTGGCGCCAACGCCAGAACCGCGCTCATCACTCGGGGTCTGGTCGAGATGCAGCGTCTGGGCGCTGCCCTGGGTGCCGATGCCAAGACCTTCATGGGGATGGCGGGGCTCGGCGATCTGGTGCTGACCTGTACCGACAACCAGTCCCGCAATCGCCGCTTCGGTTTGGCGCTCGGGGCCGGTAAAGAGGTGGATACCGCCATGGCCGAGATAGGTCAGGTCGTGGAAGGCTATCGCAACACAAAGGAAGTGCATCTGCTGGCGGCCCGTTATGGGGTCGAGATGCCCATCTGCGAGCAGATCTTCCAGGTGCTCTATCAGGGTCGGAATCCGAAAGAGGCTGCCATCGCCTTGCTCAGCCGTGACAAGCGCGACGAGTGATCTCTGGCTGAATCCTGATCATCCGGTAGTAAAAAGCCCCGCCAATTTGGCGGGGCTTTTTTCATCGTGGGCGCAGAGGGGGTTGTGCGCTTCACTTAATCACGGGCATGAACACAGGAGCATTCATGCCGTCGTTATCAATAGTAGGAGTGGTCGCCACGGCTGTGCTCGGTCGCATCTTTGACGCCGTTGAGCTCGCCCGGGAATTTCTCCAGCAACTGCTTCTCGATCCCCTCTTTCAGGGTGTAGTCGACCATGGAGCAGCCGTTGCAACCGCCGCCGAACTGCAAGATGGCCAGCTTGTCTTCGGTCAGTTCGACCAGGGTTACCTTGCCGCCGTGACCAGCCAGCATGGGATTGACCTCGGAGGTCAGCACATACTCGATGCGATCGATCAGGGGCGCATCATCGGCCACCTTGCGCATCTTGGCATTCGGCGCCTTGAGGGTGAGCTGGGAGCCCATCTGATCGGTGACGAAGTCGATGGTGGCATCAAGCAGGTAAGGGGCGCTCAGCGGATCGACCAGGCAGTCAAAGCCGCTGAAGGGGAGGTGTTGATCTTCCGGGTCCACCGCATCCGGTGGGCAGTAAGAGACGCCGCACTCGGCGTTCTGGGTTCCCGGATTGACCACAAACACCCGGATATTGGTGCCATCAGGCTGATTTTCCAGCAGCTTGCGGAAATGCGCCTGGGCGGTGTCGGAAATGCTGATCATCACTATCCTCATAAACCTGAGTGTACGACTAGGGTATTCATGATAACGCGGTTGCCGTCCCTTGGGTAGCGAGTGTTCAAGCCCCGGACACACAGAGATGGCACGCAGGATCTACACCTCAAGGCGACCTATGGCATTGTGATGTTGCTGCTGTTCCAGTTGGCTCACCGGGTCATGGCTACTTGAAATGGGGCAGGGTACGGCACAAGGCCCACACCTCGACTCTCTCAATCCCGCTCTGATGCAGCAGCCGGCTCAGCTGGCCCGCGGTCGCCCCCGTGGTGACCACGTCATCGAGCAGGGCGACATGCCGATAGGGATGGGGGTTGATGTGAAAGGCCCCTTTGAGATTGCGGCGGCGCTGGCCGGCACTGAGTTGAGTCTGCTGAGGGGTTGCCCGAATACGGTGAATGACCTGGGGGTCGAGGGGGATGCCGGTCAAACGGCTCAGACAGAGACCCAGCTGCTCTGCCTGATTGAAACCACGGCGCCACTGGCGCCACCAATGCAATGGCACAGGGATGATTGCCTCGGGGGGCTCCTCCAGAGTCAGATGATCCGCCAGCAGCCTGGCGAGCAGGGGGGGCAGCAGCAAGTCGCCACCATATTTCAGACGAGGGATAAGCCAGGGGTAGGGCGGCAGATAGTCCCCTATCACTTGCAGCCTCTCCCAGGGGGGTGGTCTGCGCTGGCAACGGCCACAGATAGGCCAGATACCTTCGAGAGGGGCGGCGCAGAGTTGGCAGCGATGCACGTGCTGGCGGAGGCTGACTCGACAGCAGTGGCAGAGCAGGGGGGCATGGTCACAGGGTTGCCGACAGAGCAGGCAGAGCCCGAGCCAGTCGGCCGGGGTGCCGAGGATCGGACTTGCTTTGGCGAGCAGGCGCTTTAACATGCGACCCCAATGAATTGATGTGAGGGAGTCTGATGAGCATAGTGGTGGAGCGCCTCGGCCAGGGGCCAGATCTGGTGTTGTTGCATGGTTGGGGCATGAATGGTGCCGTCTGGCATGGGATCGCGCCGCTGCTCAGCCCGCATTTTCGGTTGCATCTAATTGATTTGCCAGGCTTTGGTGCCAGTTCGCTGGCCGAGGGGGTAGACTACGACCTCAACTGGCTGGCTCGGCAGGTTGTCGCGGTATTACCGCCGCGTGCCCACCTGCTCGGTTGGTCGCTCGGTGGCCTGGTGGCGAGCCGCATTGCTCTCGATGAGCCGGATCGTGTTGCCTCCCTTATCACCGTTGCCAGCTCCCCTTGCTTTATGGCGCGAGAGGCGTGGCCCGGTATAGCCCCCAAGGTGCTGGAGGGGTTCATGGCGGCGCTTGGCGGCGATTTTCGCCAGACGGTGGAGCGCTTCCTCGCCATTCAGGCCATGGGTAGCGAACATGCCCGGGACGACATCCGCCAGTTGAAGCAGTGGTTGGCTGAACGGCCTGCGCCGCAGCTGGCCGCCCTCACTGCGGGGCTGACTATGCTGGCCGAGGTGGATTTGCGCGAGGAGCTGGCGCAGCTGGCACTGCCCTGGTTACGAGTCTATGGTCGCCTCGACTCCCTGGTGCCCAGGGCTGGCATTCCTCTGCTCGATGAACGTTATCCTCGCAGCGAGAGCCAGGTACTGAGCAAGGCATCCCATGCTCCCTTTATTTCCCACCCGGGCCCCTTCGTCACCGGCATCAGGGAGTGGCTCGCCATGGCGGGTGGCCGTGCTGATTAAAAATCGAGCGTCATGCTTTGATAATCCTGCGGGGCGGTGGATACTTAAGCCACTGTCAGGGAGATAGCACTATGCAAATTGATTCCGCCTTTACGACTGGCCTGCAGGGATATCAGCGGGCCGAGCAGAGGGTTGGCCAGGCAAGCGAGGCCATTGCCAGCGTCAATGGCGCGTCCCGTGAGTCAGGCGCGGCTCCGGTCGAAATCACCGACGAGCTGATCAATCTCAAGCTGGGTGAACTGGAGGCCGGCGCCTCGGCCAAGGTGATCCAGACGGCCAGCGACATGCTCGGCAGCCTGATCGACATTCGGGTCTAAGAGGCCTGCTCGGCCACCCTCGGGGTGGCCGAGCACTATGATGAGCCTCAACGTCACACTTCCCCCCAGTCTTCCCAATGCGCTGCAACCTCAGACGGAAGCGGCGCGCAGCGATAATCGCCGCGCCGAGCTGATCCCTCAAGCTCCCCAGGGGGCCGCCTCCGGGGGCAGCCAGAAATCGGCCAGCCAGCAGGATCATGAGAGGCAGGCTCACAGTCAGGGACCCATTCGAGAGTCTGTGGTGCGCGAGGGTATGGGTACCTTGTCCCCGGCACCGCATCCTGGACCACTGCGGGCCGATGAGGGTGGCCATCAGGCCGGTCAGGGGGGCAACCAGCAGGAGGCGCATCGGGAGCGTCATCAAGATGCTGGGCAGGCAGGGGATAAGAGGGGATCCAATACAGGGGCCTCAGCGTTTGATATAGGTGGAACTGGCTTGCAGCCCCGGGCTGTCCAGCATGCTTATCCCGGGATGCAAGGCGGGGTATTGAATGCCTATATGGAGCTGCGCAGCCAGGCCATAGCCCTGCGTTATCGCAGTGCCAGCAGACCCGCATCGCCCCAGCAATTTGATCTGAAAATCTGAACCCGCTGCCCCCTGATGGTTCTGTCAGCACCCAGGACTCGGCACTTCTGCATGGGATAGATGGCAGATGATGAGATCGGAAAAACAAAAAGCCCCTCGCGGGGCTTTTTGTTGCTGGGTGACATTCACCTGAGACGCTATTTTTTAGCCTTGGCAAAGGCGGCGGCAAAGGCGTTGCCGAAGGCGGCATTCTCGACCGGTTTACTCCCTTGCTGTGGGGGGCGAGCAGGTTTGGCAGCTTGCCCCCGGGGCGCAGCCTTGCCATCTGCATCGTTCCTGGGTTTGCGTCCTCCCTGATCACCGGCCTGCTGATCCAGACGCATGGTGAGGCTGATGCGCTTGCGGGGGGCATCCACTTCCAGCACCTTGACCCTCACCACGTCCCCTGTCTTGACTACCTCCCGGGGATCTTTGATGAAGCGATCGGTGAGGGAGCTGATATGAACCAAGCCATCCTGATGGACTCCGATGTCGACGAAGGCCCCGAAGTTGGTGACATTGGTGACCACCCCTTCCAGCACCATCTCGGGTTGCAGGTCGCTTATCTTCTCTATCCCCTCCTTGAAGGTGGCGGTCTTGAATTCGGGACGGGGATCCCTGCCCGGCTTGTCCAGCTCCTTGATGATGTCGGTGACGGTCGGTACCCCGAACTTGTCATCGACATAGTCGGCAGGTTTGAGACTGCGCAGCAGCGGACCGTTGCCGAGCAGGTCGTCTACCGCCTGCTTGAGCTGCGCCAGGATCCGCTCCACCACAGGGTAAGACTCAGGATGCACCGCCGAGCCATCGAGGGGGTGAGTGCCGCCACGAATGCGCAGGAAGCCCGCACACTGCTCGAACGCCTTGGGGCCGAGTCGACTCACCTTGAGCAACTGCTGGCGGCTCTTGAAGGCGCCATGTTCATCACGGTAAGTCACTATGTTCTGGGCCAGGGTCTGGGAGAGGCCGGAGACCCGGGTCAGCAACGGTACCGAGGCCGTGTTCACATCCACACCGACCGCGTTCACGCAATCCTCCACCACGGCATCGAGCTTGCGGGCGAGCTGGCTCTGACCGACATCATGCTGGTACTGGCCCACCCCTATGCTTTTGGGATCTATCTTGACCAGCTCGGCCAGGGGATCCTGCAGGCGGCGGGCGATGGAAACGGCGCCGCGGATGGACACATCCAGATCCGGAAACTCCTGGGAGGCTAGCTCGGAGGCGGAGTAGACGGAGGCGCCCGCCTCGCTGACTACGATGTGCTGAGCACGTGCCTCCGGGTAGCGTTTGAACAGTTCGGCCGTCAGGCGATCCGTCTCGCGGGAGGCGGTGCCATTGCCGATGCTGACCAGCTCTACCTTATGCTTGACGCAGAGGTCGCGCAGGGTGGCCAGGCTCTGCTCAACCTGCTTTCTCGGCTCGAAGGGATAGATAGTCGCGGTATCGACCAGTTTGCCGGTGGCATCGACCACGGCCACCTTGACCCCGGTGCGGATGCCGGGATCCAGCCCCATGGTACAGCGCATGCCGGCCGGTGCCGCCATCAACAGATCCTGGAGGTTCATGGCGAACACCTTGATCGCCTCTTCTTCGGCCTGTTCGCGGATCTGGCCGATGAGCTCGGTCTCCATCTGCAAGGAGAGTTTGATGCGCCAGGTCCAACTCACCACCCCTTGCAGCCACTTGTCGGCGGGACGGCCCTCGGCCTTGACGCCGACCTGGTGGGCGATGATGCCTTCGCAGGGGTGGCTGGCTTCCTCTTCGCCGACGATCAGTGCCAGGTTGAGCATGCCCTCGTTGCGGCCGCGCAACATGGCCAATACCCGGTGGGAGGGGGCCTTGTGCAGGGGCTCGTCATGTGCGAAGTAGTCCTTGAACTTGGCTCCCTCTTGCTCCTTGCCCTCGATCAGCCGGGCACGCAGGATTGCGTTGTGCCAGAGGTAATCGCGCAGTCGTGCGAGCAGGGGCGCTTGCTCCGCAAAGCGTTCCATCAAGATGTAGCGGGCGCCATCGAGGGCAGCCTTGGTATCGGCGATGCCCGCCTCGACCTTGACGAAGGTGGCGGCCTCCTGTTCTGGGTCCAGATTGGGATTGGCGAACAGGCGCTCGGCCAGGGGCTCAAGACCGGCTTCTATGGCCATTTGTCCTTTGGTGCGGCGTTTGGGTTTGTAGGGCAGGTAGAGATCTTCGAGGCGGGTCTTGGTGTCGGCCTCGCCCAGGGCGCGGGCCAGTTCCGGGGTCAGCTTGCCCTGTTCCTGCACGGAGTTGAGAATCACCTGGCGCCTCTCTTCGAGCTCACGCAGGTAGCCGAGTCGGGTCTCCAGGGTGCGCAATTGGCTATCATCCAGTCCTTCGGTGACCTCCTTGCGGTAGCGAGCGATGAAAGGCACGGTTGCCCCTTCGTCCAGCAGGCGGATGGCGGCATGTACCTGCTGTGGGCGGGCATTGAGTTCGGCGGCTATCTGTCGTTCTATGGTCTGCATCTGTGCTCTGGGTCTCCATGGTCACTGGCTGGCGGCTCGCGAGCCTACCCCGCGCGGGGTTAGAATAGAACCCAAGTGGCGAGGACATGTAAAGATGAAAAAAAGCGATTATATCACCCGCGAAGGGTGGCTCGAACTGGATCGGGAATTCAAGACCCTGTGGAAGGAGGAGCGCCCCAGGGTGACGCAGGCGGTGTCGGAGGCCGCGGCGCTCGGTGACAGATCCGAGAATGCCGAATACATCTATGGCAAGAAGCGGCTGCGTGAGATTGATCGGCGGCTGCGTTTTCTCGGCAAGCGGCTCGACGCGCTCACCATAGTGGATCCCAGCCCTCAGCAGGAGGGGCGAGTCTTCTTCGGCGCCTGGGTTGAGCTGGAAGATGAAGCCGGTCAGCGGGTGCGCTACCGATTGGTGGGACCTGATGAATTTAACCTGTCTGAAGGCAAGCTCAGCGTGGATTCCCCTCTGGCGCGGGCCCTGCTCAAGAAGCAGGTCGATGACGAGGTGGAGGTGAGCACGCCATCTGGATTGCAGTTCTGGTATATCAACGAGATCCGTTACAGCCCCTTCGAGGCGCGGGGGAGGACCCCCAAGCAATAACCGGTAACACTTTTCGTCTTGGCCGGGGCAGGGCAAGCGCCTAGGATGACCCTTCATGGGTAAGGAGAGGCAAAATGAGTCAGCAATACAAGGTGCTGGTGGTCGATGACGATCTCAAGCTGAGGGCCCTGCTGGAGCGGTATCTGAGCGAGCAGGGCTTCGGGGTGCGCGGCGTCGCCAATGGCGAACAGGCCGATCGCCTGCTGGCGCGGGAGAACTTCAGCCTGATGGTGCTCGACCTCATGTTGCCCGGCGAGGATGGACTCTCCATCTGTCGCCGCCTGCGTGAAGCGGGTAACCAGATCCCGGTATTGATGCTCACCGCCAAGGGGGACGAGGTCGATCGCATCGTCGGTCTGGAGATGGGCGCTGATGACTACCTGCCCAAACCATTCAATCCGCGGGAACTGCTGGCCCGGATCCGCGCCGTGCTGCGCCGCCATCAGGTGGAGCTGCCGGGGGCGCCTTCCGCCACCGAGAAGGTGGTGAGCTTTGGCGCCTATCGCCTCGATCTCGCCACCCGGGAGCTGACCCGGGACCATGAGCCCCTCTCTCTGACCAGCGGCGAGTTCGCCGTGCTCAAGGTATTGGTGAGCCATCCCCGTGAACCTCTCTCCCGCGACAAGTTGATGAACCTGGCCCGCGGCCGGGAGTACACGGCGACCGAGCGCAGCATCGATGTGCAGGTGTCGCGCCTGCGTCGCTTGCTGGAGCAGGATCCGGCCCAGCCCAGATACCTGCAGACCGTCTGGGGCCTGGGTTATGTGTTCGTGCCGGACGGGGAGAGCCGATGAGACGCGCGACCAGCATGTTCTCCCGCACCCTCTGGTTTCTGGCCTCGGTGCTGGTGGTCTATCAGCTGGTCTCGTACGTTGCCTTCTACAACTATCTGCTGGAGCCCACGGTCAAGCAGATCAGCCACCTGCTGGCCAATCAGGTCAAACTCATCTTCCCCGCCCAACGGGATGGCATGCTGCCCGACGAGGCGGAGGCCCTGGTTTACTTGGCCACAGGCATCGATATCTACAGTCAGGGCGAGGCGGAACAGCACGGCCTCAAGACGGCAAAACGCTACCAATACCTGGAAGAGGGGATCAGCGAAGAGCTGGGCGGGGCGGCCAAGGTGCGGGTGGAGATCCAGGATCACTACATCATCTGGATCCAGCCACCCCAGGCCAGCACCATCTGGCTGCGGGTGCCGCTTACCGAGATCGATGATGACGATATCCAGCCCTTGATGTTTTACCTGAGTGTGCTGCTGGTGGTGACCCTGTTTGCCGCCTGGCGCTTTGCCCGTCAACTGATGCGCCCCCTCGAGGAGCTGGAGGCGGGGGCCATTGCCGTCGCTCGGGGTCAGTTTCCCGACGCCCTGAACGAGCAGGGGTCACGGGAGCTGAGGCGATTGACCCGCAGCTTCAACCACATGTCCCACTCCATCAAGGAGCTGATCGAAGAGCGTAACCTGATGATGGCCGGCGTCTCCCACGACTTGCGCACGCCGCTCACCCGCATCCGCCTCGCCACCGAGATGATGTCGTCCCGGGAGGAGGGGCTCAAGGAGAGCATCAACGCCGACATTGATGAAACCAACGCCATTATCGATCAGTTTATCGACTACATACGGCCAGCTGGCAGTGTGGAGACCAGGCCCATCGACCTGACCCAGCTGATCCACGATGTACTGCTGCTACAAGGGGAGCAGGACCTGGAGCTGGAGCTGGCCTTGCCGCCCGAGGCCGTACTGGTGGAGTGCCACCCCCTCGGCCTGCGGCGGGTGCTCAACAACCTGTGCGGCAACGCCCAGCGCTATGGCGCCCGCCGGGTGCAGGCGGAGTTGAGGGACGATGGTCACTGGGTCCGGCTGCGGATCTCGGATGATGGCCCCGGCATACCGGAGGCAGATTATCAGCGGGTACTCAGACCCTTCACCCAGGGCAATCAGGCGCGCACCGGCGGAGGCAGCGGCCTGGGGCTCGCCATCGTCGCCAAGATAGTGGCTCAGCACCATGGCACCCTGCGGCTCGGCGTCTCGGATTGGAACGGCCTGCTGGTCGAGATCCGCTTGCCCAAACAGCAGCCACTGGAGTGGGTCGACTAAATGGAGTCCTTCCAAATATACAAGGGGGCCAATGGCCCCCTTGTGTTATCCGGTCTCTTGCTCAGGCATCTGGCGTTATCTGGTTACGGTAGCGTTTGCCGTATTTGAGCTGCTGCACCAGCAAGGCGATGACGATAAGAGCCAAGCCTATGGGAGTGGCCGGGTGTATCTCCTCGCCGAGGAGCAGGTTGAGCAGGATCAGCGAGGCGAAGGGAGAGATGAAGATAAGGTTGCTGAGTGGCGCCGTATCCGTGGCACTGCGCATGGCCATCAACCAGAGCACGAAGCCAAAACCCATCTCGAACAGCCCGACATAGATGGCGCCAGCCCACCCTTGCCAGGCCGTCATCTGAAAATCGGCCAGCCACCAGGTGGCCACCAGAATGAGCGGCAGGCTGAGCAGAAAGCCGAGCAGCAGGCTGACGATGGGATCCCCCTGATTACGGGTGTTGAGGATCCAGTAGCTCGCCCAGATCAGCGTAGAGAGCAATGCCAGCCCCACGCCAAGCGGACTGTCGAACTGCAGGCCGAGCACATCCCCCTTGGTGGCGATCACCAGGGCACCGAAGTAGCCGAGTAGTATGGCCACCCCATCCCGGCGGCGCAGTTTCTGGCCGAGGAAGGGCACGGCCAGCAGACTCAAGCTGATGGCCCAGGTGTAGTTGATCGTCTGCGCCTGTTGCGCCGGCAGTAGGTCATAGGCTTTGAACAGCAGCAGGTAATAGAGAAAAGGGTTGAGGGTGCCCAGGGCCAGATAGTAACGCGGACGCTCCTTCAGGTACTGGCGCAGCAGCGGCAACTTGCCCTGTTTGATCACCAGGGAACCCAGGGCCAGGGTCGAGGTGAGGGCGGCGACCAGCAGCAGTTGTACTGGCTCGAAATAGCGCAGTGACAGCTTGAAGGCGGTGGCAACCGTAGACCAGAGCGCCACGGCGCACAGGCCGTATTGATAGGCTCTCTTCTGATTTTTCAACATACTGCAGATCCTTGCATGACCAGCTGAAGGGGCAATTGGCCCCGCAGTCTAGCAGGCTGAGCCTGGCACTGTCGTTGACTGGATGGGGCGGGTGGCAGTCCGGCGGTCCGGGCCCCTGAGCGGAACAGAGTCGAGTAAAAATCGTGCACTATCTGCACGGCGCAGCTTGCGCCAATTGAAAATATCCGTATAATTCCCCCCGCTTACCCATGAGGTAAGCCAGACGATATGTCTGCATGCTGAGCTTCCCGTTTACGAGTCGCCAGCCTTACAGTCCTCCCGATATGGGGGGAAACGTGAAAAATCACACCTCTGGCGGGATAATTCCCGGTCGGGCGGTGTTGGTTTATGTTCTTTTATCTATTGGAGCTCTGTCAATGCAGAACCAAAGAATCCGTATTCGCCTGAAGGCTTTTGATCATCGTCTGATAGATCAGTCCACAGCGGAAATCGTTGAAACTGCAAAGCGCACTGGCGCGCAGGTTCGCGGTCCTATCCCGCTGCCGACTCGCAAAGAGCGCTTCACCGTCCTGATCTCCCCGCACGTCAACAAAGATGCGCGCGATCAGTACGAGATCCGCACTCACAAGCGTCTGGTAGACATCGTTGAGCCGACTGACAAGACCGTAGACGCCCTGATGCGTCTGGATCTGGCAGCCGGTGTAGACGTCCAGATCAGCCTGGGCTAATTACGGAAAGGATTGATAACAATGACAATCGGTCTTGTAGGTCGCAAAGTGGGTATGACTCGCATCTTCACTGAAGATGGCGTTTCTATCCCGGTGACTGTTATCGAAGTTGAAGCTAACCGTGTAACTCAGGTCAAATCTGTAGAAACCGATGGCTACAACGCTATTCAGGTTACCACTGGCGCCAAAAAAGCCAGCCGTGTAACTAAGCCGGAAGCGGGCCACTTCGCCAAAGCTGGTGTCGAAGCCGGTCGTGGTCTGTGGGAATTCCGTCTGAACAACGGTGAAGTATTCACTGTTGGCGGCGAGTTGAAAGTAGATCTTTTCGCTGACGTTAAGCTGGTAGATGTTACCGGCACATCCAAGGGTAAAGGTTTTGCCGGTACTGTTAAGCGCTGGAACTTCCGCACCCAGGATATGACCCACGGTAACTCCTTGTCTCACCGCGCTCCGGGTTCTATCGGTCAGAACCAATCCCCGGGTAAGGTATTCAAGGGCAAAAAGATGGCTGGTCACATGGGAGCTGAGCGTGTAACGACTCAGAACCTGGAACTGGTTCGTGTTGACGCTGAACGCAACCTGCTGCTCATCAAAGGTGCAGTACCGGGTGCTACCAACGGCAACGTGATCGTCAAACCTGCCGTTAAAGCGTAACGTCTGAGGAGATAGTAATGGAATTGGTAATGAAAGACGCCAAGAGCGCTCTTGAAGTTTCCGAGACTACCTTCGGGCGCGAATTCAACGAAGCTCTGGTTCACCAGGTCGTCGTTGCATATGCCGCAGGTGCCCGTCAGGGTACTCGTGCGCAGCTGACTCGCTCTGAAGTGTCTGGTGGCGGCAAAAAGCCGTGGCGTCAGAAGGGTACTGGTCGTGCCCGTGCTGGCTCCATCCGTTCGCCTATTTGGCGTTCCGGTGGTGTGACTTTTGCTGCTAAGCCGCAAGATCACAGCCAAAAAGTAAACAAGAAGATGTACCGCGGCGCTATCCGTAGCATCCTGTCCGAACTGGTACGTCAAGAGCGCCTGATCGTTGTCGAGAAATTCGGCATCGAAGCGCCAAAGACCAAAGAACTGATCGCCAAGCTGAAAGAGATGGAACTGAAAGACGTTCTGATCGTGACTGCTGAAGTCGATGAGAACCTGTTCCTCGCCGCTCGCAACCTGTACAAGGTCGATGTGCGTGACGTAGCCGGTATCGACCCCGTCAGCTTGATCGCTTTCGACAAGGTTCTGATGACTGCTGATGCAGTTAAGCAAATCGAGGAGATGCTGGCATGATCCGCGAAGAGCGTCTGTTGAAAGTTCTGAAGGCTCCGCATATCTCTGAAAAGAGCACCATGGTCGCCGAGAAGCAGAACACTATCGTGTTCAAAATTGCTGTCGACGCCACCAAGGCGGAAGTCAAAGCTGCAGTTGCGAAACTGTTCGAGGTCGAAGTTGAGACCGTCCGTACCCTGAACATGAAGGGTAAGACCAAGCGCTCAGGTGCGCGTGTAGGCCGTCGTTCCGATTGGAAAAAGGCTTATGTGACCCTGAAAGCTGGTCAGGACATCGACTTCATGGGCGCAGCCGAGTAAGAGGAGTTCTGAAAAATGGCAATCGTTAAGTGCAAGCCTACTTCTCCGGGCCGCCGCCACGTCGTTAAGATCGTCAACCAAGAGCTGTACAAGGGTAAGCCCTTTGCCGCTCTGCTGGACAGCAAAAGCAAGTCCGGTGGTCGTAACAACAACGGTCGTATCACTACCCGTCATATCGGTGGTGGTCACAAGCAGCATTACCGTATCGTCGACTTCAAGCGCGACAAAGACGGCATTCCTGCCAAAGTAGAGCGTCTGGAATACGATCCTAACCGTACCGCTAACATCGCCCTGGTGTTGTATGCAGACGGTGAGCGTCGTTACATCCTGGCCCCGAAAGGCCTGAAAGCTGGCGATCCGATCGCTTCTGGTGCTGATGCAGCCATCAAGGTAGGTAACGCCCTGCCGATGCGCAACATCCCGGTAGGTTCTACCGTTCACGCCGTTGAGATGAAGCCTGGTAAAGGTGCCCAGCTGGCTCGTTCCGCTGGTACTTTCATCCAGATCCTGGCTCGTGAAGGTAACTATGTAACTCTGCGTCTGCGTTCCGGCGAAGTACGTAAAGTTCTGTCCGAGTGCCGCGCCACTATCGGCGAAGTGGGTAACTCCGAGCACATGTTGCGTCAACTGGGTAAAGCCGGTGCCAACCGCTGGCGTGGTATTCGTCCGACCGTTCGCGGTATGGCGATGAACCCGGTCGATCACCCGCACGGTGGTGGTGAAGGTCGTAACAAGGGCATGCAGCCTGTGTCCCCTTGGGGCCAGAAGGCTAAGGGCTTCAAGACCCGTAAGAACAAGCGTACCGACAAGTACATCGTACGTCGTCGTAACAAGTAATTGTTAACATAGAGGAATCACCATGCCACGTTCTCTCAAGAAGGGTCCATTTATTGACCTGCACTTGCTGAAGAAGGTAGAGAAAGCGGTGGAAAGCGGGGATAAAAAGCCGGTTAAAACCTGGTCCCGTCGCTCAATGATCATCCCGAACATGATCGGTTTGACCATCGCTGTCCATAATGGTCGTCAGCACGTTCCGGTTTTCGTTACCGAAGAAATGATCGGTCACAAACTGGGTGAATTCGCACCGACTCGTACTTATCGCGGCCATGCTGCTGATAAGAAGGCTAAGAAGCGCTAAGGGATAAATGATGGAAGCTATCGCTAAACACCGTTATGCCCGTACTTCTGCCCAGAAAGCTCGTCTGGTAGCCGATCAAGTACGTGGTCTGTCCGTAGACAAGGCTCTGACTCTCCTGACCTTCAGCCCGAAAAAGGCTGCAGTTCTGGTGAAGAAGGTGCTGGAATCTGCCATTGCAAACGCTGAGCACAACGAAGGCGCCGATATCGACGCACTGCGTGTTGCTACTATCATGGTCGACGAAGGTCCCTCCATGAAGCGCATCCGTCCTCGTGCTAAAGGTCGCGCGGATCGTATCCTCAAGCGTACCGCTCACATCACTGTAGTGGTATCCGACGCTAAGGCTGGGAGATAAGCAATGGGTCAGAAAGTACATCCTAATGGCATTCGCCTGGGTATTACCAAGCCTTGGAATTCTACCTGGTTCGCGAACACCAAAGACTTCGCTGACAACCTGTACAGCGATTTCCAAGTACGCCAGTTCCTGACCAAGGAGCTGAAAAACGCTTCCTTGTCCAAGATCACCATCGAGCGTCCGGCCAAGAGCATCCGTGTGACCATTCACACTGCTCGTCCGGGTGTCGTGATCGGCAAGAAAGGCGAAGACGTTGAGAAACTGCGCAAAGCTGTCGCCGCTATCGCTGGCGTGCCTGCACAGATCAACATTTCCGAAGTCCGCAAGCCGGAGCTGGATGGCAAACTTGTTGCTGACAGCATCACTTCCCAACTGGAACGTCGCGTAATGTTCCGTCGTGCTATGAAGCGCGCCGTACAGAACGCAATGCGCCTGGGTGCCAAGGGCATCAAAGTGGAAGTGTCTGGTCGTCTGGGCGGCGCTGAAATCGCGCGTACCGAATGGTACCGTGAAGGTCGTGTGCCTTTGCACACCCTGCGTGCCGACATCGACTACGCAACTTCTGAAGCCCACACCACCTACGGTGTGATCGGCGTTAAGGTTTGGATCTTCAAGGGCGAAGTTCTGGGTGGTCTGGCTGCAGTTAATGCTGCCGCTGCTCAAGAGCAAGCTCCTGCGAAGCCCAAGCGCGATAACAAACGCCGCGGTAAGTAAGGAGATTCGGTAAATGTTGCAACCAAAGCGTACTAAATTCCGCAAGACCCATAAGGGTCGTAACCGCGGTCTGGCCAACTCTGGTAACGAAGTATCCTTCGGTACCTTTGGCCTGAAGGCGACATCCCGTGGTCAACTGACTGCTCGTCAAATCGAAGCAGCCCGTCGTGCCATGACCCGTCACGTTAAGCGTCAGGGTAAAATCTGGATCCGTGTGTTCCCGGACAAGCCGATTACCGAAAAGCCCCTCGAAGTTCGTATGGGTAAAGGTAAGGGTAACGTCGAATACTGGGTATGCCCGATCCAACCTGGCAAGGTTCTGTACGAGATGGACGGTGTTCCTGAGGCCCTGGCCCGTGAAGCATTCGCCCTGGCCGCTGCTAAGCTGTCCGTTCAGACCACTTTCGTAATTAAGACGGTGATGTGATGAAAGCTCAAGATCTGCGTCAAAAGAGCGTCGATGAACTGAACCAGGAGCTGCTGGGTCTGCTGCGTGAGCAATTCAACATGCGCATGCAAGCTTCCACTGGCCAACTGGCTCAGACTCACACTCTGAAGCAAGTGCGTCGTGACGTCGCACGTATCAAGACTGTACTGACTGAGAAGGCAGGTGCGTAATGACTGACAAAATCCGTACTCTGCAAGGTCGTGTAATTAGCGACAAGATGGACAAATCCATCACTGTCGCTATCGAACGCAAGGTAAAGCACCCGATCTACGGTAAGATCATCAAGCGCACTACCAAGCTGCACGTACACGATGAGACCAACGAGTGTAAAGCTGGCGATCTCGTGGAAATCCGCGAGTGCCGTCCGCTGTCCAAGACCAAGTCTTGGACCCTGGTCGGGATCCTGGAAAAGGCTTAATCAGTCTTTTGTAGTCCAAACGGCCCCCATCAGGGGCCGTTTGTTTTTTAGGCTACCTTTTCCAATTTCTCTGTGTTATAGTTTCGCGCCTTTTGAAGGCAGCCAGATCCCGTATGGGATAAGAAGTAAACAAAGCGGAGCACTAAAATGATCCAGATGCAAAGTATGCTGGGTGTAGCCGACAACTCCGGCGCTCGCAGTGTAATGTGTATTAAGGTTCTGGGTGGCTCGCACCGCCGTTATGCCGGCATCGGCGACATCATCAAAGTTTCCATTAAGGAAGCCATTCCTCGCGGTAAAGTGAAGAAAGGTGATGTATATAATGCGGTGGTCGTACGCACCCGTAAAGGCGTTCGTCGTCCGGACGGCTCAGTCATCCGTTTCGACAACAATGCGGCTGTTTTGCTTAACGGCAACCAACAGCCAATCGGTACTCGTATTTTTGGCCCGGTGACCCGTGAACTACGTAATGAGAAGTTCATGAAGATTGTGTCCCTGGCACCCGAAGTACTGT
This sequence comes from Aeromonas molluscorum 848, assembly GCF_000388115.1. Taxonomy (GTDB): domain Bacteria; phylum Pseudomonadota; class Gammaproteobacteria; order Enterobacterales; family Aeromonadaceae; genus Aeromonas; species Aeromonas molluscorum. Next base: position 130,143 of record NZ_AQGQ01000001.1, read on the forward strand.
AAGGAGTCGAACGATGGCAGCTAAAATCCGTCGCGAAGACGAAGTGATAGTTCTTACCGGTAAAGACAAGGGCAAGCGTGGCAAAGTCACTCAAGTCCTGATTGCTAAAGGTAAGGTTCTCGTGGAAGGCATCAACCAGGTGAAGAAACACCAGAAGCCGGTACCCGCTTTGGGTCAGGCTGGCGGTATCGTCACCAAAGAAGCCCCCCTCGATGTTTCAAACGTAGCGCTGTTCAACTCTGCCACTGGCAAAGCTGACCGCGTTGGTTTCCGGATTGAAGACGGCAAAAAAGTTCGTTTCTTCAAGTCTACCGGCGAACTTGTGAAGTAATTGGAGTTTAACGATGGCGAAACTGCATGATTACTACAGATCCGATGTAGCACAAGAACTGTCAAAGCAGTTCGGTTACAAGACGATCATGCAAGTCCCTCGGATCGAGAAAATCACCCTGAATATGGGTGTTGGTGAGGCGATTTCTGATAAGAAATTGCTGGAAAATGCTGCTGCCGATATGGCTGCCATTTCCGGTCAGAAGCCGCTGATCACCAAAGCTCGCAAATCTGTTGCGGGCTTCAAGATTCGTGAAGGCTACCCGATAGGTTGTAAAGTAACCCTGCGTGGCGAGCGTATGTGGGAGTTCCTGGAACGGCTGATCTGCATCTCCGTACCGCGTATCCGTGACTTCCGTGGCCTGAATGCTAAAGCGTTCGATGGTCGTGGTAACTACTCCATGGGCGTGCGTGAGCAAATCATCTTCCCGGAAATCGACTATGACAAAGTCGATCGCGTCCGTGGTCTGGATATCACCATCACCACTTCCGCGAATACCGATGAAGAAGGCCGTGCTCTGCTGGCTGCCTTTAACTTCCCATTCCGCAAGTAAGGTTAGGGTTATGGCTAAAACATCCATGAAAGCACGTGAAGCAAAGCGTGCGAAGCTGGTAGCCAAGTTCGCCACTAAGCGAACCGAGCTGAAAGCTATCATCGTTGATATGAACGCTTCTGAAGAAGCGCGTTGGGATGCTGTCTTGCAACTGCAACAGCTGCCCCGTGATTCCAGTCCGTCCCGCCAGCGTAACCGTTGCAATATTACTGGTCGTCCGCACGGTTTCCTGCGCAAGTTTGGCCTGTCTCGCATCAAGGTGCGTGAGCATGCCATGAAGGGCGAAATTCCAGGTCTCAAAAAGGCCTCTTGGTAAGAATCTCGGGAGTTAGACTATGAGCATGCAAGATCCGATCGCGGACATGCTGACCCGCATCCGTAACGGTCAAGCGGCGAGCAAAGTTGCGGTTTCCATGCCTTCTTCCAAGCTGAAAGTGGCTATCGCCCACGTGCTGAAAGAAGAAGGTTACATCACTGGCTACTCCGTAGCTGGCGATGTGAAACCGGAACTGGAAATTGAACTGAAATATTTCCAGGGCAAACCGGTTGTAGAACTGATCCAACGCGTGAGCCGTCCCGGCCTGCGTATTTATAAGCGCACTACCGATCTGCCGAAAGTTATGGGCGGTCTCGGTGTTGCTATCGTGTCCACGTCTAAAGGTGTGATGACTGACCGTGCAGCTCGTAAAGCTTGCATGGGCGGTGAGATCATCTGCTACGTCGCTTAATAGGAGGTAGGATATGTCTCGTGTTGCTAAGGCACCCGTCACTATTCCTGCTGGCGTAGAGGTGACTCTGAACGGTCAGGAACTGTCCATCAAAGGTGGTAAAGGTTCCCTGGTTCGTTCTATTCACGCCGGTGTAGAAGTGACCAAAGAAGACAATGTACTCAAGTTCGCCCCGCGCGACGGCTCCACTGGTGCCGACGCTCAGGCTGGTACTGCACGTGCATTGGTCAACAACATGGTAATCGGTGTTACCCAAGGCTTCGAGCGTAAGCTGCAGCTGGTTGGTGTAGGTTATAAAGCCTCCATCAAGGGCAATGCTGTCGCGCTGGCCCTGGGCTTCTCTCACCCGGTTGAGCATGCGCTGCCGGCTGGTGTGACCGCTGAGTGTCCTACTGCTACTGAGATCATTCTCCGTGGTGTAGACAAGCAGATGGTTGGCCAAGTCGCCGCCGATATCCGTGCTTACCGCGCTCCGGAGCCCTACAAGGGCAAGGGTGTACGCTATGCCAACGAGCAAGTGCGTACTAAAGAAGCTAAGAAGAAGTAAGGTAACACTATGGACAAGAAAGCAGCTCGTCTCCGTCGTGCTACTCGTGCTCGGAAGAAGATGCAGGAACTGGGAGCAACCCGTCTGGTTGTTCACCGTACCCCGCGTCATATCTACGCGCAGGTAATCGCAGCCAACGGTTCCGAAGTTCTGGCCTCTGCTTCCACAGTAGAGAAAGCCATCAGTGAAGCAATCAAGTACTCCGGTAATGCTGATGCAGCTACCGCAGTCGGGAAAGCCATCGCTGAGCGAGCTATCGCCAAAGGCATTCAGAACGTATCTTTCGATCGTTCCGGTTTCAAGTATCACGGTCGTGTAGCCGCTCTGGCTACCGCTGCTCGTGACGCTGGTCTTCAGTTCTAAGCTAGGAGTCGAAGATGGCTAAAGTCGAATCTCAAGCCGGCGAACTGCAAGAAAAGCTGATTGCAGTAAACCGTGTTTCGAAAACTGTTAAAGGTGGTCGTATCATGTCCTTCACCGCGTTGACCGTGGTGGGTGATGGTAACGGCCGTGTAGGTTACGGTTACGGTAAGGCCCGTGAAGTTCCCGCCGCTATTCAAAAAGCGATGGAACAGGCTAAACGTAACCTGAGCAAAGTAGAACTGAACAATGGCACTCTGCACCACCCGGTGCAAGGCGTTCACTCCGGTTCCACCGTGTTCATGAAGCCGGCCTCTGAAGGTACTGGTATCATTGCAGGCGGCGCCATGCGTGCTGTGCTGGAAGTTGCTGGTATCCACAACGTGCTGGCAAAGACCTACGGTTCCACTAACCCGATCAACGTTGTTCGCGCAACTGTAGACGCTCTGGTACAGGGTCAATCCCCGGCCCAGATCGCTGCCAAGCGTGGTCTGCGCGTTGAAGAAATTCTGGGGTAATGCGACATGGCTAACACTGTAAAAGTAACTCAAACGCGCAGCTCTATCGGCCGTCTGCCTAAGCATAAGGCGACTCTGCGTGGTCTGGGTCTGCGTCGCATTGGTCACACCGTTGAGCTGGAGGATACTCCTTGCGTCCGCGGTATGATCAACCAGGTTTACTACATGGTTAAGGTGGAGGGCTAAGCATGCGTCTGAACACTCTGTCTCCGGCCCCTGGCTCTAAGTCTGTTAAGCACCGTCCGGGCCGTGGTATTGGCTCTGGTCTGGGCAAGACTGGTGGTCGTGGTGTTAAAGGTCAGACCTCTCGTTCCGGTGGCGGTAAAGTCCGCGCTGGTTTTGAAGGCGGCCAGATGCCGTTGAAAATCCGTCTGCCGAAGTTCGGTTTCTTCTCTCGCAAATCTTTGGTTTCTGCCGAAGTGCGTCTGAACGAAATCGCCATGGTGGAAGGTGATGTGGTCGATGTGAGCACTTTGAAGCAAGCTGGCGTTCTGACTAAGAACATCGTGTTCGCTAAAATTGTTCTGTCTGGCAACATTGACCGTGCTGTGACCGTTCGTGGTGTGTCCGTCACCAAAGGTGCACGTGCAGCCATCGAGGCCGCTGGCGGTAAAATCGAGGAATAATCAGTACAATGGCTAAGAAACCAGGATTGGATGTTAAAGCGCAGGGTGGTCTGAGTGAACTGAAGAGCCGTCTGCTCTTCGTTCTCGGGGCGATTATCGTTTTCCGTGCAGGCTCTTATGTGCCGATTCCTGGTATTGACGCCGCCGTACTGGCCGAGTTGTTCCAGCAACAGAAGGGCACCATCATTGAGATGTTCAACATGTTCAGTGGTGGTGCACTCTCGCGTGCTTCTATTCTTGCGTTGGGGATCATGCCGTACATTTCGGCGTCGATCATCATCCAGTTACTGACCGTGGTTCATCCCGCTCTTGCTGAACTCAAGAAAGAAGGTGAATCCGGCCGTCGCAAGATCAATCAGTATACCCGCTGGGGTACATTGATTTTGGGAACCTTCCAGGCCATTGGTATCGCAACCGGTCTGCCGAATATGATGCAAGGACTCGTGACTCATCCGGGTTTGGGCTTCTATTTCACGGCGGTTGTGAGTCTGGTCACCGGCACCATGTTTTTAATGTGGTTAGGTGAACAGATTACCGAGCGTGGTATCGGTAACGGCATCTCGTTGATTATTTTCACCGGGATCGTTGCTGGGCTGCCTCATGCCATTGGTGCTACGGCCGAACAGGCACGTCAAGGGGAATTGCACATCCTGCTGTTGTTGTTGCTGGGCTTGATTGTTTTCGCAGTGACTTACTTTGTGGTGTTCGTAGAGCGTGGTCAACGTCGTATCGTCGTTAACTATGCAAAGCGTCAACAAGGCCGCCAGGTATTCGCCGCGCAAAGCACACACCTGCCATTGAAAGTAAATATGGCTGGTGTGATTCCTGCGATTTTTGCATCCAGTATCATCCTCTTCCCAGGGACCATTACCTCTTGGTTTGGTCAGGGCGAGGGCAAGGTAGCAGACGTTCTGCAGCAGGTCTCTATGGTCCTGCAGCCGGGTCAGCCCTTGTATGAGATGCTGTATGCAGCAGCCATTATCTTCTTCTGTTTCTTCTATACTGCGTTGGTGTTCAACCCACGCGAGACGGCAGACAACCTGAAGAAGAGTGGAGCCTTTATCCCGGGGATTCGCCCGGGCGAGCAGACAGCACGTTATATCGATAAGGTTATGACTCGCCTGACATTGGCAGGTGCACTCTATATAACCTTTATCTGTCTGGTACCCCAGTTCCTGATGACTGCCTGGAACGTACAGTTCTATTTCGGTGGCACTTCGCTGCTGATTATTGTGGTAGTTATCATGGACTTCATGGCTCAGGTACAAACCCATATGATGTCTCATCAATATGGTGACGTCCTGAGGAAGGCCAACCTGAAGGGCTACGGCCGCTAAAGGTCGGCGTAGTTACGGAGTTAAGCAATGAAAGTTCGTGCTTCCGTTAAGGCAATCTGCCGTAACTGCAAAATCATCAAGCGTCACGGTGTGGTGCGTGTGATTTGCAGCGAGCCAAAGCATAAACAGCGCCAAGGCTAATTTTTTACGGTTAGGACTTGCAACAAACAGTTGTGCTGGCTAATATAGCCAGCCAACTTTTGTTGTGTATTGGTTGACCGCCATGTATCCGCTCACGGGCTTTGTGGTGGTCGTTATCTACTCTATGTAGGAGTGAACAGTGGCCCGTATCGCTGGCATTAACATTCCTGACCATAAGCATGCAGTCATCGCTTTGACTGCGATTTATGGCGTCGGTCGTACCCGCTCCAAGGCCATCTGTGCCGCAGCCGGTATTGCTGAGAATGTGAAAATTAAAGACTTGGACGAAGCTCAGATCGAGAGTCTGCGCGAGCAAGTAGGTAAATTCACCGTTGAAGGTGACTTGCGTCGTCAGATATCCATGAACATCAAACGCTTGATGGATCTGGGTTGCTACCGTGGTTTGCGTCACCGTCGTAGCCTGCCTGTTCGTGGTCAACGTACCAAGACCAATGCTCGTACCCGTAAGGGTCCGCGCAAGGCTATCAAGAAGTAACGGGAAGGTAGAAAATGGCTAAAACTCCGACTCGTGCTCGCAAGCGCGTTAAAAAGCAAGTGAGCGACGGTATTGCACACGTTCATGCATCTTTCAACAACACAATCGTGACCATTACTGACCGTCAGGGCAATGCTCTGTCATGGGCTACCTCTGGTGGTTCAGGTTTCCGTGGTTCCCGTAAGTCCACTCCGTTTGCTGCCCAGGTAGCTGCTGAGCGTGCTGGTGAGATCGCCAAAGAATACGGCGTGAAGAACCTGGAAGTCATGGTCAAAGGTCCGGGTCCCGGTCGTGAGTCCTCCATCCGCGCGCTGAACGCGGCTGGTTTCCGCATCACTAATATTACTGATGTGACTCCGATCCCGCACAACGGTTGTCGTCCTCCCAAGAAGCGCCGCGTATAACGCTGGTTGCTAATTGGTCTAGGATTGTTGGAGAAAGAAGATGGCAAGATATATCGGTCCTAAGCTTAAGCTTAGCCGTCGTGAGGGCACCGACCTCTTCCTGAAGTCAGGTGTTCGTGCGATAGATTCCAAGTGCAAGATTGACACTGCTCCTGGTCAACATGGTGCGCGTAAAGCGCGTCTGTCTGACTACGGCGTGCAACTGCGCGAGAAACAAAAAGTTCGTCGTATCTACGGCGTGTTGGAAAAACAGTTCCGCAACTACTACCGTGATGCTGCCCGTCAAAAAGGCAACACCGGCGAAAACCTGTTGCAGCTGCTGGAAGGTCGTCTGGATAACGTCGTTTATCGCATGGGCTTTGGTGCTACCCGCGCTGAATCTCGTCAGCTGGTGAGCCACAAGGCTATCCTGGTAAACGGTCGCGTTGTTAACATTCCTTCTTTCCAGGTTTCCCCTGAGGACGTGATCTGCGTTCGTGAGAAGGCTAAGAAGCAAGCGCGTATCAAAGCTTCCCTGGAAGTTGCTGGTCAGCGTGAGAAGCCGACTTGGGTAGAGGTTGATACCGCTAAAATGGAAGGTGCCTTCAAGCGCCTGCCAGAGCGTTCTGACCTGTCTGCCGACATTAACGAGCAGCTGATCGTCGAGCTTTACTCCAAGTAAAGCTAGCTTCTAAAGAGAGGACACAATGCTGGGTTCTGTAACAGATTTTCTTAAGCCGCGGCTAGTTGACATCGAGCAAGTTAGCCCGACTCACGCAAAAGTGACTCTTGAGCCACTTGAGCGTGGTTTTGGTCACACGCTGGGTAACGCCCTGCGTCGTATTTTGCTGTCATCTATGCCCGGTTGTGCAGTCACAGAAGTCGAGATCGACGGCGTGCTGCATGAGTACAGCAGCAAAGAAGGTGTACAGGAAGACATTCTTGAAATCCTGCTCAACCTGAAAGGTATCGCTGTGAAGCTGGAAGGCAAGGACGAGGTAACTCTGTCCCTGACCAAGTCTGGAACAGGCCCCGTTACCGCAGGTGATATCACTCACGGTGATGAAGTCGAGATTGTTAACCCGGAGCACGTAATCTGCCACCTGACTGGTGCCAATGCTGAGATCAGCATGCGCCTGAAAGTTCAACGTGGTCGTGGTTATGTGCCTGCTTCTGCTCGTGTTCACAACGATGATGAAGAGCGCCCTATTGGTCGCTTGTTGCTGGACTCCGCGTTCAGCCCTATCGTTCGTATTGCCTACAATGTTGAGGCAGCGCGTGTGGAACAGCGTACCGACTTGGACAAGCTGGTTATCGACATGGAGACCAATGGTACTCTGGATCCTGAAGAAGCCATCCGTCGTTCTGCCACTATTCTGGCCGAGCAACTGGAAGCCTTCGTGGATCTGCGCGATGTCAGCGTGCCCGAGAAGAAAGAAGAGAAACCCGAGTTCGATCCGATCCTGCTGCGTCCTGTCGATGATTTGGAGCTGACAGTTCGTTCTGCGAACTGTCTGAAGGCAGAAGCTATCCACTATATTGGTGATCTGGTACAGCGTACCGAGGTTGAGCTGCTTAAGACTCCCAACCTTGGTAAGAAGTCCCTGACTGAGATCAAGGATGTGTTGGCCTCCCGTGGTCTGTCTCTTGGCATGCGCCTTGAGAATTGGCCGCCCGCCAGCATCGCTGACGAGTAATCCAGATTACGGGTTTCACAGATTTAGTTAGAAGGATAAGGTCATGCGCCATCGTTTGAGTGGTCGTCAACTGAACCGGAACAGCAGCCATCGTCAGGCTATGTTCCGCAACATGGCCAGCTCCCTGGTTCGTCATGAGATCATCAAGACGACTCTGCCTAAGGCAAAAGAGCTGCGTCGTGTCGTTGAACCGCTGATCACCCTTGCCAAGACCGATAGCGTTGCTAATCGTCGTCTGGCATTTGCCCGCACTCGCGACAACGCGATCGTGGCTAAGCTGTTCAATGAACTGGGCCCGCGCTACCTGGAGCGCGCCGGCGGTTATACTCGCATTCTGAAATGCGGTTTCCGTGCCGGCGACAACGCCCCTATGGCTTACATCGAGCTGGTAGACCGCCCGGCCGCTGCTGAAGCAGCGGCTGAGTGATAAAGAAAAAGCCGGGCTTGTCCCGGCTTTTCTTTTAATGGATTCTGATACTGCCTCAACTGCCTCAACTGCCTCAACTGCCTCAACTGCCTCAACTGCCTCAACTGCCTCAACTGCCTCAACTGCCTCAACTGCCTCAACTGCCTCAACTGCCTCAACTGCCTCAACTATTCCAGGGCGGTAGCCTGATTTCCCCTTTCTTTATATATATGCCTGTTTGCCTATGCTCTGCGCTAAAGCTTTCTCATTGCTAACATAGGAGGATTCTGGGATATGAATGGAATAGCTTGTGTGTGATCTGTTCTTGTTGCGAGTCAAAGTAGAGGGAAACGGATATTCCTAGCCCTATCAAGATCGTTTT
>NZ_AQGQ01000002.1 GCF_000388115.1 Aeromonas molluscorum 848
CAGTCGCAGCGATGTGACTGGCCAGAAGAAGCGGATGCTTCTTATTGGTAGCAAGACCTTAAAAGCCCGCTCTCACGAGCGGGCTTTTTTGATGCCTGCGATTTGGGAAAGAATAGATCCGTCATGTTACCTTCTGCTTACTTCCTCTTTCCAAATCATATGTTTACTGGCAAGACCTCTGGCGTTAGCACGCAATAGGCTTGTATCTGTCATATAACTCGGTAGAGTAAAGACATGTGATGTTCGCCTGCTTTTCCGATGATAGTCTTTCGCATCAGGTGTAACCTTCCCCGCTTTTATCAACCTTGAGTCAGTGGTATCGATATGGAACAAGTAAATAAATCTACTTTTAGCGATGTATTGGAATACGTGCGTATGTCTCGTCGTCAGAACAAGCTCAAGCGCGAGATCACCGATAATGAGAAAAAGATCCGTGATAACCAGAAGCGGGTACTGCTGCTCGATAACCTGAGTGACTACATTAAACAGGGCATGAGCATCGATGAAGTTCAGGCCATCATTGCCAACATGCGCACCGACTATGAAGAGCGGGTTGATGATCATATCATCAAGAATGCAGAGCTCTCCAAGGAGCGCAAAGAGCTGAGTACCAAGCTGAAAGCGATGAGCTCGCATAAATAATCCATCCAGGATAGATATATTGAACACCGGCTTATCGCCGGTGTTTTTGCATGAGTAGAGAGGGTTGGCGCGAGACAATTGACTCCCATTTTGGAAGTAGGCTTGTTACCATCGGCACGAAGCGGTGAATAGTTTTCAAGCCATTGACTTGAAAAGACTAAGCTTGAGTGAAACACAATAAATTGCGTAACCATGGTGGGCAAATATGGGCGCATTACAACGGACGGATCTGGATACAGTGGCACCTCAAGAGTTTCCCGTCCCGCCAGAGGGCGGTTCCAAAAAGCGCAAGCGTCGCCCCTGGTGGCGTTGGTTGCTTTGTCTGTTCATCTTGCTCTGCCTGATAGCGGCAGGCCTGTTGATCGCTTACGAAATGAAAACCTCCAAGTTGCAGTCGCAAGAGATTTCCCGCTATGCGACTAGGCTGACCTATCAGGTCGAACCTGGGCCGAGCAAACAGATTATCTTCCCGGACGATGGTCCCTTTGATAAACGGTTAGGCTATGTCTTGTTGCCCATGATGCAGGAGCGTTTGCTTCAGCGGGGCTATGAGGTGAGCGCACAGGTACGTTTCTCCGATGCGCTCTACGACTATGCCAAGCGCGGTTTCTTTGTGCCATATACCGAAAAGGTGCAGGCTGGTCTGACCTTGCATGACTGCCGAGCCGAAGCTTTCTACGATTTCCATTATCCCAGTTATTACTACCCGGATTTTGCCTCGATCCCGCCTCTGGTCGTGCAGTCTTTGTTGTTTATTGAGAATCGCGATCTGCTTAGTAATGAGGAGCCTTTGGCTAATCCCGCCGTTGACTGGCCACGTTTTACCAAGGCGGCCGTCTCCCAACTTGGCAAGGCGCTGGATATGGAAGGGCAGTCTGCGGGTGGCAGTACCCTGGCTACCCAGGTGGAGAAATACCGGCACTCACCCGATGGCTTGACGGTCTCGCCGACCGAGAAGATCCGTCAGATGATTTCAGCCAGCGTGCGGGCTTATCGCCTGGGTCCCGAGACGCTGGAGGCGCGCAAACTGGTTGCCTGGGCCTACCTCAACTCTGTTCCCTTGTCGGCGGCGCCTGGCCATGGCGAAGTGCATGGGCTGGGAGATGGTCTCTGGGTATGGTTTGGTGCCGATGTGGCCGAAGTGAATCGTCTGCTCGACCCCTCTCTCAATCAGGATGCCTCTCTGGACGATAAGGGGTTGGCGCTGCGTCAGGTGGTCTCCTTGATGATCGCTCACCGTCGCCCCTCCTACTACCTAGCCCAGGGGCGTGATGCCCTGTCCACTCTCACCGACAGCTATCTGCGTCTCTTTGTGCAAGAGGGCATGATTACCCCGGATCTGATGGCTGCCGCGTTGAAGGCCAACATCAAATACCGGGATTTCCTGCAGTCTCCGGCCATTACCAAAGTCAACAACAACAAGGGATTGCAAGTCGCTCGCACTCGCTTGAGCCGCCAGCTCGGGGTACAGCTGTACGATCTGGATCGTATGGATTTGACCGCCGAGACCAGCCTTAACATGCCACTGCAAAAAGAGATCACGGGCTACCTGCATCAGCTGGCCGATCCTGTCTTTGCCGAGAAGGTTGGTTTATTTGGTGAGCGGTTACTCTCGCCGGAGAAGACGGGGGATGTGCGTTATAGCTTTACCTTGTTCGAAAAATCCCAGGATGGTTTCAAGGTTCGGGTACAGACGGACAACACGGATCAGCCTTTTGACATCAACGAAGGCAGCAAGCTGGAACTGGGCTCTACCGCCAAGTTGCGGGTGCTGACGACCTATCTGCAGATAGTTGCCGAACTGCATGACAGCTATGCGACTATGCCGGTCGAGAGCCTGCGCAAGCTGGATCTATCTCCTCAGGACAATATCAGCCGCTGGGCTGTATCCTATCTGGCCTCGGCCAAGGATAAGAGCCTGCCCGCCATGCTGGAGGTCGCACTGGACCGCAAATATTCAGCCAGCCCCTATGAAGGCTTCTTCACCGGCGGCGGCATGCACACCTTCAACAACTTCAACAAGTACGATAACAATCGCAATCCCTCGATCCGTGATGCGCTGCGCGAGTCTCTCAACTTGCCATTCGTGCGTCTGATGCGCGATCTAGTGCGCTACACCCTTTACAAGGAAGGTAACCGTACTCAGCTGCTCAAGGATGACCGGGATCCGCGCCGTACCGAGTACCTCACCCGGTTTGCCGACAAAGAGGGGCAGACCTATCTGTTGCGCTTCTGGCGCAAATATCGCGGCAAGACGCCGACCGAGCAGATAGATACCTTCCTGGACGGCTTGAGGCCCAGCGCCAGCCGTCTGGCGGCGGTGCATCGCTATCTCTATCCGAATGCGGATCTGCCGACCTTTACCGCCTTCCTGGATGCCCGTCTGCCCAAGGTGCTGCGCATCAAGCTCAATGACAAGCGTATCGCCCAGCTCTATGACTCTTATGGTCCTGGTCAGTATTCACTACCGGATCAGGGCTATATCGCTCGGGTGCATCCCCTCGAGCTCTGGCTGGTTTCCTATCTCAAGGCCTATGAGAAGGCGACCTTCGCCGATGCGGTCATGGCGAGCCGGGATGAGCGTCAGGAGGTTTATAGCTGGCTGTTCAAGACCCGTCATCGCAGCGCTCGGGATACCCGGGTTCGCACCATGCTGGAGGTGGAGGCCTTCCTCGATATCCATCAGCGTTGGGTCAAGCTCGGCTATCCGTTTGATCACCTGGTGCCCTCTCTGGCCACAGCGTTGGGCAGCTCGGGCGACAGGCCAGCGGCTCTGGCCGAGCTGATGGGCATCATTCAGAATGATGGTATCCGGGCACCTACCTTGCGCATCGACCACCTGTCGTTTGCCAAGGGCACGCCATTCGAGACCGAGTTCGAGCCACTCCATACTCAAGGTGAGCGAGTACTACCCTCAGAGGTGGCGACAGCCCTGCGAGGAGCCTTGTCCAGGGTCGTGGAAGGCGGTACGGCCCGGCGCATCTCGGGTGCTTTTACCCTGGCCGATGGCACTGTACTGACGATGGGGGGCAAGACGGGGACAGGGGACAACAGGCTCGAAACCGTAGGGCGCTATGGCAATGTCACCAGCTCTTTGGCTCGCAACCGCACGGCAACCTTCGTGTTCTACATAGGAGAGGATCACTTCGGTACCCTGACCGCCTATGTACCCGGCAGTCAGTCAGACAAGTTCCGCTTCACGTCGGCGCTGCCGGTACAGGTACTCAAGGGCATGGCTCCCTTGCTCACACCGTATCTGGTGCCTGGAACCCAGACCCAGTGTCTGGCGCCAGTGCCTGGTTGAGAAGATGCTAGATATGAAAACGGGGCCTTTCGGCCCCGCTTTTTATGGTGCTACTCGTCCAGCAGTCAGCTTACAGCTGGTCTTCTATCTCGCCACGCAGGTACTGATAGATCTCGCGAAACGCCGCAGGCGGCTTGTTATGTTCGCGCTCTTTCTTGGCATTGCGGATCAACTGACGCAGCTTCTGGCGATCCAGTTCATGGAACTGTGACATCAGCTCGTTGAGTGCCTCGTCCCCTTCATTGATCAAGCGCTCGCGCCACTGCTCGAGACGGTGCAGGCGAGCATTGATGGTGGAGTGGCGATTCTTGAAAATCGACAGCGCTTCAGTGATGGGCGCAATGTCGCGACTGCGCATCAGTTTACCGATGAACTGCAGGTGACGGCGGTATGACTCATCCTTCTTGGGCTTGAGTTTACGACCCAGTTCGATGGCGTCGGCCAGCTCTTCGTCCAGTGTGATGCGTTCCAGCTCACTGTGGCTGAGATCGACGAGATCATCACCCATTTGCTGCAGTATCTCGGCCTCGCGCTTCAACTGGCTCTTGCTGGGGCCCCAGTCATCCAACTCTTGCTCATCGTTAAAGTGGCTCATTATTCTTCATATCCTGTCATTCGCGTTTGGTTGATATGTTACCAGTTTCTCCCGCTGGGCGCAGGGGTCTGATATGCTTAGCCCCCTTCCTTTCTTCACGCAGACTTGAGTTATGACGCAGCAAGACGAAATCCGCCAGGATCAGACGCAACTGGAGGCCGTGGTGGCCGAGGCGCTTGAGATTGCCAAAGGGCTGGGCGCCTCGTTGGCGGAGGTCTCTATCAGCAAGCAGACCGGTTTGTCGGTCAATACCCGCGGCTGCGAATTGGAAAGCATCGAATTCAACAAGGACGGGGCCTTGGGCATCGCCGTTTACCGCAATGGCTGCAAGGGCTCCTCCTCGACCACGGATCTGAGCAAGTCAGCCATCCGCGCGGCTGTCGAGGCGGCCATCGAGATTGCCCGTCACACCTCGGCCGATGATTGTGCTGGCCTGGCCGAGCCCGATCTGCTCGCCTGGGATGCCCCGGATTTGCAGCTCTGCCACCCCATAGAGCTGGATCCCCAGCGCGGCATCGCGCTGGCAATCGAGTGCGAGCGTCTGGCCCTGAATCGCGACAGCCGGATCAAGCACTCCGATGGCGCCGGTTTCTCCAGTCACCTCGGCATCAAGGTCTATGGCAACAGTCACGGTTTTGTGAAGGGTTATGCGGCCTCGCGCAATTCCCTGAGCTGCATGCTGATCGGCGAGCAAGATGGCGACATGCAGCGCGATTATGGTTACTCCTCCAGTCGTGATCTTGCCGGGCTCTGGAGCCCGCAGCGCATCGCGGACGAGGCGGTAGAGCGAACTGTCGCCCGCCTTGGTGCCCGCAAGATAACGACCCGCCATGCCCCCGTGCTCTTTCACCCCGATACCGCAGCTGGCCTGTGGGGGCATTTGGTCATGGCCATCAGTGGCGGCAATCTCTATCGCAAGTCGAGCTTCCTGCAAGGTCGGCTGGGCGAACAGATCCTGCCTGCGTGGCTCAGGATCCAGGAGTTCCCTCATCTGCTGGGTGGCTTGGCCAGCTCGCCCTTCGATGGTGAGGGGGTTCGAACCCAGGATCGCGACATCATCCGCGATGGCAGCCTGATGAGCTGGTTGCTCACCTCCTACTCCGCGCGCAAGCTGGGATTAACCACCACGGGCCATGCCGGTGGCATCCACAACTGGCAGGTGTCAAATACGGGTCAGGATTTCCAGACACTGCTCAAGGAGATGGGCACGGGTCTGCTGGTGACCGAGCTGATGGGGCAGGGCGTCAATATCGTCAATGGTGACTACTCTCGTGGTGCGGCAGGGTTCTGGGTCGAGAATGGCGAGATAGCCTACCCGGTCGAGGAGATCACCATCGCGGGCAACCTCAATGACATGTACCGCCAGATAGTGGCGGTCGGTACCGACGAGGATGAACGTTCCAGCCTCAAGACAGGTTCAGTGCTGGTTGAGAATATGAAGCTGGCCGGCCACTGAGTCTTGCCCAGCACGGCAAAATAAAACGGCCCCCTCGCCAGGCGAGGGGGCCGTTTTTGTTGGCCGAAAGAGCGTTTACTCTTTGATGCGCTCGATACGGCCACCCAGGGCCTGCAGCTTGTGCTCTATGTCTTCGTAGCCACGGTCGATGTGATAGATACGCTCGACTATGGTCGTGCCTTCGGCGACGAAACCGGCCAGTACCAGGCTGGCTGAGGCACGCAGGTCGGTGGCCATGACCTGGGCACCCTTGAGCTGTTCGGTATCACGGCAGATGGCAACGTTGCCCTGCAGCTCGATGTCTGCCCCCATACGTACCAGCTCTGGCACGTGCATGAAGCGGTTCTCGAAGATGGTCTCGGTGACCATGCCGGTGCCTTTGGCGACGGCGTTCAACACGGTGAACTGAGCCTGCATATCGGTCGGGAAGGCCGGGTAGGGGGCCGTCTTGATGGTGACCGGCTTGAGGGTGCGGCCTGTCATATCCAGGCTGATCCAGTCTGAGCCCTTCTCGATGAGCGCGCCCGCCTCCTCCAGCTTGACCAGCACAGCTTCCAGCAGGGAAGGATCCGTCTTGCGGCAGACAACTTTACCGCCAGTGACGGCGGCACCGACCAGGAAGGTACCGGTTTCGATGCGATCCGGCTGGACGCTGTAGGCGCCTCCGTGCAGCTTCTCAACCCCGTCGATGGTCAGGGTATCTGTGCCTGCTCCCTGAACCTTGGCGCCGAGCGTGTTGAGGAAGTTGGCCAGATCGACCACTTCCGGCTCACGGGCGGCGTTTTCGATCACGGTACGACCCTCAGCCAGGGCTGCGGCCATCATCAGGTTCTCGGTGCCGGTGACGGAGATCATATCCATCAGTATGTGGGCACCCTTGAGGCGACCATCGACGCGAGCCTTGATGTAGCCATCTTCGATGGCAATCTTGGCACCCATCAGCTCCAGACCGTGCACGTGCAGGTTGACCGGACGGGCCCCAATGGCGCAACCGCCAGGCAGGGAGACATCTGCGGCACCGAAGCGTGCGGCCAGGGGGCCGAGCGCCAGGATGGAGGCTCGCATGGTCTTGACCAGCTCATAGGGGGCGACGTGGTTGTTGACGGCTCCGGTCAGCACGGTCACGTTGCCATTGACCTTGGTGCTGGCACCCAGCATCTCTAGCAGCTTGAGGGTGGTGCCGACGTCTTTGAGGCGGGGCACGTTGGAGAGCTGGATCTCTTCGTCACACAGCAAGGTGGCGAACAGGATCGGCAGGGCAGCGTTTTTGGCGCCGGAGATGGTCACTTCGCCGTTGAGGGTGCAACGACCATCGATCTTGAATTTGTCCATGTTACTTAAATACCAAATCAGGAGGGCAGGATAAATTTGCGTTCACGGGCCCACTCGGTCGGCGTAAAGGCCTTGATGGAGAGGGCATGAATGGCGTTGGTGGCGATCTTGTCCATCAGCGGGGCGTAGATGGCCTGCTGCTTCTTGACTCGACTCATGCCGTCGAACATGTCGCCGACGGCGATCACCTGATAGTGACTGCCATCCCCTTTGACGTGCACTTCGGACAGGGGCAATGCCTCTAGGAGTAGTGCTTCAATTTCAGAGACTTGCATTATGCGTCCTCGGTTTGTTGCGCAATGGGTTGAAAAAGACCGACGACCCCGTACAGGGTCGCCAGGGTATATATGTCGGCGGTGGCGTTGATCAACTGAGGTTGACTACCCCTTGCCAGTGCGGCCTTGGCCCACTTGACCAGCAGTGCCAGTCCGGCGGAGTCGAGCCGCTCGACCCGGCTCAGGTCCAGACTATCTTGCTGCCACCACTGGTCGCGGCTCTGCCACAGAGTGATGACCTGCTCGGATTGCAGGTCGGTACCGAACATCATGATTTGAGGGCCAGCGGCTTGGCATTGTGGGCCTGCAGCTGGGCAATCACGGCGTCTATGCCATTCTGGCGGATCAGGCCACCGAGCTCGCTCTGCTTGGCGGAGAGCAGGCTGATGCCTTCGGCCACCATGTCGAATGCTTTCCACTCACCGGTCTTGTTGTTCTTGCGCAGCTTGAATTCGAGGAAGAGATCGGGCTTGCCACTCTCCTTGACGCTGACGCTGACCGCCGTGATGCTGCCGGTCGCGGGCTTGCCCGGTTCGACCTTGACCACTTGTTTGTCAAAATGGGCAAGGGCATCGGCATAGGAGCTGACCATGTATTCGGTGAACACCTGCACGAAGGCATCACGCTGGGCCGGGGTGGTCTCTTTGATCTGGTTGCCGAGCACCTTGTAGGCGGCAAAGCGGGTATCTATGTAAGGCAGCAGCTCTTCACGAATGATGACCCGCAGATGATCCGGGTTCTGCTTGATCTGACTCTGATCGGCCTTCAGGCGAGCGAACGTCTGCTTGGCGGCGGTATCGACCAAGGCGTAGGGGTCGCTCGGGTAGCTCTCTGCCTGGGCAACCAAGGAGAACAGTATGCTGGCCATCAGCCCGAACAGCAGGGTCATTTTTTTCAACATGGTTACTCCTTGTTGGTATCGTCTTTGCTATCGGAAGACTGGCTGTACAGGAATTTGCCAATCAGGTCCTCGAGCACTATGGCGGACTTGGTGTCTTCTATGGTGTCGCCATTCTTGAGCATGCCCGTTCCCATCTCCTCGTCGGAGAAACCGGGTACCAGACCAATATACTGCTCGCCGAGCAGACCAGAGGTCAGGATGGAGAGCGTGCTGGTTTCAGAGAATTCTCCGGCGCTCTTTTGCATCTCCAGAGTGACAACGGGCACCTGGTTTTTGCTGTCCAGAGTGATATCACTGACTCGACCGACTACCACACCGCCCACCTTGACCGGCGAACGTACTTTCAGGCCGCCGATATTATCGAAATGGGCGCGCAGGGTATAGGTTTCTCCCTCCGGTTTAAAGCTCAAACCTGCGACTTGCAGTGCCAAAGCCAGAATGGCTGCGATGCCGGCCAGCATGAAGGCGCCAACCAGGAATTCTACTTTGCTGAACTTCATCTTTACCTTATCCAAACATGATTGCGGTGAGTATAAAATCCAGGCCGAGCACGGCCAGGGAGGAGTTGACCACGGTGCGGGTCGTGGCCTGGCTTATCCCAGCCGAGGTGGGCTTGGCATCATAGCCGTTAAAGAGCGCAATCCAGGTGACGACCAAGGCGAAGATCACACTCTTGATGGCGCCCTGCATTATGTCGTCCTGCCAGTCTACCGCGGCCTGCATGGCTGACCAGAAGCCACCCTCATCGACTCCTAGCCAGTCTACACCGACTAATTTGGCACCCATGATGCCGACCAGGCTGAACATGAAGGCCAGCAACGGCATGCTGATGACGCCTGCCCAGAAACGGGGCGCTACCACACGGCGCAGGGGATCGACCGCCATCATCTCCAGGCTGGAGAGCTGTTCGGTCGCCTTCATCAAGCCTATCTCGGCGGTGAGCGCTGAACCGGCTCGCCCTGCGAACAGCAGAGCCGTCACCACAGGACCCAGTTCACGGAGCAGGGAGAGGGAGACCAGCGGCCCCAGACTGCCTTCCGCACCGAAGTCTTTCAGTACGTTGTAACCCTGCAAGGAGAGCACCATACCGATGAAGAGACCGGAGACCAGGATGATGGCGACCGATTGCACCCCCACTACATAGAGCTGCTGGATAAGCAGCGGGAAGTGTTTGCACGGTTGCGGGCGACCAGCCAGGGCGTGAAACAGCATGATGGTCGCTCGTCCCATGGCGGTCAGAGACTGGATCCCGGATCGCCCCAACTGGGTTATTTGACTTATCAACATCATAGATCCTGTAGCAGTTCGCCAGCCGGGAAATGAAATGGAACCGGACCATCGGGCAGCCCCTGCAGGAACTGTTCGACCTCTGGGTTGCTGTCTTCCCGCAGCTGTTGGGGGGTGCCCTGGGCCACTATCTTGCGATTGGCGATGATATAAGCGTAATCGGCAATGCTCATCACCTCGGTGACATCGTGAGTGACGATCACGGAGGTGATGCCGAGGGCGTCATTGAGCTCGCGGATGAGTTTGACCAGCACCCCCATGGTGATGGGATCCTGGCCGACAAAGGGCTCATCGAACATGATGAGGTCCGGATCCAGGGCGATCGCTCTGGCCAGGGCCGCACGTCTGGCCATGCCGCCAGATAGCTGGGAAGGCATCAGGGATGCTGCACCGCGCAGGCCGACCGCTTCCAGCTTCATCATGGCGATGGTGTGGATCAGCTCCTCGGGCAATCCGGAGTGCTCACGCAGGGGGAAGGCCACGTTGTCAAACACCGTCATACCGGTAAAGAGGGCACCACTCTGGAACAGCATGCTCATCCGCTTGCGCAGGGTATAGAGGCGGCTGCGCGACAGGCTGGGCACATCCTCACCGTCAAACAATATGGTACCGGCATCGGGTTTGAGTTGACCGCCGATCAGCCGCAGCAGCGTGGTCTTGCCGATCCCGCTTGGCCCCATCACAGCAGTCACCTTGCCACGGGGTATGGTGAGGCTGATGTTGTCGTAGAGCAGGCGATCGCCGTGACTGAAGCTGAGATCGGAGATGGTGATCAGATCGTTGTTCAAACAATTGTCCATCGGGTGCAAATGAAGAGCGAATTTTATGGGCTAGTCTAGGTCTAAGCAACAGTAAGGAACAACTATTGAGCAGGCAGGCCCGCTTTGTCGGTGACAGTTTCCGGCCTTTACTCCCCATCATGTTCGCCAGAAACCATCAGATTCGCTTATCTGGGCAGACTTTTTTATAATCCCGCAGCTAATTTCGGCCCGGAGCTGTCCCTATATGTCTGTCAAGCCTGAAAACCTGTCTGAAATGTTCGATTTTCGTCGCAGTGCCAAAGCGGTGCTGAACATAGAGAAACAAGCCATTGAGGGCTTGCATCAGTACCTGGATGAGACGTTCGTGCGAGCCTGCCAGCTGATGCTGAGCTGCGCTGGCAAGATAGTCGTCACTGGCATGGGCAAGTCCGGCCATATAGGCAACAAGATTGCCGCCACCCTTGCCAGCACTGGCACTCCCGCCTTCTTCTTACACCCCGGTGAAGCCAGTCATGGCGATCTTGGCATGATCTCGGCTGGGGATCTCATCATCGCCATCTCCAATTCAGGGGAGAGCGACGAGATCCTGGCCCTGCTGCCGGTACTCAAGCGCCGTGGTATACCGCTCATTTGCATGACCGGTAACCCGACCTCTACCATGGCCAAAGAGGCGAATGTGCATCTCTGCGTCAGGGTCGAGCAGGAGGCCTGTCCCCTGGGACTGGCTCCCACCTCCAGCACCACGGCTACGTTGGTGATGGGGGATGCCCTGGCGGTTGCTCTGCTTGAAGCCAGGGGGTTCACCGCCGATGACTTCGCGCTCTCCCATCCGGGGGGATCCCTGGGCAAGCGTCTGCTGCTGCGGGTTGGCGATTTGATGCATGCCGGAGATCTGTTGCCCCAGGTGGGGATAGATGCCACCATCAGTCAGGCCTTGCTGGAGGTGAGCAGCAAGGGTCTCGGCATGACGGCCGTAGTCGATGCCGATGGTCTGCTGGCTGGCCTGTTCACCGATGGAGACCTGCGCCGCATTCTGGATTTGCGGGTGGATATCCACAGCACGTCTATCGCGCAGGTGATGACAGCCAACTGTGTTACCGTAAGACCAGAGATGATGGCTGCCGAGGCGGTAAAGCTGATGGAAACCAAAAAAATCAATGGCTTGTTGGTAGTTGATGCGGACAAACGACCGCTCGGTGCCTTCAACATGCACGATCTGCTTAAGGCGGGAGTGATTTGATGCAACAGATTGCGACGCCTTATGGTCCAGTGACGGCAGGCCAGTATGAGAAGGCTGCCCGTATTCGCCTGCTGGTGTGCGATGTGGATGGCGTACTCTCCAATGGCCTCATCTATATGGGCAATGATGGCGAAGAGCTCAAGACCTTCTGTACCCGGGATGGGGCAGGCATGAAGGCCCTGATGAAGGCGGGGATTGAGATAGCCATCATCACCGGCCGCAACTCGCGGATCGTCAGCAACCGGATGGCGAGCCTCGGAGTCAAGCATCTGGTACAGGGGGCGGAGCAGAAGTTGCCCCATTTTGAAGCCCTACTGGTCAAGCTGGGTCTGGATGCCACCCAGGCAGCTTATATGGGGGATGACACCATAGACCTGCCCGTGATGCAGGCTTGTGGTTTGGGGGTTGCGGTTGCCGATGCCCATCCGCTGGTGACCTCCCGCGCCGATCTCGTCACCCGTTTGGGAGGCGGTATGGGGGCTGTACGCGAGCTGTGCGATCTCATCTTGCAAGCTCAGGGTCATGCCGATGAGCTGGCTGAGGTATCGGCATGATCAATCGCCAGACCCTGCTGTTCGCCGTGCTCTTCCTGGTTACCTTGGCCATCTGGCAGCTGGGGGACGTCACCCTGGCGCCGCCGGCCGCGACCAAGACAGAGCATTATCAGCCGGACTTCATTGCCAAGGATCTGGTGACTACCCGCTTCGACGAGACAGGCAAGCGTAGCGAGCGGCTGGAATCTGTCTATGCAGAGTATTTTCAGCTGCTCGAGCAGGCTACGTTCGACAAGCCCATCGTCTATCTGTTCGATGACAAGGGCAAGGAAGAGTGGAAGGTGACCGCCGAGACAGGAGTGCTCAACACGGACGACAACGTGATACTGCGCGACAAGGTGCATCTCGATGGCCTCTTGCCTACCTCCTTCATTTCCACTCTGGATACACCCTATCTGGAACTGGACTTGGTGACTCAGGATGTGAGAAGTAATCGGCAGGTCAACATAGTTGCCAAAGAGTTCCAGACCGAGGGCGTAGGCCTGAAGGGCCATCTGGATCGCAAATATTTCGAATTACTGGATCAAGGTCATGCCATCTATTTCAATGAAAAACGTTAACCTGGCCGTCCTGGCGCTGCTGCTGTGTGGCGGCGTCCATGCTAAAGAGTCCGACTTCGCCGAGAAGGTGTATGTGGATGCAGTCAAGCAGATCGCCGAGATGCAAGACAACCGTGTCACCTTCAGTGATGATGTGATCATTACCCAGGGCACCATCAAGATTAAGGCCGACAAGGTCGTGGTGATCCGCTCCGGCGAGCGGGGGGCCGAGGTGATGACAGCCTATGGCAAGCCAGCCACCTTCTTCCAGATCCTGGACAACGGCAAGCCGGTCAATGCGCACGGTGACAGCATTCGCTATGAGCTGAAGAACCGTCTGGTGACCATCACTGGCAATGGCGAGCTCAAGCAGGAGGACAGCCAGGTCAACGGGGACCTCATCCGCTATGACATCGTCAAGCAGAAGATGATTGCCGAGAGCAAGGGTGAGACCAATCGTGTCAAGACGGTGTTCCTGCCTGACCAGGTTGAGAACTTCGACAAGCCCGCCGACAAGAAGCAGGACAAATAAATCATGGCCGTGTTGAAAGCAGCAGGGCTGCAGAAGAGCTACAAAAAGCGCATGGTGGTCAGTGATGTCAGCCTGGAAGTTGGTACCGGTCAGATAGTGGGCCTGCTCGGTCCTAACGGTGCGGGCAAAACCACCTCTTTTTACATGATCGTCGGCCTGGTGCAGCGCGATGCGGGCCTCATCACCATAGATGAGCAGGATATCAGTCTGCAGCCCATGCATATCCGTGCCCGCAATGGCATCGGCTATTTGCCTCAGGAAGCGTCCATCTTTCGCCGTCTCTCCGTCTATGACAACCTCATGGGGGTCATGCAGACCCGCAAGGAGTTGAGTCGGGAGGAGCGCGAAGACAAGGTTGAGCAGCTGCTGGAAGAGTTCAGCATCACCCACATTCGCGACAACCTGGGCCAGAGCCTGTCCGGTGGCGAGCGCCGCCGGGTCGAGATTGCCCGTGCCCTGGCCGCCGAACCGCGCTTCATCCTGCTGGATGAACCCTTTGCCGGGGTGGATCCCATCTCAGTCATCGACATCAAGAAGATCATCCAGCACCTCAAGGAACGGGGCTTGGGTGTGCTTATCACGGACCACAACGTGCGAGAGACGCTGGACGTATGTGAGAAGGCCTATATCGTCAGCCATGGCCAGATGATAGCGGAAGGCACCCCTGCCGAGATCCTGGCCGATGAACAGGTCAAGCGTGTCTATTTGGGCGATCAATTCAGTCTATAGTAAGGGGAAATTGCCCTTTGCTTGCTGATGACCGCCTCGCTGAATATAAGGATATCCCGACGTAGATGAAGCCGACACTCCAGTTGCGCCTCGGTCAGCAATTGACCATGACGCCACAGTTACAACAAGCGATTCGTCTGCTCCAGCTCTCCACATTGGAACTTCAGCAGGAGATCCAGCAAGCCCTCGACAACAACCCCCTGCTCGAGCAAGAAGAGGCCGAGCTTCAGGAGACCCATGCAGAGGTCAAGCAAGACGAGAGTCAGCTCGACAGCAGCGATGCCATGGCCCAGGAACAGATGCCCGATGAGTTGCCGGTCGACAGCAGCTGGGATGACGTCTACTCCGCTGGTACCGGTCAGAGTGCGGGTCCTGTCTTTGAGGGAGAAGACAGCGTCTACCAAGGTGAAACCACCGAGAACCTGCAAGATTACCTGCTGTGGCAGATGCGACTCACCCCTTTTAGCGATGTTGATGCCGCCATCGCCCTGGCCATCATCGATGGCATTGACGAGTCCGGTTACCTGACCAGTACCCTGGAGGATATTCGGCAGGCGGTGACCAGCGAAGAGGTTGAGGTCGAGCTCGACGAGGTTGAAGCCGTGCTCAAGCGGGTGCAGCATTTCGATCCGGTTGGCATCGCCGCGCGCTCTGTGCAAGAGTGTCTGTTGATCCAGCTTGGCCAATTCAGCCCAGATCTGCCCTGGCTGGCCGAGGCGCAGGAGGTGATTGGCGAGCACATGGATTTGCTGGGCAATCGTGACTATCGCACCCTGGCGCGCAAGACCCGTCTCAAGGAGGGGGATCTCAAGGAGGTCATCGACCTTATCCAGCAGCTCGAGCCGAGGCCCGGCAACAGGGTAGTGCAGAGTGACTCTCAATATGTGATCCCGGATGTGTCTGTCATCAAGCGTCAGAATCGCTGGGTGGTGGAGCTCAATCCGGATTCGGCACCGCGCATTCGGGTCAACGAGACCTATGCGGCCATGGCCCGCCAGGCGCGTACCAGTCAGGATACCCAATTCATTCGCTCCCATCTGCAAGATGCAAAATGGTTCATCAAGAGTCTGGAGAGCCGCAATGAAACTCTGCTGAAAGTAGCCACTTGCATAGTGGAGCAGCAGCAGGGGTTCTTTGAATATGGCGAAGAGGCCATGAAACCCATGGTGCTCAACGACATCGCCGAGGCGGTCGAGATGCATGAATCGACTATTTCCCGGGTGACGACCCAGAAGTACATGCATACCCCGCGCGGCATCTTCGAACTGAAATATTTCTTCTCAAGTCACGTCAATACCGAAGGAGGAGGTGAATGCTCATCGACTGCAATTCGCGCCTTGATCAAGAAGCTGGTGACGGCGGAGAACCCGGCGAAACCGTTAAGTGATAGCAAGATCGCGGATTTGTTGGCCGAACAGGGTATTATGGTGGCACGACGCACGATCGCCAAATACCGTGAATCCTTGTTGATACCACCGTCCAATCAGCGCAAATGCCTGGTTTAGGCAAAACAAAAGGAAGACGTTATGCAAATTAACTTGACCGGACACCACGTAGAGATCACCGAAGCGCTACGTGATTATGTGAATACCAAGTTTGCCAAACTCGAGCGTCACTTTGACCAGATCAACAATGTTCACGTGGTATTGAGCGTAGAAAAACTGAACCAGATTGCCGAAGCCAAGCTACACGTCAACGGGGGCGAAGTGTTCGCCAACTCACAGCATGCAGACATGTATGCCGCGATAGATACCCTGATCGACAAACTTGATCGACAGATCATCAAGCACAAAGACAAGTTAAATCAAAAATAACTATGCAACTTGAACACATACTGAGTCGGGACTGCACCAAGAGTGCGGTCCCTTGTACCAGCAAGAAACGCGCCCTGGAAATCATCAGCGAACTGGCCGCCGAGCGGCTGGGGACCTCACGCCAGGCTCTGTTCGAATGCCTGCTTGCCCGCGAAAAGATGGGCAGTACCGGCATCGGTGCCGGGATCGCCATTCCCCACGGCCGTATCGGTGACGAGTTTCCGCCAACGGCTGTCCTGATGACCTTCGCAGACCCCATTCCCTTCGATTCCATCGACAATCAGCCCGTCGATCTGCTCTTTGCCTTGCTGGTGCCGGAGAGTGAGTGCAAGCAGCACCTCAAGACTCTCTCCCTGATGGCATCCAAACTTGGTGACAAGGCGGTATGCCGCCAGTTGCGCCAGGCCAGCAGCGATGATGATCTCTATCAGATCATGATCTCCGCCTGATGGGCATCACTCAGCTCTAATCATTCCTTGTTGTGGGAGGGCGCAAGATGCAGCTCATCGTAGTCAGTGGCCGATCCGGGTCGGGCAAGACAGTCGCCCTGCGGGTACTGGAAGATCTCGGGTATTACTGTGTCGACAACCTGCCGGTCAATTTGTTACCCCAGCTGATCGTCTCGGTACAGAGTCAGTACGACAGGCTGGCGGTCAGCATAGATGTGCGTAATTTGCCCAGCGATCCGGAGCGGCTCGATACGCTACTGGCGCAGGTGCGCAATGATGGTCGGGTGCAGTACAGCAGCTTCTTCTTCGATGCGGAGAACAGCACCCTGCTCAAGCGTTACGGCGAAAGCCGCCGGCTGCACCCGCTGTCACGCAAGAGTCTCTCGTTGGACGAGGCGATCCGTGAGGAGACCCACCTGCTGGCGCCGATCTCGGCCAGTGCCGATCTGCGCATCGACACCACAGGGCTCAGCATTCATGACCTGAGTGAACTCATCAAGACCCGGGTGCTTGGCAAGAAAGAGAACGAGCTGGTGCTGGTGTTCGAGTCGTTTGGCTTCAAATACGGGATACCCAAGGATGCCGACTTCGTGTTCGATGCCCGCTTCCTGCCCAACCCGCACTGGATCCCTGAGCTCAAGCCTTTTACCGGCAAGGATGAGCCGGTGGCTCGCTACCTGGCCAGCCAGCCGGATGTGATGCAGTTCACCCTGCAGATAGAGAATATGCTGGCGACCTGGCTGCCAGCCCTGGAGCGCAATAACCGCAGCTACCTCACGGTCGGCATTGGCTGTACCGGTGGTCAGCACCGATCGGTGTTTATCGCCGAGCAGCTGGCCCGCACCTTCGAGGGGCTCGGCAAGAACGTGCAGATCCGCCATCGCACTCTGGACAAGCGCGACCCGCAACATTGATGGCCCAACGGGAGGTCAGATGACAGTTTCCGCCTCGGTAGAAGTGAAGAACAAGCTGGGCATGCATGCGCGTCCGGCCATGATGCTGTTCGAGCTGGTACAGGGTTTCGATGCCCATGTGCTGCTGCGTAACGAAGAGGGGGTCGAGGCCGATGCCGACAGCGTCATCGGCATGCTGATGCTCGATTCTGCCCAGGGCAAACAGGTGGAAGTGCAAGCCGAAGGGCCCCAGGAAGAGGCGGCCTTGGCCGCAGTGGTGGCGCTGTTCACCTCGGGTTTCAACGAGGAGTAGGATTGCCCCCTTTAGCTAGTGGGGGCCTGTGCGTGCCAGCGCCTTGAAACTGGCGAAGTTTTCACAGGCCAGCAGACTCTTGCTGGCTTTCTCGTTCATCAGGCTGATGAAGAGATCATACAGGCCCATTGCCTCCTCATAGTCCCCCTTACTGATGGCCAGCACGAAGATGAGGCCGGCACTCTCGCCATTACCCCACTCTATGCCTTGTGGCGCCAGCACCGTATAGACGCAGGTTCGCTTGGCCAGCAGTCCGAGGGAGTGGGGCAGGGCTATGCCTTCCCCCAGCATGGTGGAGACGATGGCTTCACGCTCGAACAGGGAGGCGCGAAAGCCGGTCTCGACCATCTCTTCCGCTTCCAGCTGTTCACAGACTCGCGCCAGCAGCTGATGTTGGCTCATGGGCTCATCGAGGATGAGAAAGTGGCGCTCGCTGAAGTATTTGTCGAGCAGGTAGGGGCGGGTGCGGTCGATCAGCACCAGCTTGCCAAGCTGCTCCAGCTGATACTGGGTAGGGAAAGGATTGACCTGTACCACGGGGATGCCCTTCTCGCTCACCCGTACCGTGCTTATCACGAAATCCTGCTCCAGCTTGCCCAGCATCTCGTAGTCGCGCACCGAATCCAGAGTGGTAAACCTCAGTTGGGGGTATTCACGTCTGATGCTGGCTTCCAGTACCCGGAAGGT
The DNA here is from genome assembly GCF_000388115.1 of Aeromonas molluscorum 848. Classification (GTDB taxonomy): domain Bacteria; phylum Pseudomonadota; class Gammaproteobacteria; order Enterobacterales; family Aeromonadaceae; genus Aeromonas; species Aeromonas molluscorum. The sequence goes on from NZ_AQGQ01000002.1 coordinate 18,304, forward strand.
CGCGTTGCCTGCATCGCATAGCAGCAGGGCATGCGGGCGCCGCTCGTAGCCAATGTCGTAGTGACGTTCCAGTCCGACCCCTATGTGGATCACCAGGTAGCCTATCTCGTGGTCGGTGAGGCGATAGGGCGTTTGCCTGATCCACTCGGAGATGGCGGCAAGGGTGATGTCGTAGGCGAGGGGGTAGTGCTGCTTGATGTGCTCGGCCAGCGGATTATGGCTGCCTACCTGGTATTTGACCCGCAGCAACATAGTGCTGATGTGGGTGAGCAGATCCCCGCGTAATTGGGGATCGTGACGAAGGTCGTAGGGGAAATGCTGGTGGATATAGTCGAGCAGGTGGCTGACGAGCCGCTGACTCTCTGCGGTCATGGCTGGATTGAGCAGGGGGTTGTCGGCAATGACCCGCGCCTGGATCTGGATGGCCAGACAGGCCAGCTCGCTCGCACCTGGCGGCGTAAGGCTGGGCAGTTCCGCGAAGATGTCTCCGGCCGCCGCCAGCATGCTGTCGGTCAGGTCTTCGGTATCGAATTGAGCCAGTTCATGACCTGCGGCCAGCCGCAGCAAGGCGACGGCGCAATAGATGGTCAGCTGCTGCAGCCCCTCATCGGTCAGTCGTAACCGGTGGCGACCGAGCTGCTCGTGGATGCGATTGCCGAGCACCTCCAGGGTCTTGCTGGGACACAGGGTTGGCAGCAGACTCTGCAACTGGGTGTTATGAAGCAGCTCTTGAGAAAGCAGCTGGGTCAGGCAGGCGCGGATCGCCGTCTCCTCGCCCTGGATGCGCATGCCCAGACGGGCCTTGCTCTCTATGGTCAGTCCGAAATGAGCCAGTCGCTCGCGTACCTCCGCCATGTCCCCCTGCAATGCCGCCCGGCTCAGATACCAGGTATCGGCCAAGTCCTCCAGCCGGATCCCCTGTTCGGCACTGAGCAGCATGACCTGCAGGTGCAACACCCGCTCCCGGCTGGTCCGTGGCAGGCTCGCCTCTTGCTGGCGGCTGGCAAGCAACGCATCGAAGAGCGCCTGGTTGTAGATCTTGAGCTGATAACCGGCCCCACGTTGATGAATGAGGTGAGCGCCGTGGTTGGCGATCAGCTCATTGAGGGTCGAGACATCGGTGCGTACTGTGCGGGTCGAGACCTGCAGGCGGCGCGCTAGCTCCTCCTGGGGCAAGGCTTGATCGCGCAGGGCATCCAGCAACTGGTTCAGACGGGGAGTAGGAAACTTCATAAGGGGACTGGGTCGCTCCGATCTGGCCATGAGGGGATGAGGGATGGGATCATATCGACAAATCGTTCAATAGCCCAACCCGACCAGCTGAGTCGGGTTGGGTGCTCGCCAGCGTCTACCGCGATATCAAGCCAGCAAGCGCTTGACGGTGGCTAGCAGGGTGCGCACATCCTCTGGCCGGGTCTCACCACTGGCCTGGTCGATGATGGAGCTGTAGATGTGCGGTATCACCTTTGCCACCCCCGCCTCCAGGGCAATGCGCACTATCTCCTCGAAGTTGTCGAGATCGATGCCGCCGGTGGGCTCCAGCCAGAAGTCATGGCGGGCGCACGCCTCGGCCACAGCCACATACTCATCCCGGCAGGCGAGACCATTCATGGGGAAGAACTTGACCGAGCTGCCGCCCATGTCTTTCAGCAGGGCGATGGCGGTAGCGATGGGGACTATGCCATCGGCCTGCTGGGCACTGAGGGCGCCGGTGGAGATCTTCACCATGCCGGGGATGCCAGTCGGGGAAATGAGACCATTGACCAGGCTCTCGCTCTGACCAAGCAGCGCCCGGCTGGCGCCGACACCGGTAAACACCTGATTGACGTGTTGAGGCTGCAACTGGCCTGCCAGCTCGGCGACCATGGCCGACTGTTTGGGATCGCCCGCCCCCAGACCGATGGAGAGGGCATTGTTGATGCGGCCCGCATAGTCGCACATGTCTGCCACCGCACTTGGGACATCGGGGTAGCTCTTGGAGAGGACGCCGACCAGCACGTGGCCCTCGGCGGCTTCATAGACATCGACGGCATTCTGCTTGGAGCCCGCCAGCACATTGAGGCAGACGCGGTCACGGTAGTAGTTGGGGGTGAGGGACATTAACGGGTCTCCTGGACAAGGTGAGCGATGGCGGTATGGATCTGGTCGAGCTGGGCTGCGCTGACGCTGCGTACGTCTATCTCGATATGGCCTTCATTGGCTTTGTAGCCGCGACAGTAGATGGCCGGATTGCCCCCTTGCAGGCGCTGCACCAGCTGGGTCGTATTCATTGGGAGTCTGGCATGGTCGAAGGCAATGTCGGTGCGGGCTATGTCTCGTCCGGCACTGTCCCAGATCACGCTGGCGCTGACGCCCGGCAGTTGATTCAACTGCTCGATGAAAGGGGTCATCTTGGCGACCATGGCGGCGCCGCTCTCCTTCTCGCGGGCTAGGTAGCGCTCTATGGCATGGGTCAGGCCGAGGATCCCCTCCTTGCCGACCTTCATGGCACGGCCGATGCCGTTGCTTTGCTGCTTGACCCACTCCACATACTGATGCTTGCCGAGTACCAGGCCACTGGTTGGGCCCTCGATGGCCTTGGCGCCACTGTAGATGACCAGGTCGGCCCCGAGTCGATAGTAGAGCTGCAGATCCTCCTCGGCCGCCGCATCGACGATGAGCGGCAGCTGGTGGGCCTGGGCCACGTCGACCGCCTCTGCGACCGACAGCATGCTCTTCTGCACGCAGTGGTGGGATTTGATATAGAGGATGGCGGCGGTATTGGGCGTAATGGCCGCCGTCAGCTGGGCCGGACTGCATTCGTTGGCATAACCCGCCTCGACCAGCTTGCCGCCGCCGAGGTTGATCATGGTGCCAACCGGGGCGCCGAAGTTCACGTTATGGCCCTTGGCCAACACGATTTCGCTTGGCACCTGATGCGGGTGGGCATGCAGCTGTTCCAGACGGTAGGGATCGCCGCGCACTATCATGGCGGCCACCGATTGGGCGATGCCAGCGGAGGCGCAGGAGACCACTACGGCATCCTCTACGTCCAGCAGGCGGGCGATATAGGCGCCGGTCTTGTTGACCAGATCCTTCACCTCGAAGTAGTGATCCAGGCCGAAGTTGACCGCCTCGACCACCTCATGTTCCGGGGTGGATACCCCGAGGATGGTCATGCGGCCGGAGGCGTTGATCACCGGCTTGAGGTCATATTTTTCATAGACGGAAGACATGATGAGATTCCCCATATTGAGTCAGAGTCAGTTTGCCGGCCACCAGAGCGGCGACAGGCATCAGCTGGTGGTCGCCGCTGCGGTGCTGCGCCTCGGTATCGGCGAACAGGTGCGGCTGGTGGGCCAGCTCGAACAGGGTCAGGTCGGCATCGGCCCCCACCGTCAGCCGCCCCTTGTCATGGAGGCGCAGGGCATCGGCGGCTCGGTCGGTGACGCAAGCGATGACCCGATCCAGAGGCAGGCCGATGGCCAAAAATTTGGACATGACGTGGGCCAGGCTGTAGACGGGGCCCTTGATGCGGTTTTTGCAGTAGATATCCGAGCTGATGGTGTCCGGCAGCACGCCTGCCTTGATGGCCTGCTCTGCCACCTCGAAGCTGAAGCTGGCGCCGCCGTGGCCTACGTCCATCAGCAAGCCGCGAGTCATGGCACTGCGCACTGAATGCCTGAGCTCTCCGGCAGGAGTCAGAATGCGATTGGGCTTGCCGTTATAGCAATGGGTCAGCAGATCGCCCTGGCCGAGCAGGGCGACCAGCTCATCCAGATCCGGCGGGGTGTTGCCCACATGCACCATGAGCGGCAGATTGCCGTTGTCGCGCTGGATCTGCTTGGCGATGCGCAGCGGCGCCAGGCCGTTCTCGCCCACCACGCTGCCACTCATCCGAGCCTTGATGCCGACGATGAAGCCGGGGTGACGGCGGATGGCCGCCTGGGCCAGGTCCGGATCGATGTCGGTGCGGTTAGCCAGCTCATTTTGACGCAGCAGACCGATGCGGGAGATGTTGAGCAGGGCATGGACCCGGGTCTGGCATTGCTCCGTCAGTTCCTTGAACTCGTCCACATCGTCGGCGCCGGTGCTGCCGGCGTCGATGACGGTGGTGACGCCGGCTTCGACTCCTATCTTGTCCGGCTCATCCTGATAGATGGGGGACTTGGAGTAGCAGTGGGTGTGGGAGTCTATCCAGCCGGCGCTGAGATAGAGGTTGCCAGCGAGATCCAGTTCGCGGCTGGCCTGGGCCGTGCCGAGTTGGCCGAGGGCGGCAATCTTGCCCGCTGCAATGGCCACATCGGTCAGCTCGCCGCAGGCCAGGCGTGCTCGCCTGAAGATGATGTCGTACATAGGATGCCTCGCAGGTTCTGTTCGCCACCTTGGGGTGGCGAACAGAAGGGTCAGGAGATGGCGATCGGGAAGAAGGCTCCCAGCAGCATGGCGCCGAGTATGGCTCCGCCGGTGATGGGTTTGCCCCAGAGGTAGAACAGCAGGGCACCAAACAGGGATCCGAGTCCAATGGGGATGGAGGCCCCGATGGCGGAGAGGATGATCAAGGGGCCCAGGAAGCGGCCTGAGCTGTTGCCTGCCCCCATCATCACATCTGCCCCGTAGGTCGAGTCACTCTGGTTCACGGTAAATTTGCGCGCCAGTATGATGAGGCCGCCGATGGCGAGACCAATGACCATGCCGGTTGCAAGCGCGGCGCCAAAGTTCTCCACCGGGTACATGATGCCTGCGCCCATCAGCAGGGCAGGGATCCCCAAACCAACCCCGGTCTGGATGGCCCCGCCTATGTCGAGTATCCCCACCAGGGAGCCCTCGATGATGCGGGCAAACAGGAAGCTGGCCCCGAAGGCGGCGACGGCACCATAGACGCCGGTATCCATGCCAGCGCGCAGCATGGAGACGAAGGCCACTTCGTTGAAGGCACCCACGCCATAGAGGTAGTACATGTGGGTACCGGCAAAGACACCGGCCGAGAGCAGCCCGATGAAGATGGGGAAGGACCAGTCGGCATACCAGAAGTTGTTTCTCAGTTTCTCATCCATGGGATAGCCCTTATTTGCTGCTAAGCAGGTTATGGACGTTATCCAGCCACAGGGGGATGCCCAGGTGGAAAGACTCAATCAGTTTCATGTCGAAGCCGCGGAAGAATCCGCTCAGCACGAACAGCAGCACGATGGCGGTCATCATTACCTTGGTGACATGGTTCCAGCCGCTCTCTTCCACGCCTTTACCGATCAGGATGCCAAGCACCAGGCCCGGTACTGCGTTACCCATGATGAGCTGGGCCAGCCCTCCGAAGATGGTGGCCCAGAAGCCGGACTTCTTGCCCGCTTCTATGGCCGCCAGCCAGAAGATCACCGGCATGATGGTGTTGACCAGCAGGTTTGCGGCGGGGACCAGCACCTTGACCGCGGTCACCTGCAGCGCCTCTGGTACGGCGGCTGCCGTACTGTTGAGGAAGGCAACCACGATGGCACCAATGATGCCGCCAGCGATCGCCATCTTCTTGGGATCGTGCAAGGTCGTGGCCAGATCCCGGTTCTTGATCATCAACACGGCCGTGGCCCAGTGGGGGATGATGCGGTGATCCACGTCCTGGGTGAAGGCACCGGCCGCCACGGTTGAAGCCCAAGCGTTGAAGAAGAAGCCCAGACCGAAGGAGAAGTGGGAGGCAGGATCCCCTTCACAGGAGTTGAGCTCCCCCAGGGTACGAAATGCCCCCATGCCCTGTACTGTCGGTGCATGGAACATGCGGGCCGCTCCGGCCCCAACCCCGACCCCCACCAGGCCGCCGATGATCAGCGACTTGATAAAAATGATTAGAAACATGCAACCTATCCTTTTTGAATCGCGTTACACCCGGGTGAAGTCCACCTGTCGGGTATCGATCGCGTTGATGCTGACCTGGATCTCGAGTTCGACCCGAAATTCGTGGCGTGTCCGTGGCAGGAAGAAGAACAGGAACTTCTCGACCCGGGTCGACTCCTCTGCCTTGAGCACCTTGACCGCGAGCGGTTCGACCCGCAGCAGCACCTGCTCTGTCTCCTTGAGCAGGTTTTGCTGCACCTTGCTGAGCGCGGCGGCAAAGGCTTGTTGCCGAGTGGAACCCTTTCCGCTCACGACCACCTGGCTGGTGAACTGGTGCTGCATCAGGCGCGCCCGTGCTTCTTGGCGAAGGCTTCGATCAGCTTCTGACCCAGCTCTTCCTTGTCCATGAAACCGAAGCCGAGCACCACACAGCCATCATTGATGGCGGTGACGCCCTCTTCGACGGAGCGCATGCCATAGCGGCACTTATAGCCGTATTTGGTCTGGGCCGTGATGGCGCCAGCGCCGCCGCTGCCACAGAAGGAGATGCCAAGATCCGCCTGCTCCTTGTTCATCACATCGCCAAGTTTCATGTCCGCGGCCATGCCGGGGATCACGGTGACCTCGGCCCCGGCCGCACTGGCACCGGCTCCTACTTTCTGACCTTTACCGAGACGATCGCCGATCACGAGTTTGATAGCTGACATTTAGTGGTCTCCTTTGACTGAGCTGAGTTCATTTTCTTTGGCCACTTCGAAGTGGACAGATAACAGATGGGCTTCTTCATAGGCCAGGTTGTCTAGCCAGGCGACGACCTGTTCGGCCAGCCGCAGTGACAGGGGGGAGATCTCGTCAAACAGAGAGAGATCCACTTCCGGCAGGGCTTCGCCACTGTAAGAGCGCCACACCATGGCCTTGACGTGGGAGGCGAGCATCTGCTGCTGCACGTCATTGGGTACTATTCCGCGCTCGGCGAGCAGGGGATAGATGCGGGCCAGGGTATCGGTACTCTTGCGCGCTATCTGCGGGCTGCTGGGGGTGAGGCCGTGATTACTTGCTTGCAAAGTCTTCTCTCCTGATGACGACGAGATGGTGACGACGAGATATGGGATTACCCTATTCCTCCCCGGGAGGGACAGGGAGGCAGGCTTTTTCCACAAGCAAATGGAAATTCGGCGTCAGCGGTGCTGAGGGAGGGATTTTCTTGACCTGGATCCGGTGATTGGGTGTCAAGGGGGCTGAGGATGTGAGCAACCTCACAGCTCGGTGGCGCAAGCGCTTGCGAAGCCAGGTGCAGGAAGTGTGACCTTGTTCACATCAGGGAAGGAGGGCAGTGGGGGCGTGGGAGTCAGATGGCGGACGGAATGAGTCCCGTCCGCCTCAGGGTCAGGGTCAGCTGGCGCTGGCCGCACTGGTGGCGTCTTGCTGGTTCTGGTAGCGCAGGTCTTCTTCTATGGTCACCGTCAGTTCGAGAGGCTTGCCGTCGCGGATCACCGAAATCTTCATCTGGGCGCCGGGTCGGCTCTCGACAATCCTATCCATGGCGGCCCGGACGCCGCTGATGGCCTCGCCATTGATCTTGAGCAGCACATCCCCTCGTTGCATACCGCCCTTGGCGGCAGGGCCGGCAGGATCCAGGCTTTCGACCACCAGGCCACGCAGATCACCCAGGTTCATCATGCGCGCCACTATGGGATTGATCTCGACGCTGGAGATGCCGAGATAGCCACGGATGACCCGGCCATTGGCGATCAACTCGTCCATGATGCGTTTGGCCAGGCGATAGGGGATGGCGAAGCTGATACCGTAGCTCTCCTGGTTGCCGTTCAGGTGATAGGCGGCGGTGTTGATACCGACCAGGTTGCCATTGGTATTGACCAGGGCCCCCCCTGAATTGCCCTCGTTGATGGCGGCATCGGTCTGCAGCAGATCCTGACGGCCATTGCTGTCAGGCCCCATGCTGGAGAGACCGAGGCGACCCGTGGCGCTGATGATGCCCTGAGTGATGGTCTGACCGACGTTATAGGGGTTGCCGATGGCGAGCACCACATCCCCGACGTCTGGGCGAAGATCGGGATCCTGGGGGATCACCGGCAGGTTGTCTGACTCGATATAGAGTACGGCCAAGTCGGTGAGCTTGTCGGTACCGACCAGCTCCGCGCTGTACACTCGGCCATCTTGCAGTGCGACTATGATCTGGTCCGCATCGGCGATGACATGGTAGTTGGTCAGCACATGGCCACGCTGGTTCATGATGACCCCGGAGCCCAGCCCCTGGGGCCTGAGTTCGGCTTTCTCGCCACGATTTCCGGCGAAACTGCGGGTGTAGATATTGACCACGGCAGGACCTGCGCGGTGGGCGGCATAGGAGAAGCTCATCTCCCGGCTGTTACTGATGAGGTCGGGCAGCAGGGCGCCGCCTTTGAGGCTGGGGAAGAACAGCAGTAATAGGGCCGCGACCATGAGGCCAAAGGCGATTGACTTACCCAAGTAGCTGATCAGAGGTGGGATTTTCATTTCATTCTCATTGCGGCTCGCTGCCAGCAGAGAATAACACTAACGGTGAATAAAAATCACCCGCGACCTGAGTCGCGGGTGATTGGGGTGACGGCTCGGCTCGATCAGGACGGGATCAACGGATCACCAGGTAGAGAGAGGAATCGCCGCGCTGGATGTTGAGGGCCAGTACATCCGGCTTGTTCTTCAACGCCTTGGTCAGGTCGGCGAGGGCATTCACCCGCAGCCGGTTGACCCCGATGATCACATCCCCCTTCTGCAAGCCGGTAGCGGCTGCCGGGGAGCGCGGATCTATCTCGGAGACGGCCACGCCAGCCACGGGATCCGTGGTGGTGCTCAGCTTGGCGCCTTCCAGTGCCGGATGCAGGGCGCTGGCACGCACCTCGCTGTCATCGGCCTGTTTCAGGGTAACCTTGACGCTCTCCTCTTTGCCGTCGCGCACTATGCCGAGGGTGACTTGCTTGCCGGCGCCCATGGTCGCGATTTTGGCACGCAGTTCCCCAAACGAACGTATGGCCTTGCCATCAATGCTGGAGATGATATCACCGGCCTTGATGCCAGCCTTGTCGGCTGAGGAGCCCGGCATGACCTGGTTGACGAAGGCGCCATTTTGCTTGGTGGAGCCGAAGGTCTTGGCGAGATCGGAGGTCAGTTCGGCGCCTGTGATACCCAGTTGGCCACGGCGTACCTCGCCGAACTTGATGATCTGCTCGGACAGGTCGCGCACCATGTTGGATGGAATGGCAAAGCCAATGCCAATGTTACCGCCGTTCGGACCCAAGATGGCGGTATTGATACCGATCAGCTCGCCACGCAGGTTGAGCAAGGCCCCACCTGAGTTACCCGAGTTGATGGCTGCGTCAGTCTGAATAAAGTTTTCGAAGTTCTCTATGTTCAGACCGCTCCGTCCCAGGGCGGAGACGATGCCAGAGGTGACCGTCTGACCCAGGCCGAAGGGGTTGCCGATGGCCAGGGCATAATCCCCGACTCTCAGCTCGTCGGAGTCAGCCATCTTGATGGCAGTCAGGTCATCAGCCTTGATCTGCAGCAGAGCGATATCGGACTGCTTGTCCTCGCCAATCTTCTTGGCCGTAAACTCGCGGCCATCCTTGAGGCTGACCTTGATCTCGTCCGCCTCGTGGATGACGTGAGCATTGGTGATCACATAGCCTTTCTTGGCATCAATGATGACCCCGGAACCGAGTGCCTGGAAGGGTTGCTCGCTGACCTGTTCGTCAGGCATGTTGGGGCCGAAGAAGAAGCGGAATTGCTCGGGTAGACGCTGTCTGGTGACTTTCTTGCCAGAGACAGAGATGTTGACCACCGCAGGGGTCACCTGTTCCAGCACGGGGGCCAGACTCGGGATATCCTGGTTTCCCATCAGGGAAGGCAGTGCCGCCTGGGCAGGGGCCGCAGACATGGCGATACCGACGCTGAGGGCTAGTACGCTGAGCAGAGAAAGAGGTTTACGCATATGAATAACAGCTCCCAGTTGATTGACAGTGCTTTCGCCAAGAATCTGACTACGGATCAAGGCATTAGTTCAAAGAAAGTGTCAGCTGGATTGCTTCAACAGGCCTGAGGCACTGCCGGCATAGTCCCGTGGAGGCAGACCTTGGCTCTCTTCATCAGGGGCAGGCGTTTCTTCGACCTCAGATTCACGGAACAGTGGCTCCTCGGCCTTGGCCAGGAACTTGCTCTGCTCGGCCATGTGGCGGTAGAGAGTCTGGTACTGCTCGGCCAACTGCTCCATCAGGGCGGCGCTGTCGGCAAAGTGGTTGTTGATCTGGCCTTGGTAACTTTCCATGTCCTTGCGGGCAGTGTTGAGTTCGCGCTCGAGGCGACCGGCATCACGGCTACGCACCGAGAAACGACCAATCAGGACTCCGATAATCAGGGCGGCAACGGCCAGCAGGATCCCATTTAACAGACTCATAGATGCTCCTTGTTACAGCTAATTCAACATGTGGATGAAGGCCCGGAATGGCCGTCAACCCTGGAGGCACTATACCGTGCGCCCCGGGGCCGTGATACTCTTTTGTCCTCTATTCAGGGACTTGGAGACGTTTGACAGGATGACCCCGCAGCAAAAATATCAGCAAGATCTGCAACGTTCTGATTTTCAGGCCGATCCGGCCCAGGCGATGGCAGTGGCACATCTGGAGCGACTCTATCAGGATTTGTGCGCTCCCCCGACTCCGACCAGATCCCGTGGTTGGTTGGGCTGGTTGCAAAAACCGCCAGCCGTCATACCTGTTCGGGGATTATATATGTGGGGTGGTGTTGGTCGGGGCAAGACCTGGCTGATGGATATTTTTTTGATGCCTTGCCTGGTCATCGCAAGTTGCGGGTGCATTTCCACCGCTTCATGCACAGGGTACATGATGAACTCAAAGGCTTGACCGGTCAGGCCGACCCCCTCAATCTCATTGCCAGCAAGCTGGCCAGTGAGACAGACATCATCTGTTTTGATGAGTTTTTCGTCTCCGACATCACGGATGCCATGTTGCTTGGCACCCTGTTCCAGGCTCTGTTTGGCCACGGCGTCGTGTTGGTGGCGACCTCCAATATCCCCCCGAAGGATCTCTATCGCAATGGTCTGCAACGGGCACGTTTTTTGCCGGCGATAGCGCTTATCGAGCAGCACTGCGAGATCCTCAATGTCGATGGGGGAGTCGATTACCGGTTGCGGACCCTGGAGCAGGCCGAGATCTATCACCACCCCCTCGACGGGGAAGCAAGATCCAATCTGGAGCGTTACTTCCAGCAATTGACCGGCCAGAAACAGGCATTGCCATCGGCCATAGAGGTGAATCATCGTCAGTTGCAGACATTGGGGGCCGAGGAGGGGCTGCTCTACATTAGCTTCGAGCAACTCTGCCGCAGCGCCCGCTCCCAGGGGGATTACATCGAACTGTCACGACTATTCCATACCGTGCTGCTGGCCGAGGTGCAGCCGATGGGGTCTTCATCCGAGGATGCGGCGCGGCGCTTCATTGCCATGGTCGACGAGTTCTATGAGCGTCACGTCAAGCTCATCATTTCGGCAGCTGTCCCCATGACGGAGCTCTATAGCGGAGGTCTGCTCAGCTTCGAGTTCAAACGTTGTCTTTCACGCCTGCAGGAGATGCAATCGCACGAATACCTTGCCAGAGTGCACCTTCCTTAGTCACAATACCCGCGCCTGCCAGTCGATGGGCATCTGCGGCAGGTAGGGTCGGGCGACATTTGCAAACTTCATGGCAGTGAAATTAGCAGGTGATATTTAAGGCAACTTCACTTATAATCGCCCGGCCCACGTTACAGCTGTCGATAAGACAGCAATACTTTAAAGCTTTACTTGTATTCGAAGGGGTACAGGTAGGCCATCGTTTGTTGTTTGTGGGAGAGCCCCCATAAGCAATTGGGTCTGTAACAGGTAATTGGGTTTAACTTAATGAAAACTTTCGTTGCCAAGCCAGAAACCGTAAAACGTGACTGGTACATTGTGGACGCAGAAGGTAAAACTCTGGGTCGTATCGCAACTGAGATTGCTGCTCGCCTGCGTGGCAAGCACAAAGCTGAGTATACTCCGCACGTTGACACCGGTGATTACATCATCGTTGTAAACGCTGAGAAGGTGCATGTTACCGGTAAGAAATTTACCGATAAAATCTACCATTCTCACTCCGGTTTCCCGGGTGGTATCAAGTCAATCAGCTTCGACAAGCTGATCAAGCGTAAACCGGAAATGGTAATCGAAGCTGCTATCAAAGGCATGCTGCCGAAGGGTCCTCTGGGCCGTGCCATGTTCCGTAAACTGAAAGTTTACGCAGGCGCCGAGCATGCTCATGCTGCTCAGCAACCTCAAGTACTGGATATCTAATCGGGAACTGGCAACATGGCAGAAAATCAATACTACGGTACCGGCCGTCGCAAAAGCTCCACTGCTCGCGTCTTTATCAAAGCGGGTAGCGGTAAAATCGTAATCAACCAGCGCTCCTTGGAGCAGTACTTCGGTCGTCCGACTGCCCGTATGGTAGTTCGTCAGCCGCTGGAACTGGTTGAAATGACCGAGAAACTGGATCTGTACATCACCGTTAACGGTGGTGGCATCTCCGGTCAAGCTGGTGCGATCCGTCACGGTATCACTCGTGCTCTGATGCAGTACGATGAAACCTTGCGCGGTGAACTGCGTAAAGCAGGCTTTGTTACTCGCGATGCCCGTAAGGTTGAGCGTAAGAAAGTCGGTCTGCACAAAGCTCGTAAGCGTCCGCAGTACTCCAAGCGTTAATTCGCTTTTGGTACTCACTCTTTCGAGTGTTAAAAAAGCCTGGCAGCCGCCAGGCTTTTTTTATTGGTAACATTTTAATGGCCATTGCTAACCTCACGTCACAAAAGACAAAAAATTGTGTCTTTATTGTTTTTGCCCTTCGCTTCTCTTTCTTGTCAATTTGTTATCTTTTCTTTAAAATTTCCTCGATTTTTCTGTGACAATTGTAACTCCTGCTTCCGCCACTGTTGTCACAGGGGAACAGGGACATTATAAGAATGCGCCGAGTCCACATGGGAGAGTTTTTGGATGAGCAATGCGCCAGTTGATACCGGCCGCCGCAGATTTCTTACCTGGTCAACGATAGCCGTTGGTGGGGTAGGGGCTGCTTTTACCGCAGTGCCGTTTATAAAATCATGGAACCCGAGTGCCAAGGCCAAGGCTGCTGGCGCTCCGGTTGAAGTCGACATTAGCAAGTTGGAGCCGGGTCAACTCATTCGTGTTGAATGGCGCGGCAAACCGGTCTGGGTGGTCAATCGTTCCAAGCAGATTCTGGATGGCCTGCCGACGCACGACAACCTGTTGCGCGATCCAAAATCCGATGAGCCCCAACAGCCTGACTATGCCCACAACGGATACAGGTCCATCAAGCCGGAAATCTTTGTGGCTGTTGGTATCTGTACCCATTTGGGCTGCTCCCCAACCTATCTGCCAGACAGTTTCGGTGAGCAGGTTGAAGGGGTCAGCTCTGGCTTTTTCTGCCCCTGTCATGGTTCCAAATTCGACATGGCCGGTCGCGTGTTTCAGGGGGTACCTGCCCCACTGAATCTGGTGATCCCGCCGTACCAGTATCTCAGCGACACCACCATCCTGGTCGGTGTCGATGGCAAGGAGGCCTGACCATGTTTGCCAAATTGATGGGCTGGATCGATTATCGTTTTCCGCTCACGGCCATGTACAACGACCATATGGCCAAGTACCCGGCCCCGAAAAACCTGAATTTTTGGTACTTCTTCGGATCCCTTGCCATGTTGGTGCTGGTCAACCAGATCATCACAGGCATCTGGCTGACCATGAACTACAACCCGTCGGCTGAGGGTGCCTTTGCCTCCGTCGAGTACATCATGCGGGACGTGGATTACGGCTGGCTGTTGCGCTACATGCACAGTACCGGTGCCTCCGCCTTCTTCGTGGTGGTCTATCTGCACATGTTCCGTGGTCTCATTTACGGTTCTTATCAGAAACCCCGTGAGCTGCTGTGGATCTTCGGCATGCTGATCTTCCTGGTGTTGATGGCTGAAGCCTTCATGGGATATTTGCTGCCCTGGGGACAGATGTCCTTCTGGGGGGCTCAGGTCATCATCTCCCTGTTTGGCGCCATCCCGGTGATTGGTGACGATCTGACCCTGTGGATCCGGGGTGACTATGTTATCTCGGGGGCAACCCTCACCCGCTTCTTTGCGCTCCATGTCATCGCACTGCCGTTGGTACTGGTGCTACTGGTCGCCATGCATATCCTGGCGTTGCATGAGGTGGGATCCAACAACCCGGACGGGATCGAGATCAAGACGCACAAGGACGAGAATGGCTGGCCACTGGATGCCGTTGCCTTCCATCCCTATTTCACCGTCAAAGACATGATTGGTGTGGCCGGTTTCCTGTTCTTCTTCTGCGCCATCATCTTCTTCAAGCCGGACATGTGGGGTTACTTCCTCGAGAAGCCGAACTTTGAAGTGGCGAATGGCCTGAAGACGCCAGCGCACATTGCTCCGGTTTGGTACTTCACGCCCTTCTACGCCATCTTGCGTGCGGTACCGGACAAGTTGCTCGGCGTCATCATGATGGGGCTCTCCATCGTCGTGCTGTTCTTGCTGCCCTGGCTGGATCGTTGCAAGGTGCGTTCGGTACGCTATCGCAGCATGCTGCACAAGCTGAACATTGCTCAGTTTGTGGTCTGCTTCGTCATCCTCGGAGTATTGGGGGTCTTGCCTTCCACGCCGACCTTGACGTTGGTTGCGCAGATCTGTTCACTCGGCTACTTCGGATTCTTTGTCCTGCTCTATTTCTATAGCAAGAACGAAAATACCAAGCCGCTGCCGGAGAGGATCACATTCAAATGAAAAGGATAATCTTTGCTGTGCTCGCTCTGCTGCCAGGGTTGGCCATGGCAGCGGGTGCCAGTGTACAACTGGACAAGGCTGACTATGACCTGAGCGACAAGGCGTCTTTGCAGCGTGGCGCGACCACCTTCATGAACTACTGTGCGGGTTGCCACTCGACTCAATATCAGCGTTACAACAGGGTGGCTGAGGATCTGGGGATCCCCGAAGATCTGATGCGGGATAACCTTATCTTCAACGGTGCCAAGGTGGGGGATCTGATGAAGAGCTCCATCTCCGAGAAGGATGCTGCCCGCTGGTTCGGCGCATCACCACCGGACTTGACGCTGGTCGCCAGGGTGCGTGGTGCAGACTGGGTCTACACCTACCTGCGTTCTTTTTACGTGGATCCGACTCGCCCGTTTGGAGTGAATAACCTGGTGTTCCCCTCTGTGGGCATGCCCCATGTATTGGAGCCGCTGCAGGGTACTCCGCGCCTGGAGCAGGAGACTCGTCTGGTCGATGGGCAAGAGGTGCACGAGACCATCGGCATCAAATCCGATGGCAATGGCGAAATGACGAACGAAGAATATGATCAGACGGTGCTGGATCTGGTAAACTTCCTGGTCTACTCGGCTGAGCCGGTCAAACTGGAGCGCGAACGCATGGGCTTCTGGGTGCTGGGCTTTATCGCTATCTTCTTCATCTTCACTGTGCTGTTGAAGAAGGAATTCTGGCGCGACGTTCACTAAGCGACCAGATCCGAGTAATATAATGCACGGCAATGAGGTCCAAGTTACTTCATTGCCGTTTCTGCTTTTTAATGACGGGAGGGTTCAATGGCTGTAGCTGCCAATAAGCGTTCGGTAATGACGCTGTTTTCCGGTGCCAACGATATGTTCAGCCATCAGGTGCGCATTGTCCTGGCGGAGAAGGGTGTTAGCGTAGATATCTGCCAGGTTGACCCGAGCAACTTGCCGGATGAACTGGCTGAGCTGAACCCGTACAACTCAGTGCCGACTCTGGTTGATCGTGAGCTTGCACTCTATACCTCACGCATCATCATGGAGTATCTGGACGAGCGCTTCCCTCATCCGCCACTGATGCCTGTTTACCCGGTTGCCCGTGGTAACAGCCGTCTGATGATGCATCGCATCGAGCTGGACTGGTACAGTCTGGCCGACAAGATCATGGCAGGCACCGATGTCGAGGCGGCACGCAACGAGTTGCGTGACAATCTGCTGGCCATCGCCCCTATCTTTGGTGAAATGCCTTATTTCATGAGCGAAGAGTTCGGTCTGGTCGACTGCTACATGGCCCCGTTGCTGTGGCGTCTGCCAAGTCTGGGCATCGATCTGGGTGGTCGCGGCGCTAAAGAGCTGAAGGCCTACATGGTTCGTCTGTTCGAGCGCGAGTCCTTCCAGGCATCCCTGACCGAAGCTGAGCGCGAGATCCGCTCCGGTATATGAGTATGGAACCGACAATGACCCCGAGTCGCCCGTATCTGTTGCGGGCGTTCTTTGACTGGCTGCTGGACAATGACCTGACGCCTCACCTGGTGGTGAACGTCAACATTCCCCATGTGCAGGTGCCACTGCAATTTGCCCAAGATGGGCAGATCGTGCTGAACATCGCGCCGCGAGCGGTAATGCAGTTCCACATGGATAATGATGCCATCAGCTTCAGCGCCCGCTTTGGTGGCGTGTCCCAGCAGGTTTATATTCCCATGGCGGCCATCATGGCCATCCATGCCAGAGAGAACGGTGTTGGTACCTTGTTCCCGCCGGAGCCAGCGTATGACCTCTGGCTGGAGCAGGCTGATGAGGAGCAGGTACAGCCTGATCCTGAACCGCCGCGCCCCACTGGCAGGCCGAGTCTTACTGTCATCAAGTAATCTCATGGACCAATAAAAAACGCAGCCAATCGGCTGCGTTTTTCTATTTAGGAGTTGAGAGTGGCGTCACTCCTGAGCGTACTCGAACGCCTTGATGACCCGGGTCACGCCGCTGACGTGGCGGGCAATCTCGACAGACTGTTCTGCTTCCTTGCGGGTCACCAGACCGATCAGAAAGACCTCGCCGTTCTCTGTCACTACTTTGACCTTGGTGCTGTCAAAGCCCTTGGCGGCCAACATGTCGGCACGCACCTTGGAGGTGATCCAGGAATCATTGCTGCGAGTACCTATGCTGACGGGTTTGCCGAGGCGCAACTCGTTGTAGACGTGGCGTACCCCTTCAATGCGGCCAACCGTCTGCCCCGCACTCTGCTTGTAAGCATCGGTCGGTGTCTGGCCGACTAGCAGCACGCGGCCATTGTTGCTATAGACGCTGATCTTGCTGGCGGCAGAGAGTGCCTTGTTGTCTGCCAGTAGATTGGCTGCTTTCAGCTCTATGGCCTGATCGTCCCACTGGGTACTCAGGGTGCGGCGGTCACCAGCACTGTTGGCCGTACCGGCAGCTCCACCAACGACCACGGCAGCGCAGCCTTGCAGCAGCAGGGAACCGGTCACCAGGACCATGATTAGGGGCGTCTTGTTCAAGATGTTAATCCTCTTGTTGCGGGAAGAGCGTCTGATCGATGAGATCACACAGACAATGAAGGGTCAACAGGTTGACTTCCAAAATACGCGGTCGACGGGCAGATGGTACCCGGATCTCGACATCGTTAGGGCCGAGCAGGCCTGCCATCTCGCCGCCGTCACCACCGCTCAGCACCACTATGGTCATGTCACGGGAGAGGGCAGCTTCGGCCGCCTTGATCAGACTGCGGCTGTGGCCAGAGGTGGTAATGACGACCAGGATGTCGCCGGGTTGACCCAAGGCACGGATCTGTTTGGCATACACCTCTTCGAAGCCGTGGTCGGTGGCAATGGCACTGATGGTTGCCATGTCGGCGGTCAGGGCCATGCCGGGCAGGGAGGGACGCTGGGTTTCGTAACAGTTGACCAACTCACTGATGAACAGCTGGGCCAGGGCTGCGGAGGGACCGTTGCCACAGGCGAGTACCTTGTGGCCATTGAGCAGGCAGATGGTGATCATCTGCGCCGCAGTATGGATAGCATCCGGCAGCGCCTCCGAAGCGGCGATCTTGGTTTGAATGCTTTCTGTGTAGTTCTCTTTGATGCGATCTGTCATGGGACCCTCTTAAAAGGCGTTCTGGATCCAGTCTGGCTGGTTGCCCTCGAACGCCAGCACATCGAATCGACAGGCCTGGCTGGCCTCGTTGATGCCATGGTGCGTCAAATAGTGGCGGGCGGCTAGCATGAGCTTGCGTTGTTTGGCCGGAGTGACCGAGGCGGCGGCGCCGCCATGGTCGTTATCGGCCCGATATCTGACCTCGACAAACACCAGGGTATCACCCTGGCGCATGATGAGATCCAGTTCGCCGCCACGGCAGTGATAGTTGCGTTCAATCAGTTGCAGACCCCGGGCCTGCAACCAGTTGGCGGCGACTAACTCAAAGTGCTGTCCCGGACGCGGTGGTGTCGCTGCTGTCTGAAACAGGTTCAGGCAATGCTGTATCAGGGGCTTGAGTCTGCTCTTCATCACTGGGCTCCGAGGGCGCAGGAACGGCCTCCTGTTCCATGCCGATGGGGTTGCCTGTGGCGTCGAGTAGCTTGCCATTCTGGTAGGTGGCCCAGCTCTGCTCCCGTTGCACTACGCCATCCTGGCTGATGCTGAGCTGACCGCTCAGACCCGGCTGTTTCATGGCGCCGACGGCGCGCATCTGTATCAGATTGGGGCTCAGGCTAACCGCATCATAACCCAGGGCAAACAGGCGCAGCAGGTCACCTTGGGTCTGTGGCCAGAGCAGTTGGGCCTTGCCACGCAGCTCGTTGAACTCGCCCAGCATCAACGGCATATCGCCGATGCGCAGACCATTGAGCTCCGAGGCTACCTCGGTAGCGCCACTGTCATAACCGCGGGGCCCAGTGAAGATAGGGAGACTGCCCATGGGATTGACCGAGATATCCACATAGGGTTTGACCATCCGGGTCTCCAGGTTATTGGCGATCAGATAGACGACATCGATGCTGCGCGGCGTCTCATCGGCGAGCTGCATGATCTCGCCCGCCCGGGCAGTGGAGCGACCGCTCAGGGCATTTTTCACCATGCCCGGTACCTCTTTGCGGGAGGTAAAGGTCGCGACCACGGGTTTATCCTGACTCAGACCGCTCCAGGTCTGCTCGAACGCCTTGATGCTGCCATAGCCAATGCGGCCCTGGGTGGCTATCAACAGCGGCTTGCGATAACCCTGGCCGAACAGGTAGTTGGCGGCCTGGCTCGCATCAGCGGCGGCGGAGAGGGAGAAGTAGAAGGTGCTGTCATTGACTACTGGCTTGTCCAGCTCGTTCAAGGCGAGCACGGGCACGGTCGGATTGAGCTTGAGCAGCTCTTCGACCCTGTCCTTGAGCAAGGGACCGATGATCATGTCGGCACCATCCTTGATGGCCTGCTGGTAGAGCTCGCTGACCGATTTGGTCTGGGTGTCGTAGAAGTTCAGGCTGTACTGGCCGTGATGCTCCTTGTAGGACATCAGCATGCCGTTGCGGATTGCCGAGCCCTGCGACTCCAGATTGCCGGACAGGGGCAGGAACACGGCTATCTGCTGCGGGGCCAAGCCAGTGGTACTGGCCAGATCGCCAAGACCGGCCGGCATGTCCTGCTGGGCCGGATGATTCGGGAAGTCACGCTTCCAGCCATCCAGCTGGCGAGCAAGCTGGCTCGGTTGGGCCCCAAACTCGTTGACCAGGGCCGCCAGGCGCAGCCAGCCGGTGGTCACATCGGGTGCCGGAGCTTCTTCCAGTGCTTGCAGGGTCGTGGGGGTCATGCTCTTGAGCAGGGACCAGATCTGCTGATGATTGGTGGCGATCTCCTCTTTGACCAGATAGGGCTCCAGCAAGATGAGAGACTTGGCGGCACCAAACTTGTTGTTGATGTCGAGCTGCAACACTGTGCGTTGGCGATACCAGTCACGCTGGGTATCGGCGTCGAGTTCCACGGCGGGCTTGCCTTCGAGCAAGATCAGCGCCTGATTGGCATTGCCCTGGGCGAGGAGCACATGAGCCTCAAGCAACTGTGCCTGTGCCTGCTGCTGTGGTGTCTTGGCCTGCTTTTGCAACTGTTGCAGCAAGGCCTGAGCCGGATTGAGCTGGCCTTGAGCCAGATAGCTGCGCGCAGCCAGGGTTTGCCAGACGAAGGCTTCATCCGGCTTGGCCGGATCCACCTTGGCCAGATAGGCCTCCGGATTCTGGGTCAGTTTGGCAAAGCCAGAAAGGCCCCCTTCCTGTCCAGAGGGTTGATTGGATTCCGACGCGCAACCCGCCAGCAGGATAGCTGCGAGTAGGATGCCGAAGAGTCGTGATACACTTAGCTGCTTTGTAACCCGGTTCAAGTTCATTCCCCGACCAGTGTTGAAGTTACCCATAGTGTAAACGGGCCAATATGGCGACACAATTGTCGGGATGCTCGGAGATCCCATGAGTGACATCCCAACCCTCTATATAGTCCCCACTCCCATCGGTAATTTGGCAGATATCACCCAGCGTGCCCTCGATACGCTGCGCCGGGTCGATCTGGTGGCGGCCGAGGATACTCGCCACACCGGCATACTGCTCAAACACTACCAGATATCGGTGAGCAGCTTCCCTTTGCATGATCATAACGAGCAGCAGAAGGCCGAGGTGTTGATAGCGAAAATCAAGGAAGGCAAGAGTGTAGCCCTGGTATCGGATGCGGGCACACCGCTGATCAGCGATCCCGGTTATCACCTGGTCACCCGCTGTCGCGAAGCCGGGGTCAAGGTAGTGCCACTGCCGGGTCCCTGTGCCGCCATCACGGCGCTCAGTGCCGCAGGTCTGCCGACCGATCGGTTTGCCTTTGAAGGTTTCCTGCCAGCCAAGAGCAAGGGCCGCGATGACAGGTTGCAGGCCGTGATTGAGGATACCCGCACCCTGGTGTTCTACGAATCACCCCGCCGGGTTCAGGACACAGTGGAAGCGATTGCTCGCATCCTCGGGGAACGCCAGGTTGTGGTGTGCCGCGAGTTGACCAAGACCTTTGAGTCCATTCACGGTCTGCCTGCCTCCGAAATGCTGGTCTGGCTGGGCGAGGATGAAAACCGTTGCCGCGGTGAAATCGTGCTGGTGGTGGCCGGGGCGAGCAAGACGGAAGAGGATTTGCCCGCCGAGGCGATCCGTACCCTGGGTCTGTTGGTGGCCGAGTTGCCGCTCAAGAAGGCGGCCGCGCTGACAGCCGAGATCCATGGGGTGAAGAAGAACGCACTTTACAAGTACGGACTGGATCACCACCAGAAAGAATAAATAGCATCGTCGGTTCGGGTCACAGGGTCATCCTCACCATGAGGGGCTATGACGAAGGTCGCATCTACCAACCTGACCTGGCAGCCCATCGATGGGGGCGGCTTGATGGCAGTATTACTCTAGAATGGGTCACCATATCGTGAATAAATGCCACAATCGGCAATTGCCGGTTTACCCCGGGCTGCGGACAGGGCTATAATCCGCGCCCGGAGTCGGCTGGACAATCGCTGCTTCGTCGTTGTGCCTTTCGGGGCAGACGGGCGGAGGGGAGGAAAGTCCGGGCTTCATAGGGCAGGGTGCCAGGTAACGCCTGGGAGGCGTGAGCCTACGACCAGTGCAACAGAGAGCAAACCGCCGATGGCCCGCAAGGGATCAGGTAAGGGTGAAAGGGTGCGGTAAGAGCGCACCGCGCGTCTGGTAACAGTTCGTGGCACGGTAAACTCCACCCGAAGCAAGACCAAATAGGCCCCTATTGGCGCGGCCCGCGTTGGGGGCGGGTAGGTTGCTTGAGCCAGTGAGCGATTGCTGGCCTAGAGGAATGATTGTCACCGGGGCAACCCGGAACAGAACCCGGCTTACAGGCCGACTCCGACCTAATTTCAGAAAGCCCTGTGTATATGCACAGGGCTTTTTATTTTATCTACCTCATAAGAATAATGGCGTGAGGTAAATTGCTAATCTGCTTGCGAGATAACATGGCCTTTCTATAAGCAAACGGGGTTGCTGGCAAGACAGCAAGCTTGATCTCGGGTTGTATGGAATTATTCTGCTTATTTTTCCAGCAAATAACTTGTGGAAAATCAACTCACTTAATCTGCCCTCGCCAAACACTGCGTCAATATGTTCCCCGCCGCAAGGATCCTTGCTTGAAAAGCACTTTACTCGTCCTTAAACTTCACAGTGGAGAAAAGTGGATCAAAGTGGTTTTTCTGGGCAGAGACCCACCATTTATTCATTGGGGATGGCTAATTTGTTGCGTGGTGCTCACGCCATCAGCCTGGATGTCAAAGGGCGACTGGCGATTCCGACCAAATACCGTGATTGGCTGCGCGACGAATGCGACGGCCAGCTGGTCTGTACCATCGATATTGCCCACCCCTGCCTGCTGCTCTACCCCCTGCACGAATGGGAGGAGATAGAGCGCAAGCTGAAGACACTCTCCAGCATGGATCCGGCACAGCGCCGTCTGCAGCGTTTATTGCTTGGCCATGCGACCGAATGTGAACTGGACGGCAATGGCCGTCTTTTGCTCTCCCAGCCACTGCGCAGTCATGCCGGGCTGGATAAAAAATCATGCTGGTGGGTCAGCTCAACAAGTTTGAGTTGTGGGACGAATCCCGCTGGCAACATCAGATAGATACCGATATCGCGAGCCTGCCCGAGGATGACTGGGCAGGTTCGGATCGTTTACAGGATTTCTCGCTATAAATGAGCCAAGCCGCTGAACACATCACAGTGCTGTTGCACGAAGCCGTCGAAGGTCTGGCCATCCAGCCGGACGGCATCTACGTCGACGGCACCTTTGGCCGTGGCGGTCATTCCCGTCTCATCTTGGAAAAGCTCGGCCCCCATGGCCGCTTGATTGCCATCGACCGCGATCCTCAGGCCATTGCCGAAGCCGCCAAGATCCAGGACACCCGCTTCGAGATAGTCCATGGCCCCTTCTCCGGTATCACCGACTATCTCAACGAGCGCGGTCTGCTCGGCAAGGTCAACGGCTTCCTGCTGGATCTGGGAGTCTCTTCCCCCCAGCTTGACGATGCAGAGCGGGGCTTTAGTTTCATGAAAGACGGCCCCCTCGACATGCGCATGGACCCCACCTCGGGGCAGAGCGCTGCGCAGTGGCTGGCCAAGGCGGATGTCGATGACATCGCCTGGGTATTGAAGACCTTCGGTGAAGAGCGTTTCGCCAAGAAGATAGCCCGCGCCATAGTGCACGATCGCGCCACCGAACCCTATGTGCGCACCCGCCCACTGGCGGAGATGATTGCTAGGGTCAACCCGAGCAAAGAGAAGGGCAAGCACGCCGCCACCCGCAGTTTCCAGGCGATCCGCATCTATATCAACAGTGAGTTGGATGAGATAGAGACGGCCCTCGATGGTGCCTTGCAGGCGCTGGCCCCGGAAGGCCGTCTGTCGGTCATCAGTTTCCACTCGCTAGAAGATCGCCTCGTGAAGCACTTCATCCGCAAACATGAGAAGGGTCCGGAAGTTCCCCGTGGCATCCCCCTGACCGAGTCCCAACTGGCCGGTGGTCGCAAGTTGAAGTCGGTTGGCAAGGCACTCAAGCCGTCTGACCATGAAGTCAGCGAAAACAGCCGTTCACGCAGCTCTGTGCTGCGGGTTGCCCAGCGGCTGGCGGATTAAATCATGAGCGAGCCCCGCGTTCACCTCGGCAAGGAGATAGTCCAGGACCTCTGGCGTCACAAGTTGCAGATAGCGTTGGCGGTTGCCGTGCTGCTGACCTCCTTTGCGGTGATCCTGGTGACCAACATGACTCGGGTCATGACGTCGACCCAGAACGATCTCATGGCCGAGGAAGACAGGCTCAATATCGAATGGCGTCACCTGTTGCTGGAGCAGGGCACCCTGGCCGAGCACTCCCGCGTGGCGGCTCTGGCCATGGACAAGTTACAGATGGCTCGCCCATTGGTGACCACTGAGAAGGTAATTAACCAACCATGAAACGCAAGACGCCAGCCAAGGCGCAGGCCAAAGCCCCGTCACTCTATCCGTGGCGTTTTCGCACCCTGGTGTTCTTCATCGGGATCGCGTTTGTCGGGCTGATCTTGCGTCTGGCCTGGATCCAGGTGATTAACCCGGACCGGCTGCGTCAGGAGGGAGACATGCGCTCCCTGCGCACCACCTCCACCCAGGCGGTGCGCGGCATGATCACGGATCGCAACGGCGAGCAGCTCGCAGTGTCCGTGCCGGTTGAGGCAGTCTGGGCCGATCCCAAGACGGTATACGAATCCGGCTCCATCCATAACGAACGGGCCTGGCTGGCACTCTCCGCCGTGCTGAAGGTCGACATCGATGTGCTCAAGCGCCGTATCTCCAATCCCAAGAAGCGTTTTGTTTACTTGCAGCGTCAGGTGACACCCGCGGTGGCCGAGTACATCAAGGGTCTCAAGCTGGGAGGCGTCTTCCTGCGTCCCGAATCCCGCCGTTTCTATCCCACAGGAGAGATCAGCTCTCATCTGGTTGGGGTGACCAACATTGACGGTCACGGCATCGAAGGCATAGAGCGTAGTTACGACCAGTGGCTGACGGCAACCGCAGGCGAGCAGCGGGTACGCAAGGATCGTCAGGGCCGGGTCATCGAGCGGCTCGGTGTGGTCAAGGAGGGCAAGAATGCCAACAACCTGACCCTGAGCATCGATCAGCGGGTGCAGGCGCTGGCATACCGCGCCCTCAAGCGTGCCACTGACGAGAACAAGGCTACATCTGGATCTTTGGTCATGCTGGACGTCAAGACCGGCGAGGTGCTGGCCATGGTCAACACGCCCTCCTACAACCCGAACAACCGCGGTCAGTATCAAAGCTTCCGGGTGCGCAACCGAGTCGTGACCGATACCTATGAACCGGGCTCCACCATCAAGCCGCTGATCCTGCTCAGCGCCCTGCAGGCCGGTGTGACGAGCTGGAAGGATCACATCCAGGGTGGCCCGCTCTACATTGGCGCCAAGCAGATCCGAGATGTCAGCATCCACAGCGCCAACAACCTGTTCGACATACTGCGTTACTCCTCCAACATCGGCATGTCGCGCATCGCCCTGCGCATGCCGGCTCAGGAGATGATCAATACCCTCAGCCTGTTCGGCCTTGGCAATGACACCGGCAGTGGCCTGATCGGGGAGAGTCTGGGGATGTTGCCCCAGCGCCGGCGCTGGTCCGATATCGAGCGTGCCACCCTGTCGTTCGGTTATGGCCTGCGGGTGACGCCGCTACAACTGGCTTCCGCTTACGCCACCCTGGCCAATCAGGGCAAACGGGTGCCCATCTCCACCATCAAGCTGGACAAGGCACCCAGGGGAGAGCAGGTCATCGATCACAACAACGCCAAGGCCATGATGCAGGCGCTTGAGTTCGTGGTCGACAATGCCATCCCCAAGGCCAAGGTGCCCGGCTACCGCATCGGCGGCAAGAGTGGTACCGCCAAGGTGGCGGTCGCCGGTGGCTATGGCAAGGACTACATGGGCTGGTTCGCTGGCTTCGCGCCGGCCAGCGATCCCCGCTTCGTTATGGTGGTGGTGATCAACGAGCCCAAGGGTAGCGCCTATTACGGCGGCGCCGTCGCGACACCGCCCTTCGCCGAAGCCATGGGCGGCGTACTGCAGCTCTACAACATTCGTCCCGATGCGGTGCCCAATGCGCCGCCCCCTTCGCTCGCCCAGATGGAGGCCGCCGTTGTCCCTCACACTTGATGCACTTGTGCGCCCCCTTGGCATTGCAGCCCAGGCGCTCCCTCTGACCGACATGCAACTCGATAGCCGACGGGCGGGCCCGGCTGTCTGTTCGTGGCGCTCAAGGGTCATCAGGTCGACGGCAGGCAGTTTATCGAGAAGGCGGTTGCCCAGGGGGCGAGCGCCGTGCTGTTTGAGGAGGATGGGGAGTTCACACCGCCTGCGCTGAATGTGCCGTGCATCGGTATTCGCGATCTGCCCGCCAGGCTATCGGGTCTGGCCGGGCATTTCTTCGGCGAGCCGGCGGCGGTGCTGGATTTGATCGGCATCACTGGCACCAATGGCAAGAGCACCACCGCCCTGCTGGTCGCCAACTGGCATAGCCTGTTGGCCAGCGATCGGGGCGGCAAGGCCGCCGTCATGGGCACCATAGGCAATGGTCTGTTTGGTGAGCTGATTGAAGCTGCCAACACCACCGGTAGCGCCCTCGAGGTGCAGGCCAATCTGGCGGCCTTGCGGGATAAAGGCGCCAGTCTGGTTGCCATGGAGGTCTCCAGCCACGGTCTGGTTCAGCACAGGGTCGCCGACCTGCATTTTGCCGCCACTGTTTTCACTAATCTGAGTCGGGATCACCTCGATTATCACGGCACCATGGCCGCCTATGGCGAGGCCAAGGCGCTGCTGCTCAAGCAGGTCGACGCAGCGAATGCCGTTATCAATCATGATGACCCGCTCGGGTGCGAATGGTTGAACCTGTATCCCCAGGCGGTGGCCTTCGGCACCAATGGCCCGATTGAAAACCATCCTGGGCGACAGTTGACGGCGCAGGATCCCCAATTTCATCAGCAGGGATTCAGTTCTGCCATTAACTCCAGCTGGGGGAATGGTGTATTATCCGCACCCTTGCTCGGCCGCTTCAACGTCAGCAATGTGCTGGCCGCCATGGGGGTCATGCTGGTGCTCGGCCATGAGCTCGAGCAGCTGCTGGCGACCGCTCCCCGCTTGCAGGGAGTCACGGGGCGCATGGAGTGCTTCGGTGGTGGTCAGGTGCCGCTTGCTGTGGTCGATTATGCCCATACCCCGGATGCGCTGGAGAAGGCATTGCAGGCCCTGCGGGTGCACTGCGAGGGTCGTCTGTGGTGCATCGTCGGTTGCGGCGGTGACAGAGACAGCGGCAAGCGTCCCATGATGGCTGCCATGGCAGAGCAACATGCGGATTGCGTGATCCTGACCGATGACAATCCCCGTACCGAATCGCCGGCCCGCATCATGGCTGACATGGTGGCGGGTCTTGCCGATCCTGACGCCGTGACCATAGAGCACGACAGGGTCAAGGCCATCGAATTCGCGTTGGCGCAGGCGAGCAAAGAGGACATCATCCTGGTGGCCGGTAAGGGGCACGAGGATTATCAGATCATTGGTACCGACAAGCGGCACTACAGCGATCGGGAGACCGTCGCGGCCGCCTTGCACACTTTATTGGAGTCATTCACATGATGACCCTCAGGCTTGCCGAACTGGCGCAGGCACTCGATGCCCGGTTACTGGGTGAGGACGCAGAGATCACCGCGATCAGCACGGATACCCGTACCCTGGGTCCGGGCGCACTTTTCGTTGCCTTGCGCGGTGAGCGTTTCGACGCCCATGATTTTTGTGAGCAAGCCATGGCGGCAGGCGCCAGCGCCTTGCTGGTTGAGCGCGAGCTGCCCTTGGCCATTCCCCAGTTGATAGTGACGAACAGCCTCAAGGGGTTGGGTCTGCTCGGTCGACTGGTGCGCGAGCGCGTCAATCCCAAGGTGCTGGCCATCACCGGCAGTTGCGGCAAGACCACGGTGAAAGAGATGGCGACCGCCATACTGCGCCATGAAGGCGAGGTGCTGGCCACCGCTGGCAACTTCAACAACGAAGTGGGCGTACCGCTCACCCTGCTGCGCCTCGAGGCGCAGCACCAGTTTGCGGTGATGGAGCTGGGTGCCAACCACCCGGGGGAGATCGCCTGGACCACCTCCCTGGCCCGGCCCGATGCCGCCATCATCAACAACGTGGCGGCGGCTCATCTAGAAGGTTTTGGCTCCCTGGAAGGGGTGTTCCATGCCAAGAGCGAGATTTTCCAGGGCCTGGGCGAGGGTGGCACCGCCATCGTCAATGCCGACAACGAGTTCTGGCCCCAGTGGCGGGAACGGGGCATTCGGTGCGCCTTCTCCCTCGAAGATCAGAGCCAGCCCTTCCATGCCCGTGACATAGCGCTCAACGGGCAAGGCTGCGCCGAATTCGTGATGGTGACCCCGCAGGGAGAGTTGACCCTGACCCTGGCCATTCCCGGTCGCCACAACGTGGCCAATGCCCTGGCCGCCGCCGCGGGCTGCCTGGCACTGGGGGCGTCGCTTGCCTCGGTCAAGGCGGGGCTGGGGCAGATGGCGCCGGTCAAGGGCCGCTTCTGCGTGCGGCGCTGGGGTGAACTGACCCTGATTGATGACACTTACAACGCCAGTGTGGAGTCCGTACTGGCCGGCATCGATGCCCTGACCGCCATGGGTGGCTACAAGGTGCTGGTGTTTGGTGACATGAAAGAGTTGGGTGAGGAGTCTGCCGCGCAACATGCCCGGGTTGGACGCCACGCCCGCGAACGCGGCCTCGACGCCGTGCTGACAGTGGGTGAACAGAGCCGCCACACCGCGGATGCCGCGGGCGGCCGACATTTTGACAACAAGGCGTCCTTGTATGACGCGCTGGCACAGATGATAAACACAGAGCAAACCATCTCGATTCTGGTGAAAGGGGCGCGCGGTTCGCGCATGGAAGAGATAGTCAACATGGTCGCCGACCATCAGGAGCAAGCCTCATGCTAGTCTGGCTGGCGGAATTACTCACCCCGCACTTCACCTTCTTCAATGTCTTCTCCTACCTGACGCTGCGTGCCATCTTGTCGATCATCACCGGTCTGACAGTGGCGCTCTGGATGGGGCCGCGCCTCATCCGTCGCCTGCAAATCATGAAATTCGGCCAAGTGATCCGCAACGACGGTCCGGAATCCCATCTGAGCAAGAAGGGTACCCCGACCATGGGCGGGCTGATGATCATTGCCGCCATCTTCATCTCCGTGCTGCTCTGGTGCCGTCTCGACAATCCTTATGTCTGGCTGGTGCTATTCGTGCTGGGCGCCTATGGTGCCATCGGCTTTGCCGATGACTACCTCAAGGTGGTGCGCAAGAATACCGACGGCCTGATCGCCCGCTGGAAGTACTTCTGGCAGTCGGCGGTCGCCCTGGCGGTGGCGATCTTCCTCTATGCCACGGCGACCCATGACGGCCAGACCCAGCTGGTGGTGCCCTTCCTCAAGGATGTGATGCCCCAGCTCGGCCTGATGTTCATCGTGCTGACCTATTTCGTCATCGTCGGCACCTCCAACGCGGTCAACCTGACCGATGGTCTGGATGGTCTGGCTATCATGCCGACCGTGATGGTGGCAGGGGGCTTTGCCTTGATCGCCTGGGCGACCGGCAACGTCAACTTTGCCAGCTACCTGCACATCCCTTATGTGCCCTATGCCTCCGAGCTGGTGATTGTGTGTACCGCCATCGTAGGGGCGGGTCTGGGCTTCCTCTGGTTCAATACCTATCCGGCCCAGGTCTTCATGGGGGATGTGGGCTCACTGGCCCTGGGCGGCGCCCTGGGTACCATAGCCGTACTGGTGCGCCAGGAGTTTCTGCTGGTGATCATGGGAGGCGTCTTCGTGATGGAGACCGTCTCGGTGATCCTGCAGGTCGGTTCCTACAAGCTGCGCGGGGTACGCATCTTCCGCATGGCGCCCATCCATCACCACTACGAGAAGAAGGGCTGGCCCGAGCCGCGCGTCATAGTGCGCTTCTGGATCATCACTCTGATGCTGGTGCTGCTGGGTCTCGCCACCCTGAAGGTGCGTTAATCATGGTCATCATCATAGGTCTGGGGAAAACCGGTCTCTCTTGTGTCGATTATTTCCTCGGCCGTGGTGTGACCCCCCTGGTGATGGATACCCGTCGCAATCCCCCTGGTCAGGATCAGCTCCCGGCCGGGGTTGAACTCATTGAGGGCCTGGATGAGGCCTTGCTCACCCAGGCGCATCTGATAGTGGCAAGTCCTGGTATCGCCCTGGCGACGCCCGAACTCAGGGCTGCCGCCGAGCAGGGTGTGGACATAGTCGGCGACATCGAGTTGTTCGTGCGTGAGACCCATGCCCCCGTCATCGCCATCACCGGCTCCAACGGCAAGAGCACAGTCACCACCCTCGTGGGTGAGATGATTGCCGAAGCGGGCCTCAAGGTTGGTGTGGGGGGCAACATAGGTACCCCTGCGTTGACCTTGCTCAAGCAGCCGATGGATCTTTGTGTGCTGGAGCTCTCCAGCTTCCAGCTGGAAACGACCCACAGTCTGCGGGCCGTCGCCTCCGTGGTGCTGAACCTCTCGGAAGATCACATGGATCGCTACACAGGCATGGCCGATTACCGCGCCGCCAAGCAAGAGATCCATCAGCACTCACAACACATTCTGGTCAATCGGGATGATGCCCTGACGCTGCCCGACGTGGGCGAGCTATGGCAGAGTTTTGGTCTGGATGACAAGAGTTATGGCCGCACCCTGTGCGAGGGGCGCTTGTGGCTGAGTCTGCATGGCGAGCCGCTGCTGCCCGTGGACGAGATGAAGATCGTCGGTGCCCATAACCAGGCCAATGCCCTGGCCGCCATGGCCCTGTGCGATGCGGTGGGTATTCCCCGTGAGCCGCAACTGGCCGTGCTGCGGCGTTTTGAAGGCCTGCCCCACCGCGCCCACTTCGTGCGTGAGGTCGGGGGAGTACGCTGGATAAATGATTCCAAGGCCACCAACGTGGGCGCGACCCTGGCCGCGGTGGCAGGCGTGCGTGAGTCGGTCAAGGGTCGCCTGCTGCTGCTGGTCGGTGGCCAGGGCAAGGGCCAGGATTTTGGCCCGGTGCAAGACCTGCTCGGCAGCCAGATAGATAAGATGTACTGCTTTGGTCAGGATGCCGACATACTGCTGGCGCTGGGTGAACAGACTGAACGGGTCGCTGACCTTGAGGCCGCCGTCGCCAAGGCCGCTGCCGATGCCAAGCCCGGTGACTGGGTGCTGCTGGCCCCGGCCTGCGCCAGTCTGGATCAGTTCAAATCCTTCGAAGCACGGGGCGATCGCTTCACCGAACTGGTGCTGGCCCTATGAACGCCCTGCGCGCAACCCTGGCTTTCCTGCAACGGATCCTGCTCCCGGCCCGGCCCGGTGCGCTCTACGATCGCCAGTTGGTGGTACTGGGGTTCTCCCTGATGGCGGTGGGACTGGTCATCGTGGCCTCGGCCTCCATCCCGGAAGGGATTGCGCTGGCCAACGATCCCTTCATGTTTGTGAAGCGTCACGGCCTGTTTCTGGTGATGGCGCTCGGTATCTCCTGGTTTGTCCTGCAGGTGCCCATGGCTCGCTGGCAGCAATACAACGGTCCCATGCTGCTGCTCGCCATCCTGATGCTGGTGCTGGTATTGCTGGTGGGGCGCAGCGTCAACGGCTCAGTCCGTTGGTTGCCCCTGGGCCCGTTCAACCTGCAACCGGCGGAATTTGGCAAGCTGGCCCTGTTTGTCTATCTGGCGGGTTATCTGGTGCGCCGTCAGAACGAGGTGCGCGAGCGCCTCATCGGCTTTATGAAGCCGATGGCCGTGCTCTTCCTGGTGGCCGTATTGCTGCTGGCCCAGCCGGATCTGGGCTCTGTGGTGGTGATGTTTGTGACATCCCTGGGCATGCTGTTCCTGGCTGGGGCCCGTATGGGTCAGTTTATCGCCCTCATTTTGGTCGGCGTCAGTGCCGTGGTGACCCTGATCATCGCCGAGCCTTATCGGATGCGGCGGGTAACCTCCTTCCTCGACCCCTGGGCCGATCCCTTCGGCAGTGGTTATCAGCTGACCCAGTCGTTGATGGCGTTTGGTCGTGGTAGCTGGCTTGGCGAGGGGCTCGGCAACTCCATCCAGAAGATGGAGTACCTGCCGGAGGCCCACACCGACTTCGTGTTCGCCATCCTGGGGGAGGAGCTCGGTTATCTCGGCGTGCTCGGTGCACTCTTCCTCATCTTCGCCCTGGCGTACAAAGCGCTCAAGCTGGGCCATCAGGCGCTGGTGGCCGACAAGCTCTATGAGGGTTATCTCGCCATCGGTATCGGCATCTGGTTCAGTTTCCAGACCTTCGTCAACGTCGGAGCCGCCAGCGGCATGATGCCGACCAAGGGGCTAACCCTGCCGCTAGTCAGCTATGGCGGCTCGAGTCTCATCATCATGACGGTCGCGGTGAGCATGTTGATCCGGATCGATTTCGAATTGCGCCAGGCCAGTGCCCAGGCGCGTGTGCGGGAGGTTGCGTGAGTAGCAAGACGTTGTTGGTGATGGCCGGTGGTACCGGTGGCCATGTGTTCCCCGGCTTGGCGGTCGCTGACCGGCTCAAGGCCCAGGGCTGGACCATACATTGGCTCGGTACGGCGGATCGCATGGAGGCCGAGCTGGTGCCTGCTCATGGCTACCCCATCTCCTTCATCGACATTCAGGGGGTGCGTGGCAATGGCATCAAGCGTTTGCTGGCCGCCCCTTACCGCATCGTCAAATCCATACTGCAGGCTCGCCAGGTACTGAAAGAGATCAAACCCGATGTGGTACTCGGCATGGGGGGCTTCGCCTCGGGGCCGGGCGGCGTGGCGGCCTGGCTGTCCGGTATTCCTCTGCTGCTTCATGAACAAAACGCCGCAGCCGGCATGACCAACAAGCTATTGGCACGCCTCGCCAAGCGGGTGTTGATGGCTTTCCCTGGCGCGTTTGCTCCCAGCAGCCGCACCGCAGTGGTCGGTAATCCAGTGCGACCGGAAGTGGTGGCGTTGCCGGAACCGGCCAATCGGATCAGCACTCAGCCTGCCCCTCTTCATCTGCTCATCATTGGTGGCAGCCTGGGTGCCAAAGTGCTTAACGAACAGGTCCCTGCCGCGGTCGCCGCCGCCGGGGTGCCCATCGAGGTGCGTCACCAGACCGGCAAGGGGAACAGGGATGCCGTGGCCAATGCTTATGCAGCCCTGGGCCAGGCGGCGGAGGTGAGCGAGTTTATCAAGGAGATGGCCGATGCCTATGCCTGGGCCGATCTCGTGGTGTGTCGCGCGGGGGCCCTGACCGTCTCCGAAGTGGCCGCTGCCGGTGTGGCCGCCATCTTTGTGCCACTGCCCCATGCGGTGGACGATCATCAGACCCGTAATGCCCTGACCCTGGTCGATGGCGGTGCAGCCGAATTCCTGCCCCAGACAGAGCTGAGCCCCGCTACCCTGGGTGCCCGCCTCAGCTGGTTGGCCGGGCGCAGGGAAATCCTGTTGAACATGGCCAAGGCGGCGCGGCGCGTCGCCATTATCGATGCCGCAGAGCGTGTTGCCGATGAGTGCAAGCGGCTCGCAACTGGGCAGAGTGAGAAAGCATGCTGATCAAGATTGCACAGGCCAAGCCATGCAGTCTTACCCCTCAATGTATTGAGGCCGCAGAGCGCGTTGCAGATGAGTGCACGGGACTGGCGGCAGAGTTAAGAGAGAATTATGAACAAGGTTGAACTGGCAAAACTGCGTACCGTGATCCCCGAAATGCGCCGCGTGCGTCGCATCCACTTTATCGGAATAGGTGGTGCGGGCATGGGGGGCATTGCCGAGGTGCTGGCCAACGAAGGCTATCAGGTCTCCGGCTCTGACTTGGCCACCAATGCCGTGACCGAGCGTCTCGCCAGCCTGGGCGCCCAGATCTTTGTCGGTCACAGTGCCGAGCATGTAGATGGTGCCAGCGTGGTGGTAGTCTCCACCGCCATCCATACCGACAACCCCGAGTTGCTGGCTGCCCGCGAACAGCGCATCCCCGTGGTACGCCGTGCCGAGATGCTGGCCGAGCTGATGCGTTTTCGCCATGGTATCGCCATTGCTGGCACCCATGGCAAGACCACGACCACCAGTCTGGTGGCCAGCATCTATGCCGAGGCGGACCGGGATCCCACCTTCGTCATCGGTGGCCTGCTCAATAGTGCCGGTACCAATGCCCGTCTGGGGAGCAGCCGCTATCTGATCGCGGAAGCGGATGAGAGCGATGCCTCCTTCCTGCATCTGCAACCCATGGTTTCCATCGTGACCAACATCGAAGCGGATCACATGGACACCTATGGCGGCGACTTCTCCAAGTTGAAAGCAACCTTCATCGAATTCCTCCATAACCTGCCTTTTTACGGTTTGGCTGTGGTATGTGTTGACGATCCCGTTGTCCGTGGCATGCTGCCTGAGATAGCACGTCCGACCCTGACGTATGGTTTGAGTGACGATGCCGATGTGCAGGTGCTGGACTTCGTGCAAACCACTCATCGCAGCAGCTTCCGCGTACGCCGTAAAGATGCCGGTGAGCTGCAGGTCGCCCTGAACCTGCCGGGTGTGCACAATGCACTCAATGCCGCTGCCGCAATCGCGGTTGCGACCGAAGATGGTGTCAGTGATGAGGCCATCATCAATGCCCTGTCCAAGTTCGAAGGGGTGGGGCGCCGCTTCCAGCAATATGGCGAATTTGAGACCGGGCGTGGCAAGGCCATGCTGGTGGACGACTATGGCCATCACCCGAGCGAAGTGAAGGTCACCATCAATGCCGCGCGGGCCGGCTGGCCCGAGAAGCGGCTGGTGATGGTGTTCCAGCCTCACCGTTACAGCCGTACTCGTGATCTCTATGAAGATTTTGCTGACGTGCTCTCCAAGGTGGACGTCTTGATGATGCTGGAGGTCTACGCCGCCGGTGAAGAGGCGATCCCGGGGGCCGATGGTCGCGCCCTGTGCCGTTCCATCCGTTCCCGTGGCAGCCTGGAGCCGGTTTTTGTCGCCACGCCGGATGATGTGCCGGCCGTGCTGGCGGATCTTATCGGCGAGGGGGATCTGGTGCTGACCCAGGGGGCTGGCAACGTGGGGGCGTTGGCCCGACGTCTCGGCGAGATGAAATTGAGCATAGAGAGCATGAAATCCGGCGCCTGAGGGCCTAATGAGTATTTTGACCGCCAAGCCGGGGCCTATATAATGGCGCACCCGGCCCGGCAGGCGGTCTGGTCACGTTTTACGGGGATATGACGGGTGGAGGCAAGGGCACAAGGGCGCACCAAGGGTGGCTTCATCATCGGGGTGGCATTTTTCCTCCTGGTGATGGCGGGTCTCTACCAGAGTGCGCTGGACGTAAAGGATTGGCTGACAGATGCCAACCGGTTGCCCATCAGTGCCTTGCTGGTACAGGGGCAACACCAATATATCAAGGCGGAGGAGTTGCGCAGTGCCGTGCTGGATGGCGATGCGCCACGCAACTTCTTCGAGATGGATGTGAATGCACTGCAGGCGCGCCTGACGGCGTTGCCTTGGGTCGCCCAGGTGTCGGTACGCAAGAAGTGGCCCGACAAGATCAAGGTCTACCTCACAGAGCAGAAGGTGGCGGCTCGCTGGAATGGCAGCCGTTTCGTCAATGCCAAGGGTGAGGTGTTCAGTGCACCAAATCGGGTGAAGAGCCCCCTGATGCAACTGTCAGGCCCTGATGACCAGGCTGCCAAGGTGCTGGAGAACAGCCGCCAATTTGAGGCGCAGCTGGCAGAGCGAGGTTACAAGCTCAGTGCGGTCAATCTGACCCCACGTTACGGCTGGGAACTGACGCTGGATAACAATATTCAACTGTTTGTGGGGCGTTCGGATATGGCGCTCCGTCTACAGAGATTTATCGATGTCTTCCCGATCATCGAACCCCGTGAGCAAGTGGCTTATGTGGATCTTCGATACGACACCGGGATGGCGGTTGGCTGGAAGAAGAACGAAGAGAAAGCGCATGACCAAAACCGCAGATAGAAATCTGATTGTCGGGCTGGATATCGGCACCACCAAGGTGGCGGTTCTGGTGGGCGAAGTGCTGCCGGACGGTGAACTCAATGTCATCGGCATGGGCAGCCATACCTCTCGCGGCATGGACAAGGGCGGGGTCAACGATCTGGATTCCGTGGTCAAATCCCTGCGCCGTGCGGTGGAAGAGGCCGAGATGATGGCCGACTGCCAGATTAGCTCCGTCTATCTGGGCTTGTCTGGCAAGCACATTGATTGCCGTAACGAGACCGGCATGGTGCCCATCTCCGATGAGGAAGTGACCCAGGAGGACGTGGATAACGTCATCCACACCGCCAAGTCGGTGCGTTTGTCTGATGAGCTAAGGGTGCTGCACGTGCTGCCCCAGGAGTTTGCCATCGACTACCAGGAGGGCATCAAGAACCCGGTTGGTCTGTCCGGTGTGCGGATGGCCGCCAAGGTGCACCTGATCACCTGCCACAACGACATGGCTCGCAATATCGAGAAGTGTGTCGAAAAGGTGGGACTGAAAGTCGATCAACTGATCTTCTCTGCGTTGGCGTCCAGCTATGCCGTCTTGACTGAAGACGAGAAAGAGCTGGGAGTCTGTGTGGTCGATATCGGTGGTGGCACCATGGACATGTCGCTGTTTACTGGCGGCGCCCTGCGCCATACCAAGGTGATCCCTTACGCCGGTAGCACTGTCACCAGCGATATCGCCTATGCCTTCGGCACGCCGCCGCTGGATGCCGAGGCTATCAAGGTGCGCTACGGCTGCGCCTTGGGCCGCCTGGTCAGCAAGGAAGACAATATTGAAGTGCCCAGCGTCGGTGGACGCCCGGCCCGCAGTCTGCAACGACAGACCCTGGCCGAGGTGATAGAGCCGCGCTACACCGAGCTGCTCTCCATGATCAATGACGAGCTGGTGAAGGTACAAAGCGAATTGAAACAGCAGGGGGTCAAGCATCAGCTGGCCGCCGGTTTGGTACTGACCGGTGGTGCGGCCCAGATCGAAGGCATAGTGGAGTGCGCAGAGCAGGTATTCCAGTGCCAGGTCCGGGTCGGGGAACCCATGAATGTGCGCGGATTGAGCGATTACGTGCAGGCACCAGTCTACTCGACCGCGGTCGGGTTGCTGCAATACGGCCGTACCCATCAATCCACAGGCAGTAGCAACGATTATACCGCCAAAGCAAGCGTCGGTGGGCTGGTCAAACGGGTCAGCAACTGGTTGCGTGGCGAGTTCTAAAAGATTTTGCTGAGTCAGGCAAATAAAGCGGAGAGACAACATGTTTGAATTTATGGATAGCCACACGGACGAAGCTGTCATCAAGGTGATAGGCGTGGGTGGCGGCGGCGGCAACGCAGTCGAGCACATGGTTCGTCAAAACATCGAAGGTGTTGAGTTCATCACGATCAACACCGACGCCCAGGCACTGCGCAACTCCAGTGCCAACACCACATTGCAGATCGGTAGTGGTATCACCAAGGGATTGGGCGCAGGTGCCAGTCCGGATGTGGGTCGTGAAGCTGCCCTGGAAGACCGCGAAGCGCTGCGTGAGCTGCTGACCGGTTCCGACATGGTGTTCATCGCGGCTGGCATGGGCGGTGGTACCGGTACCGGTGCCGCTCCCGTCGTGGCCGAAGTGGCCCGCGAGATGGGCATTTTGACCGTCGCCGTGGTAACCAAGCCATTCTCGTTTGAAGGCAAGAAGCGGATGGGCTTTGCCGCCCACGGCATCGAAGAGCTTTCCAAGAATGTCGACTCCCTGATCACCATCCCCAACGACAAGTTGTTGAAGGTACTGGGTCGTGGCATCTCCCTGCTGGACGCCTTCAAGGCGGCCAACGATGTGCTGCTGGGTGCCGTACAGGGCATCGCCGAGCTGATCACCCGTCCGGGCCTCATCAACGTCGACTTCGCGGATGTGCGTACCGTGATGCGCGAGATGGGTACCGCTATGATGGGTACTGGTTCTGCCTCCGGTGATGACCGTGCCGAAGAAGCTGCCGAGAAAGCCATCTCCAGCCCGCTGTTGGAAGACGTGGATCTGGCCGGTGCCCGTGGCATCCTGGTCAACATCACCGCCGGCATGGACATGACCATCGAAGAGTTCGAAACCGTGGGTAACGCGGTCAAGGCCTTCGCCTCCGAGAATGCTACCGTGGTGGTGGGTACCGTTATTGACCCGGAGATGCAAGACGAGCTGCGGGTGACCGTGGTTGCGACCGGTATAGGCGCAGATCGCAAGAGCGACATCACCCTAGTCAAAAACAACATGGTACAAGAGCGTCCGGCCCGTCAGCCCCTGATCAGCGAAGCCCTGCAGTCTCGCGTGATGGAAGAGGCCCCGGCCAAGGCGGTGAATGCCGAGCCACAAGCTCGTCGTGAGCCTGATTATCTGGATATTCCGGCTTTCCTGCGCAAGCAGGCAGACTAAGCCTCTAACGGGGCTGGTTTGTTTGTTGTTTAAGGAATGTGCTAAGATGGCCCGTCAACGACCATCTGGTCCGGAATTTAGCTGTGGATACGCCCATGATTAGACAAAGAACCTTGAAAACGAGTGTCCAGGCCACTGGTGTGGGCCTGCATTCGGGTCGGAAAGTCACAATGACGTTCCGTCCGGCACCTGTGAACACAGGGATCGTTTACTTGCGTACCGATCTGGATCCTGTGGTGGAATTGCCAGCAAATGCCGACCAGGTGCGCGATACCGTACTCTGTACCGCGTTGGTCAACGAAGCTGGTGTGCGTGTTTCCACCATAGAACACCTCTCCGCCGCTTTGGCCGGGATGGGGATAGACAACCTTTATGTCGAGGTTGATGCCCCCGAGATCCCGGTAATGGATGGCAGTGCGCACCCCTTCATCTACCTGTTGCAGGAAGTTGGCATCCGCGAACAAAATGCGCCCAAGCAGTTTGTGCGGATCAAAAAGAGCATCCGGGTTGAGGACGGTGACAAGTGGGCGGAGTTCCACCCCTATCGCAACGGCTTCAAGATGGATCTCGAGATCGACTTCCAGCACCCGGTATTCGAAGGCCGCAATCAGCGTTGCGTACTGGATTTCTCCGGCGCCTCTTTCGTGAAAGAGATCAGCCGTGCCCGTACCTTCGGCTTCATGCGTGACATCGAGTACCTGCGTTCCCAGAATCTGGCCTTGGGTGGAAGCCTGGAGAATGCCGTGGTTCTGGATGACTATCGGGTGCTGAACGAAGATGGTCTGCGCTACGAAGATGAGTTCGTCAAGCACAAGATGCTGGATGCTATCGGTGACCTTTATATGTGTAACCGCAGCATCATAGGCGAGTTCCGCGCTTACAAAACGGGCCATGCCTTGAACAACAAGTTGCTGCGTGCCTTGCTGGCCCAGCAGGAAGCATGGGAACTGGTGACCTTCGAGGGTAAGGGCGAAAAATCGCCAATCACTTACTACGACAACGGTCTGGTTCTAGCCTGATAGTTGTGCAACAGGACGTCGGTCACCTCTCCGCGCCGGCGTCCTGTCATTCTTGTTTACATCCCGATACCGATACTCTCCCGGTTTTATTTTCGTGGTGGCAACTAGCCTCACCCGACCGAGCAGATTGAATTTCTATGAGCATTACCCTGATCCTCAATGGCAAGCAGCGGCGCAAGCTGCACTTCCCCAAACAACGTCTGGCCTGGGTCGGCGGTCTCTTTCTTTCTATTCTGGTGTTAGGGTCTGTCCTGCTATGGCAGAGCTGGCATCAAAAAATGGCTGCCCTCGAGCTGGCGCTGGTTCAAGCAGAGCAGCAGCAGACGAGTCAAACTACCGAGCAGGCCCGCGAACAACTCGCCATGCTGGCTGCCCAGGTCGGCACCATGCAGGGCCAGCTTGGCAGGCTCAATGCCCTCGGTGAGCGATTGACCGAGCAGGCGGATCTCGATCCCGACGAATTCAACTTCAAAGAGCTGCCTCCCATGGGCGGCCCCTCCTATGATGCCGATCTGGAAGTGAACCTCGACGAGCTGCAAAGCTCCATGGCTCACCTCAGCAAACAGCTCAGTAGTCGCGAAGAACAGCTGTCGGTACTTGAATCTTTCATGCTCAATCACCATATCACTGACGCAGGCTTTATTTCCGGATCGCCGGTCAAGCAGGAGCGGGTCTGGATTAGCTCTGGCTTCGGCGGCCGGGTCGATCCCTTCAATGGTCGTGCCAAGATGCACAAAGGCGTCGATTTTCGCGGCAAGCCGGGCACGCCCATATTGGCAACCGGGCCCGGCATAGTGAGCTGGGCGGGTCGCCATCCTGAATTTGGCAACATGATTGAGATTAATCATGGTAATGGCCTGGTGACTCGCTATGCCCACAACGCCAAGTTGTTGGTGGAGGTGGGTACGTTAGTGGATCAGGGTCAGCAGATAGCCCTGATGGGACGCACCGGTCGCGCGACCGGGGTCCATTTGCATTATGAAGTGTTGAAAGACGGTCGTCAGGTCAACCCCAGTCAATTCCTTACTGCCAGACGGGGTTAGGTTTTTTTCTCTCCAGTTCCAGTGACGGAACCTTATAACCAGAAACAGTTGGTACCCATGATTAGCACACTGCTTACCAAGATTATCGGCAGCCGGAACGACAGAACGCTCAAGGCCCTGCGCAAAATTGTAAAACAGATCAATGCAATGGAGCCTCAGTTCGAGGCCTTGTCTGATGCTGAGTTGCAGGCCAAGACGGCCGAGTACCGTCAGCGCCTGGATCAGGGGGAGACCCTGGAGCAGTTGCTGCCGGAAGCCTTCGCCACAGTACGTGAAGCGTCCCGTCGTGTGTTCGGCATGCGCCACTTCGACGTCCAGCTGATCGGCGGCATGGTACTCAACTCCAACCGCATCGCGGAGATGAAGACGGGTGAAGGCAAGACCCTCACTGCGACCCTGCCTGCCTATCTGAACGCCTTGGCGGGTCACGGTGTGCACGTGGTGACGGTGAACGACTATCTGGCCAAGCGTGATGCCGAGGCGAACCGCCCGCTGTTCACCTTCCTTGGTCTGACCGTGGATTGCAACGTGCCGGGCATGGATGCGTCCCAGAAGCGTGATGCTTATGCCGCCGACATCACCTACGGTACCAACAACGAATTCGGTTTCGACTACCTGCGCGACAACATGGCGTTCTCGCCAGAGCAGCGGGTACAGCGCCCTCTCAACTATGCCCTGGTGGATGAGGTGGATTCGGTGCTGATTGATGAGGCGCGTACGCCACTCATCATCTCGGGCCCGGCGGAGGACAGCTCCGCCATGTATATCCAGATCAACAAACTGATCCCGCTGCTGGTCAAGCAGGACAAAGAAGACTCTGAAGAGTACACCGGTGACGGTCACTACACGGTCGACGAGAAGAACCGCCAAGCGCTGCTGACCGAAAACGGCCAGATCTTCGTGGAAGAGTTGCTCAAGAAAGAGGGCTTGCTGGCCGAGGAGGACTCTTTGTTCTCCGCCACCAACATCAGCCTGCTGCATCACGTCAATGCCGGTCTGCGTGCTCACACCCTGTTCGAGCGCAACGTCGATTACATCGTGCAGAAAGACGAAATCGTCATCGTCGATGAACATACCGGTCGAACCATGCCGGGTCGTCGCTGGTCCGATGGCCTGCACCAGGCGGTCGAGGCAAAAGAAGGGGTCAAGATCCAGAACGAGAACCAGACCCTGGCCTCCATCACCTTCCAGAACTACTTCCGCCTCTATGACAAGCTGGCGGGCATGACGGGGACCGCGGATACCGAGGCCTTCGAATTCCAGCAGATCTATGGCCTGGATACTGTGGTCATCCCGACCAACCGCCCCATGGTACGTAAAGACATGGGTGACCTGGTATATCTCACCGCCCTGGAGAAGTACGACGCCATCGTCGAAGATATCCGTGGTTGCGTCTCCCGCGGCCAGCCGGTACTGGTCGGTACTGTCTCCATCGAGAACTCGGAACTGCTCTCCGGCATCCTGACCAAGCAAGAGATCCCCCACAAGGTATTGAACGCCAAGTTCCATGCCATGGAGGCGGAGATCGTCGCCCAAGCGGGCCAGCTCGGCGCCGTCACCATCGCCACAAACATGGCCGGTCGGGGTACCGACATCGTGCTGGGTGGCAACTGGCAGGCCGAAATCGCCCAGCTTGACAATCCGAGCGACGCGCAGATCAGCGAAATCAAGGCCGCCTGGCAGGTTCGTCACGATGCTGTGCTGGCCGCAGGTGGCCTGCACATCATAGGTACCGAGCGTCACGAATCACGCCGCATCGACAACCAGCTGCGTGGCCGTTCCGGTCGCCAGGGGGACCCGGGTTCTTCCCGCTTCTACCTCTCCATGGAAGATCAGCTGATGCGTATCTTCGCCTCTGACCGTGTCACTGGCATGATGAAGAAGCTGGGCATGGAAGAGGGCGAGGCCATCGAACACCCTTGGGTCACCAAGGCCATCGAGAATGCCCAGCGCAAGGTGGAGGGTCGCAACTTCGACATCCGTAAGAACCTGCTCGAATTCGATGACGTGGCCAATGATCAGCGCAAGGTGGTCTACGAGCAGCGCAACGAGCTGCTGGAGACCAACGATATCTCCGAGACCATTCACATCATCCGTGATGACGTCTATGGCGCCGTGATTGACGAATACATTCCGCCCCAGTCTCTGGAGGAGATGTGGGACGTGCCCGGCCTGGAGACCCGTCTGGCCGCCGATTTTGGCCTGGTTCTGCCCATTCAGCAGTGGTTGCGCGATGACGACAAGCTGTATGAAGAGAAGCTGCGTGAGCGCATTCTGGACGAAGCCAACCAGCTCTATGCTCGCAAAGAAGAGCTGGTCGGCGTCGATGTGCTGCGCAATTTCGAGAAAGCCGTGATGCTGCAGACTCTGGATGGCCTCTGGAAAGAGCATCTGGCCGCGATGGATCATCTGCGTCAAGGCATTCATCTGCGCGGTTATGCCCAGAAGAACCCCAAGCAGGAGTACAAGCGCGAATCCTTCGATCTGTTTACCCAGATGCTGGAGACCCTCAAGCGCGATGTGGTCAGCATATTGAGCCGAGTCCAGGTACAGGAGCGGGATGTCGAGGTGATGGAAGAGCAGCAGCGCCAGCAGGCAGAAGCGGCTCCCCGCACCTACACCCACGCCACTGCCGACGATCAGCTGGCGGACGAGGGCGAAGAGACGAGTACACAGACAACCTTCGTGCGGGACGAGCAGAAGATCGGTCGCAACGATCCTTGTCCCTGCGGATCCGGCAAGAAGTACAAGCACTGCCACGGTCAGTTGACCTGATAGCGCTATGCTAGTGAATGCACCGCCTCCGGGCGGTGCATTCATTTCAGGGGCATAAGGGAGGAGGGCTGAGGATGAGCAAGGTGCCGACGGGGTGGGATGGGCAGGCGCATGCCAGCTGGCTGCTGGAGCGGCGGCAGGAGGCCGTCCAGCGGGTGCTGGCTCTGCTGAACGGGGAGCGGCTCAAGCCGGTTCCCCTGCAACTGCAGTTTGCCTATTACCTCTTTCTGTCTGGCGATCCGGCCTCAGCCGCGCAAGTACTGACGCTGGCGCATCAGGCCACCCCCGAGAATGATGAAGTGCTGCGCAATCTCTGCGTCTGCCTGTCGCGCTCGGGCCAGCATGAACGTGCTGTGGCGCATCTGACCGAGCTGGCGGCCCGTGACCCGGCAGACGCTCTGGCACAGGATGGACTCTGCACCTCCCTCGCCAGGCTAGGACGCCATGCCGAGGCGGCGCAGGCGGGGACCAGAGCACTGTGCCTCAAAGACGAGGCTGCCGGGCAACTCGTCGAGGGGTGGGTGCTGCCGGCAGAGGGGCCGGATGCTTGGCTGGCCAGCCAGGACGGCAAGCACTCCATCATTGCCTTTTCCTTGTGGGGGACAAACCCCCGCTACCTGAGAGGGGCGCTCGACAACGTACTGGCCGCCGCCTATCTCTACCCCGGCTGGCAGCTGCGTTTCTATGTGGATGAGAGTGTGCCCGCGGACCTGCTGGCCTGCCTGCAGGCCCATGGTGCCGAGCTGTGTATGCAACCCGCGGATCACTCGCTGCGTCAGCGTCTGTGCTGGCGTTTTCAGGTGGCCAATGATCCATGGGTTGGCCGCTTCCTGGTGCGGGATGTGGATTCGGTACCGAGTGTGCGCGAACGCGTCGCCGTCGATGGCTGGCTTGCATCGGGGCGCTGGTTTCATATCATGCGTGACTGGTGGAGCCACACTGACCTGGTGCTGGCGGGCATGTGGGGTGGCGTGGCCGGGGTGCTGCCACCACTGGCGCCCCTGCTCGGAGCTTATCAGCCCGGCCTCATGGAGACGCCGAACATCGATCAGTGGTTTCTGCGGGACTGTCTGTGGCGCTATATTCGCCAGAGCAGCCTCATCCAGGATCGCTGCTTCAGCCCCCCTGGGGCCCAGCCATGGCCACTGCCCGCCCCGGCGGGGAGCGAGCATGTGGGTCAGGATATGTTTACGGCGCAGGGGGAACGTCAGGCGCTGCGTCTGGCCCCCTGGATCGCCAAGTTACCGTGTTTAGGTTGAGGACAAAGATGGAACAGAAGAAGCGGATATGGGTGGCGGTTGGCGTCATCGAGAACGAGCGGGGTGACATCTTCATTGCCAAACGCGCCTCAAGCAGCCACCAGGGCGATCGCTGGGAGTTCCCGGGGGGCAAGGTCGAGGCTGGCGAGGATCTGCTGGCAGCCTTGGACAGGGAGCTCTGGGAAGAGATAGGCATCCGGGTCGAGGATTGCGCCCCCTTTATGGAGCTGCATCATGACTATCCCGAGAAGCAGGTGCTGCTGGATATCTGGAAGGTGACCCGTTTTCGGGGTGAGCCGTTTGGCAAGGAGGGACAGGAGTGTCTGTGGGTTCCCCTGGCTGAACTGGATAACTACCAGTTCCCCGATGCCAATGGCCCCATAGTCGCTCGGCTACAGGGCCTGGTAGCTAAAAGCTGACAACGAATGCGGCAGCGAAACGTTGATAACAAAAAAGGGCCATTGGCCCTTTTTTGTTATCACGGGAAGGAGTCAGCGCCACTCTTCTCCGGCATCCGGGTCTGGCAACAGGTCCGGATTGATCTCTCCCGGGATCCGCTTCTCTTCGTCGGCCCATTCGCCGAGATCGATCAGCTGGCAGCGTTTGCTGCAGAAAGGGCGGAACGGGCTCTGTGGACCCCATTCCACTGGCGTTTGGCAATTTGGGCAGTTGACCTTGGTGACCATGGATTCCTCCGCAGGCAAGAGATAAATGGCGTAGGGCGGGAGCCTGGCTCCCATCCCTTCGTTAGCAGCAGGCGAGCTGGAAGGGCACATCGCCTATGGGTTGTTCCTGGGTTGGCAGGAAGCGCAGGGCAAAGCGGTTCTTGTGGCCACTGAGAGTCGGATAGCAGCCCATGGCATGGGGCAGGCGGATACGGATCAGTTCCGCATTCTCCGCCGTGTCCTGATAGAAGCCGTTGGTGGCGACCTGATCGCTGAAGTGGGACGCATCGCGCCACAGTCGCAGCAAGAGGCCGATGGCGCCCATCAGCAACTGGATATCACTGAGCCAAGCCTCCATTTGCGGGTGTCGCAGGGATGCCGGGGTCGTCAGCCAGTGGTGCAGTTGAGGCACATCAAAGGCGCAGAGTCCGCCGGGAATGGAGAAGCGCTGGCGGATGGAGCTAAGCAGCTTGTCTTCCTTGAGACGA
Source organism: Aeromonas molluscorum 848 (assembly GCF_000388115.1). Lineage (GTDB taxonomy): Bacteria > Pseudomonadota > Gammaproteobacteria > Enterobacterales > Aeromonadaceae > Aeromonas > Aeromonas molluscorum. The sequence continues at coordinate 63,278 of NZ_AQGQ01000002.1, forward strand.
GCGCCGGGGCGCGGAGCACCCAGCAGCTTGCGGGAAAGCTGGCTGCTCTCCTGTTGCATTGCGCGGATCTGATCGAGATCGACATCAGGCAGTTCTGCCCAGTGGCCGAGGCGCTGACTCAGGCGCTCAAGATCCTTGATGAGATCCGAGCGCAGATCTCCCCGCTCGAGCAGTTCCTGCAGATCAAACAGCCCCTTGAAGAAGGCGATATGAGACCAGGGGTGATCACTCCCCAGATTGTTGTGGATCTGGTTGAACAGTGATTCCAGACGAAGATAGGTCCGGCTTTTTTCGTTGAGAGGGAAATCGTAAATCATGCCTAATCCTGGCCAGCCATAAACCGGCCTAGTGTACTCACAGTTGCCGGGCTTGTTGAGTGGCAAATGCCAGATATGTTTGGTGCAGCGCCAAAATTCGCCCACGCAAGAGCTCAGGAGTGCCATCCCGGTTCTCAATGATGTCGTCAGCGGCGGCCAAGCGAGCCATACGACTCGCTTGAGCGGCGACAATCGCCTTGGCCTGCTCACGACCGACCCCGTCACGTCGACAGGTGCGGGTGATCTGGGTCTCCTCGTCCACATCGACCACCAGTACCCGGTTAGCCATGGCGGTGAGCCGGTTTTCAACCAGAAGGGGCACGACCAGCAGACAATAAGGGGAGCGTGCCGCGGCACATTGACGCTGCATCTCCTGACGGATCAAGGGGTGGAGCAATGCATTGAGCCACCCCTTGGCATCGGGGTCTCTGAACACGTGGTCACGCAGCTTGCGTCTGTCTAGCTGTCCCTCCTCATCGAGCACGCCAGCGCCAAAGTGTTGACTGATGGCGGTCAGTGCCGGCGAGCCGGGTTCAACCACCTCGCGGGCGATGACATCGGCATCAACGATGTCGATGCCCAGCTCGCCAAACAGGTTGGCGACTGTGGTCTTGCCACTGCCAATTCCCCCTGTGATTGCGACTATATACATGGGTGAGAGCGTCCTGAAGTGATCGTTTTTCATTCGTCTTGTCTGGTTATTGTGCCCCAAGCCGAGGTCAGAGCACCATGTGCAGATACCAGGCGGTGATGCTATCTCCCCAGAGCAGGGCGACCCAGCCAGCGATGGCAAGATAGGGACCGAAGGGGATAGGGTTTACTGTGTTGTTGGCGGCGCGAGACGATGAGGGCAATGCCGATAATGGCGCCTACCAAAGAGGAGAGCAGCAGGATCAGCGGCAGCGCCTGCCAGCCGAGCCAGGCCCCCAGGGCCGCCAGCAACTTGAAGTCGCCATAACCCATACCCTCCTTGCCAGTGAGCAGCTTGAAGGCCCAGTAGAGGCTCCAGAGCACCAGATAACCGGCCATGGCACCGATGACAGCATCGTTCAAGGGGACTTTCTGCCAGATGAGGTTGACCAGCAGACCAGCCCAGAGCAGCGGCAGCGTGAGGGGATCCGGCAGTAGCATCTTGTCCAAATCGATGAAGGTCAGGACAACGAGCACCCAGGTGAGCAGCAGATAAGCCAACAGGGAGGGGTCAGCAGGCAGAAGGCTGGCCACGACGACGGAGAGCAGGGCGGTGAGCAGTTCAACCAAGGGGTAACGCGCCGAGATGGGCGCTGAGCAGCTGCGGCAGCGCCCCTTGAGCCAGAGCCAGCTCAGCAGCGGGATGTTTTCCAGGGCGCTGATGGCATGGTTGCAGTGGGGGCACTGGGAGCGCGGCACCATCAGGTTGTAGGCTTCGGTGGGGGGCTGTGCGCTCTCTGGATTAAAGTAGTCCCGATACTCGGCCTGCCAATCACGCTCAAGCATGATGGGCAGACGGTGGATGACGACATTGAGGAAGCTGCCAATGGTCAGGGAGAAGAGAAATACCAGAGTCAGGTAGAGCCAGGGCAGGCTGAGCGCCAGTTCAGTCATGGGTTGCATCGAGTCTTGGATAAGGAAGAGGGCAGTGTAGCATGACCCCACGGCTGAGGAGCCAGGGCCCCTCGCCGGAGTGGTCGGCTCGCACTAATGGATAATAGAGCCGAGTTTGAAAATGGGCAGATACATGGCGACCACCATGCCGCCAACCAGCACGCCCAGCACCACCATGATAAAGGGCTCAAGCAGGCTGGTAAGGCCGTCGACGAGGTCATCGACCTCCTGCTCGAAGATGGTGGCCACCTTGGAGAGCATGTCATCGATGGCACCGGACTCTTCTCCTATCATCACCATCTGGATCACCATGTCGGGGAAGAGATCCACGGTGCGCATGGCGACGTTGATCTGCATCCCGGCCACCACCTCGTTGCGAATGGCCAGGATGGCGGTGCGGTAGACATAGTTTCCCGAGGCTCCCGCCGCCGAAATCAGCGCATCCACCAACGGGATACCGGCGCTGAAGGTGGTGGAGAGGGTGCGGGCGAAGCGAGCCATGGCTGCCTTGTGCAATATCATGCCGACCACGGGTATGGTAAGGATGAATTTGTCCGTGTTGTCTTTGACCTTCTGGTATCGGCGCCAGGCCCGTACATAGAGGAAGACGGCCAGGGCTATGCCCCCGAAAATCACATACCACCAATCCTGCATGAAGCGGGAGATACCGATGACGAACTGCGTGAAAATGGGCAGTTCGGCGCCGAAGCTCTTGAAGATATCTTCAAACTGGGGGATGACGAACAGCAGCAGAATGGAGGTCACTATGATGGCCACCAGGATCACCATGGCGGGGTAGAACATGGCTTTCTTGATTTTTGACTTGAGCGCCTCGGCTTTCTCTCGATAGGTGGCGATGCGATCATAGATGGTCTCGAGAGCACCTGAATGCTCGCCGGCCTCAATCAGATCACAATAGAGATCGTCAAAATGGCGGGGATGCTGACGCAAGGCTTCCGACATAGGCGTACCGGTTTCAACATCACTGGCAATCTGCCCCATCAGCTCACGCATACTCGATTTCTCATGGCTGCGGGCGATGATTTGCAGGCTTTGTACCAGGGGAACACCGGCGCTCAGCATGGTGGCAAGTTGGCGACTCACCACGGCAATGTCCATGGGCTTTATCTTGGCGCCCGCCTTGGAAAAGAGCCCTTGGCTCTTCTTGGTCACCTTGGTGACATTGACACCCTGCTTGCGCAGCTCGGCCTTGACCGTGTTGATGTGCTCGGCTTGCAGCTCGCCTGTGACACTGTTGCCTTTGCGATTGACGCCCTTCCAGCGAAAGGTATGAACCTTGGCAGGGGTTGCTCGCTTCTTCGATATGGTCGCCATCCTTGCATCCTTGCAATGAGGGCCGCCAAGCAGGCGGCATGAAGAGTCAGTTGGTGGTGATGCGATTGATCTCGCTAAGACTGGTTACGCCGAGGCGGGCTTTTTCCAGGCCAGACAAGCGCAAGGTGCGCATCCCCTCTTTCTGGGCGATGGCGGCAATCTGCAGCGAGTTGGCCCCCTGCATGATGAGTTTGGCAATGTTTTCTGACATCAGCAGGATCTCATAGACACCGACTCGGCCCTTATAACCCCCGGTGCACTCCTTGCAGCCTTTCGGTTTGAACAGCTTGATCCCGGCCGCCAACTGCTGGGTATTGAAGCCCAGCGTGAGCAGCTCGGTATCAGGGATGATCTCTGGCTCTTTACAGTGCTCGCAAAGCTTGCGGGCAAGTCGCTGAGCCATGATGAGGGTCACTGAGGAGGCGATATTGAACGCTGGCACTCCCATGTTCATCATGCGGGTCAGGGTCTCTGCTGCCGAATTGGTGTGCAGGGTCGAGAGGACCAGGTGGCCGGTCTGTGCAGCCTTGATGGCTATCTCGGCGGTTTCCAGATCCCGGATCTCCCCCACCATGACTATGTCCGGATCCTGGCGTAGGAAGGAGCGCAGCGCGCTGGCAAAAGTGAGTCCAGCCTTGGGATTGACCTGCACCTGATTGACTCCTGGCAGGTTGATCTCCACCGGATCTTCGGCGGTGGAGATATTGACCTCAAGGGTGTTGAGTATGTTGAGCCCGGTGTAGAGGGAAACTGTCTTGCCTGAGCCGGTTGGGCCTGTGACGAGGATCATGCCCTGTGGTTTGCTCAGTGCGGTCAGGTATTGTTGTTTCTGTGTCTCGTCGAAGCCAAGTTGTTCTATATTGAGCCGCGCTGCCGAGGAGTCCAGTAGCCGGATGACCACTTTTTCACCCCACATGGTGGGCAGAGTATTGACCCGCATGTCCATGGAACGGTTGCGAGACAGCTTGAGCTTGATGCGACCATCCTGGGGCAGGCGCCGTTCGGCAATATCGAGCCTGGCCATGACCTTGAGACGGGCGGCGAAGCGGTTGGCCAGATTGACCGGTGGGGTGGAGGCTTCGTGCAGTATGCCATCGATACGAAAGCGGATGCGGTACTTGAACTCATAGGGTTCGAAATGCAGATCAGATGCCCCTTGCCGGATAGCATCCATCAAGATTTTGTTGATGTATTTGACGATGGGTGCATCGTCATCGGCGGTGTTGACGCTCTCGTCGAGCCGACTGCTTTCGTCAGCCACTTCGAGTGCCGAGATCTCGGCCTCGTCGATATCGTCCATGCCAAGGGCATCATGCTCGCTCTCGAGCAGCTTGGCGATGGCCTGGCTCAGTTTGTCCTCTTCGACCAGCAGGGCCTCGGTATGCAGGCCGAAGCTGAAGCCGAAATCTTCCAGCGCCGCCACATTGCTCGGGTCGGACATGGCGATATAGAGGGTGTGGCCCTGGGTGTAGATGGGCAGTACATGGTGCTTGTCGATCAACTTCTGATTGAGGTATTTCTGCGGGATCTCGGCCAAATCGAAGGCGGCAAGATCCAGCAGAGGTACCCCATACTCCAGCTCGCAAAACTCGGCCAGCGTCTTGCTGGCGAGGATGTCGTTTTCGATAAGGTAGGTGACAAAGGGTTTGCGCTGGGCCCGGGCCTGGCTCAGGTAGTGTTGTGAGTCGGACTCACTGATCAGGGAGGAAGCGGCCAGGCTCAGGGCCAGGCCGCTATGGGGGCTAGAGGTCATGGATTAGCAGAGGCCATCAGTCTTGCAAGATCCTGATATGGCCCACAAAACTTGCCTAGAGGTTGTATTTGCGCTGCCAATTAATTCATATGTTGTAGATGAGCCAAAGGTCGCAGTCGTTCCCGTGGCGGTAATTGTGACACCAACAGCGCCGCTTGCGGTGGCATCAACTGAAGCAATATTCGTTGTATCAAAAGCTCCTGAGACGGCAGCCTCACCGGCTGAGGCGCATATGCCCATAAGGGTCGCGTCAACTGTATCGGTGGAACCTTGAACACAGACTTCGACTGCAGTCTTGGCTGGTCCAGTGGCTGCAATGACTTCCGAGAATTTAGCGCGCTTGGTATAGGTCTGATACGCCGGCAGGGCGATGGCGGCGAGAATGGCGACGATGGCCACGACTATCATCAGTTCGATCAGGGTAAAGCCGGTTTGCTTTCTCATCTTCAATATCCTTATTTCACATGGGTCCTGACAACGTTGGCGGTGAGTTGACCGCCTTTGGCATCTTAACCAAGCTGCTGCGCTTGGCAACAACACCAGCAAATTTAGCTAACAAGTCTCTGAATAGTGGCGCAAATGGATATAAATCAGTGGTTTGTTGGGCTCTTTCGATACCCGGTACTCTTGTCGGTTTTCTCCTGGTCTCTCCTTTTACCATGGGCGGGTCTTGCCTAAAGAAAAGGCGTCAATGGCGTCTTTTGCAAGTCGATATTAGTCAGGAGGTGATGGCCGCATCGCTATCAGGACAAGGGGGGATCGGCGAGGGGATTGAAACCAAGGGATTGAGACGTTTGGCGAAGGAAAACTCCCTGTCCCCGATGGCATCATTGCGACCGGGGACAGGGTGAGTAGGGACAGCGGTTGTGATTGACTAGATAAAGCGCATGGAGAGATCCAGGGCCCGCACATGCTTGGTCAGGGCGCCGACCGAGATGTAATCCACGCCGGTGGCGGCAAATTCGGCCAGCGTCGTCAGGGTCACGTTGCCGGATACTTCCAGCTTGGCTCGCTTGGCGTTCAAGGCTACCGCTTCACGCATCATGGGTACATCGAAGTTGTCCAGCATGATGATGTCGGCACCGGCATGGAGGGCCTGCCCCAGTTCAGCAAGCGACTCCACCTCCACCTCGACCGGCTTGCCGGGGTTGAGGCGGCGGGCCTCACTCACGGCTTCGGTGATGCCGCCACAGGCCAGGATGTGGTTCTCCTTGATGAGGTAGGCGTCGTACAGACCGATGCGATGGTTCTTGCCGCCGCCACAGGTCACCGCATATTTTTGGGCATCACGCAGGCCTGGCAACGTCTTGCGGGTATCGAGCAGGCGGCACTGGGTGCCGGCCAGCTCTGCGACGTAGCGGGCGGTGAGGGTGGCGACGCCGGAGAGGGTCTGCACAAAATTGAGCGCATTGCGTTCGCCGGTCAGCAGCACCCGGGCCGGACCATGCAGGCGAAACAGCTCCTGATCCGGCTGCAAGATGTCGCCATCCTTGACTAACCACTCCACTTGTACCTCGCCACCGAGCTGGAGAAAGACTTCATCCACCCAGGCTTGACCACAGAAGACCCCAGCTTCGCGGGTGATGACCCGGGCGCTGGCCTGGTGATCGGCAGGGATGAGCTGAGCCGTGATGTCGGCGCTGACGTCCGGCTGGTCTTGGGCGGTCAGGGCGCCCCCCAAATCTTCGAGTAACGCGGCGCGCACGGCGCGACTGATGTCCTGTTGTAACATGCCTTTTATTCCTGCAAGGGTCTGAGAAGCAACTGTCTGTCTCTTTGGATCAACTCCAGCCGACCGAGGGCATTCATTCCGACCAGGATCTCATTGCCGCTGGCGGCTGGATTGATATAAACGGCCAGATCGTACAAGGTCAACGGACCCATCGCCAGGCTTTCTATTCGGCCGTTGCCGACCAGGATGGGGCCCGCTGCCGTATTGACCCGGCTGTGGCCCTGTGGCGTTAGCCCCAATCGTTTGGCCACATCGGCCGGAATGGTGACCCGTGTGGCGCCGGTGTCGAGCAGCAGTTGCACCTCCTGGCCGTTGATGGCACCCTCCAGACGATAGTGGCCGCTGGCATCCATCGGCAGACGCAGTTCGCCGCTTGCCGTGACGCTGGGTTGACTACGAGTGTGAAAATAGAGGGTGAGCAACCCCATCAGCGAGAGCCACGCCAGTAGCCAGAGCCAGCGGGCCGCAGCAGGCGCCGCCATTATGGGCTCCTCGCCATGCAGGACAAGGGGTTGGGCGGCGAGGGCCTGAAGAGCGATAGCCAGAGCCTAGGGGCGGTAACGCGCACATCAATACCATGAGCAAGAGAGACGATGACCCAGCCTAACACAGTATTTTCCATTGATTCAGACGGTTGGTGTGAGCAGGCCAGACGAGTGCCCTCTCCTCATTGCAATGAGCGAGCCACCCCCGAGGATGTCTCCTTGCTGGTGGTACATGGCATCAGCTTGCCACCGGGCCAGTTTGGCGGCCCTCATATTGACGAGCTGTTCAGCGGTACCCTAAATCCTGACGAGCACCCCTATTTCGCCGAGATCCATCAGTTGCGGGTCTCTGCTCACTGCCTGATCCGCCGCGACGGTGGGTTGGTGCAATATGTGCCTTTTCTCGCACGGGCCTGGCATGCGGGCATCTCTTGTTGGGAGGGGCGAGAGGCATGCAACGATTACTCCATCGGCATCGAACTGGAGGGGACTGACGAGCTGCCTTATACGGCTGCTCAATATGCCGTGCTCGCAAGCCTCACTCGAACCATACAGGCTCGTTTTCCTGCCATAGTGGCAGAACGGGTGGTGGGGCACTGTGACATAGCGCCGGGTCGAAAGACGGATCCAGGCAGCAGTTTTGACTGGGCACGATATCGCCAGGAAACGAACAAACTTTGGTAGTATTGAAATTAAGTTTGTGTTTTTTAAATCAATGGCTTGCCAACATGGCAAGCCATTCTTATTGGCTGTTACTCAAATGTTGTCTGTGATCTGGCGCAGAAATATTGGTCAGACCATTTTCTATGAGTGAGATCATAGTTCCCGAAGATTACCTATAAGTAGGCAGCTTACTTTGTTGATGCAGATCAGATTTTGGGTGGACATTTTCCATGCCCTCTGCTAATTTTCGCCCCATTCATGAAATTGGTAATACCAATTTAACAAAGCTGCCTCATGCCCTATCGTAAAGTTACTCAACCCAAATTGGCTGACGCCATCGTCGCCGAGTTGGAGCACATGATCCTGGAAGGCAGCTTGCAGCCTGGCCAGAAGTTGCCGCCAGAGCGGGAACTCGCCATCCAGTTTCAGGTGTCGCGCCCCTCCTTGCGAGAGGCCATCCAGCGCCTGGAGGCGCGTGGGTTGCTGTATCGCCGGCAGGGCGGTGGCACCTTTGTGCAAAATGGTTTGAGCAAGGGCATCGCCGATCCCCTGTTCGAGCTGCTCAGTACTCACCCTGAAGCCCAGTATGATCTGCTGGAGTTTCGTCACGCACTGGAAGGCATCTGTGCCTACTATGCTGCATTGCGGGGTACAGAGGCAGATTTCGAGCGCATCCGCGCCGCCCAGGCCGCCATCGAGGCAGCTGGCCAGCAGGGATCGCTTGCGAGCGAGTCGACCGCTGTCACCCAGTTCTATCTGGCGGTGGCGGAGGCCTCCCACAACGTGGTGCTGCTGCACCTGTTGCGTGCCATGGGCCCCATGCTCGAACAGAACATTTTGCGAAATAACGAAATTTTGAATCGCCGTCCGGGAGTGGTCGCCAAGATCCGTCGCCATCGTGCGTCGCTGATCGAGGCTATCCTGTCGGGGGCTCCGGAGCGGGCCAGGACTGCTTGTCATGAGCACCTGGCCTTTATCGAGGACACCTTGTTGGATATGCAGAGGGAAGATAGCCGGATCCAGCGATCCATGCGTCGGATCCGTCAGCAGGAAAACTAATCCCACAAGGCTTTATTGTCGAATTTTGCGCAACTTACATCCCGTGCAATAACAATAGGAACCAGCCATGTCTGATATCCTGAAGAACGATGTGGACCCGATAGAAACGCTGGAGTGGCTTGCCTCTCTGGAATCCTTGTTGCGTGAAGAGGGTCCGCAACGCGCTCAGTTCATCCTTGAACAACTGGCCGAGAAAGCCCGCGTTAGCGGTGTGGAAGTGGCTGAGAAAGCGAATCGCGATTACATCAATACCATTCCTGCCACTGACGAACCGGCTTACCCGGGCGATCAGGAGATGGAGCGCCGTATCCGTGCCATCATCCGCTGGAATGCCGTGATGATAGTGCTGCGTGCTTCTAAAAAGGATCTGGACCTGGGTGGTCACATGTCCTCCTTCGCTTCCAGTGCCACCATCTACGAAGTCTGCTACAACCACTTCTTCCGTGCTCGCAACGAGAAGGATGGTGGTGATCTGGTTTATTTCCAGGGTCACATCTCCCCGGGCATCTATGCTCGTGCCTTCGTCGAGGGTCGCCTGACCGAAGACCAGCTGGACAACTTCCGTCAGGAAGTGGACGGCAAGGGTATTCCTTCCTATCCGCACCCGAAACTGATGCCGGAGTTCTGGCAGTTCCCGACCGTCTCCATGGGTCTGGGCCCCATCGCCGCCATCTATCAGGCGCGTTTCCTGAAGTACCTGACCGACCGTGGCATCAAAGACTGCGCCGAACAGACCGTGTACGCCTTCCTGGGCGATGGCGAGATGGACGAGCCGGAAGCCAAAGGCGCCCTGACCGTTGCCGTGCGTGAAAAGCTCGACAACCTGGTGTTTGTGGTCAACTGCAACCTGCAGCGTCTGGACGGTCCTGTCGTGGGTAACGGCAAGGTCATCAACGAACTGGAAGGCCTGTTCGCCGGCGCCGGTTGGGACGTGACCAAGGTTATCTGGGGTCGCAAGTGGGATGAGCTGCTCAAGAAAGACACGTCCGGCAAGCTGATCCAGCTGATGAACGAGACCGTGGATGGTGACTACCAGACCATGAAGTCCCGCGATGGCGGCTATGTGCGTGAGCACTTCTTCAATCGCTACCCGGAAACCGCTGCCCTGGTCAAAGACATGACCGACGAGGAGATCTTCGCCTTAAACCGCGGTGGTCACGATCCTCGCAAACTGTTTGCCGCCTTCTCCAAGGCTGCAGAGACCAAAGGCAAGCCGACCGTGATCCTGGCCAAAACCATCAAAGGTTATGGCATGGGTGAAGCGGCCGAAGGCAAGAACATTGCCCACCAGGTCAAGAAGATGGATCTGGGCTCCGTGCGTCACCTGCGCGATCGTTTCAACCTGCCGGTCACCGACGAGCAACTGGCAGAGCTGCCGTATCTGAAGATCGAAGAGGGTACCGAAGAGTACAAGTACCTGCACGCCCGTCGTGCCGAACTCAAAGGCTATGTACCGACCCGCCTGCGTGAGACCACCACCACCCTGGACATCCCGGCACTGGAGACCTTCGGTCCGCTGCTGGGCGAGCAGGCCCGTGAAATCTCCACCACCATGGCGTTCGTGCGTTCCCTGAACGTGCTGCTCAAAGACAAGTCCATCGGCAAGCGCATCGTTCCCATCCTGGCTGATGAAGCCCGTACCTTTGGTATGGAAGGTCTGTTCCGTCAGATCGGTATCTACAGCCCGCATGGTCAGCAGTACACCCCGCAAGACCGTGACATCGTCTCCTACTACAAGGAAGACAAACAGGGTCAGGTTCTGCAGGACGGCATCAACGAGCTGGGCGCCATGTCCTCCTGGCTGGCTGCTGCGACCTCCTACAGCACCAACGATTGCCCGATGATCCCGTTCTACATCTACTACTCCATGTTCGGTTTCCAGCGGATCGGTGACATGGCGTGGGCAGCCGGTGACCAGCAAGCCCGTGGTTTCCTGCTGGGCGCGACTTCCGGTCGTACCACTCTGAACGGTGAAGGTCTGCAGCACGAAGATGGTCACAGCCACATCCTGGCCGGCACCATCCCGAACTGCATCTCCTACGATCCGTCCTACGCCTATGAAGTGGCGGTGATCGTACAAGACGGCCTGCGCCGCATGTACGGTGAGAAGCCTGAGAACGTCTTCTACTACATCACCACCCTCAACGAGAACTATGCCATGCCGGCCATGCCGGAAGGCGCCGAGGAAGGTATTCGCAAGGGTATCTACAAGCTGGAATCCGTGGCCGGTACCAAAGCCAAGGTACAGCTGCTGGGTTGTGGCTCCATCCTGGGTCATGTCCGTACCGCCGCCCAGATCCTGGCCAGCGAGTACGGCGTGGGTTCCGACGTGTTCAGCGTGACCTCCTTCAACGAGCTGGCCCGTGATGGTCAGGACGCCGATCGCTGGAACATGCTGCACCCGACTGCTGCTGCCCGCGTCCCCTACATCACCTCGGTACTGGGTTCCGAAGCCACCATAGCCGCGACCGACTACATGAAGTCCTTCGCCGAGCAGGTACGTGCCTTCATGCCGACCGAGAACTACCGTGTATTGGGTACCGATGGTTATGGCCGTTCCGACAGCCGTGCCAACCTGCGTCGTCACTTTGAAGTGAACGAGTTCTATGTCGTGGTTGCTGCCCTGACCGAACTGGCCAAGCGCGGTGAGATCGACAAGCAGGTTGTGGCCGACGCCATCGCCAAGTACGGCATCGATGCCGACAAGGTTAACCCGCTGTACGCGTAAGAGGATTGAGCACCCTGTCCGGACTTGCGTGCCGGACAGGGCCTTGCCCAGGTTAATGCGACATAAGGGTAAGAGGACAAACACAGGGTCCGGACGGCAACAACGAGTCGGAACCTGCTCTTGCCAAGGTTAACGCGATAAACGTACGCGTAAGAGGATAAAGCACAATGTCCAAACAGATTATGGTGCCGGATATCGGTGCCGATGAAGTAGAAGTGACCGAGATCATGGTCGCCGTGGGTGACAAGGTCGAACTTGACCAGTCCCTGATCGCCGTGGAAGGTGACAAAGCCTCCATGGAAGTCCCGGCTCCGGCCGCGGGTATCGTCAAAGAGATCCTGATCAAGGTGGGCGACAAGGTTGCCACCGGTTCCCAGATCATGATCTTCGAAGCCGAAGGCGCTGCCGCCGCTCCGGCTCAGGCTGCCGCTCCGGTTGCCGCCGCACCGGCGGCTGCCGCTGCCAAAGACGTGCACGTACCTGACATAGGTGACGACGAGGTCGAAGTGACCGAGATCATGGTTGCCGTGGGCGACATGGTTGAAGCCGACCAGTCCATCATCGCCGTGGAAGGTGACAAGGCCTCCATGGAAGTGCCGGCGCCGTTCGCGGGTCGCGTGGTCGAGATCAAGGTTGCCGCCGGCGCCAAGGTCTCCACCGGTTCCCTGGTGATGGTATTCGAAGTGGCTGGTGCCGCGACCGCTGCCGTGGCCTGCTCCGGCTCAGGCCGCCGCTCCCGTGGCAGCGGCGCCTGCCGTCGCCGCTGCCAAAGAAGTCAACGTGCCGGACATCGGCGGTGACGAAGTGGAAGTGACCGAGATCATGGTCGCCGTGGGTGACAAGGTCGAAGCCGACCAGTCCCTGATCGCCGTGGAGGGTGACAAAGCCTCCATGGAAGTGCCTGCGCCGTTTGCCGGTGTGGTGAAAGAGATCAAGGTGAAGGCGGGTGACAAGGTTTCTACCGGCTCCCTCATCATGGTATTCGAAGTGGCTGGAGCAGCGCCTGCCGCCGCCCCGGTCGCTCAGGCTGCTGCTCCTGCTCCTGCCGCTGCTGCCCCTGTTGCTCAAGCCGCCGCCCCGGCTGCTGCGTCCTCCGACTTCGTTGCCAATGACGCTTATGTTCACGCCTCTCCGGCCGTGCGTCGTCTGGCTCGCGAGTTCGGTGTCAACCTGGCCAAGGTGAAAGCCTCAGGTCGCAAGGGCCGCATCGTCAAAGAAGACGTGCAGGCTTATGTGAAGGATGCGGTCAAGCGTGCCGAGTCCGCTCCGGCTGCGGGTCAAGGCTCTGGCAATGGCATGAGCGTCGTGGCCTGGCCCAAGGTTGATTTCAGCAAGTTCGGCCCGGTCGAAGAGCTGGAACTGACCCGGATCCAGAAGATCTCCGGTCCTGCCCTGCATCGCAACTGGGCCATGATCCCTCATGTCACCCAGTTCGACGAAGCCGATACCACGGATCTGGAAGCGTTCCGCAAAGAGCAGAACATCCTGGCCGAGAAGCAGAAACTGGATGTGAAGATCACCCCGCTGGTGTTCATCCTGAAAGCCGCCGCCAAGGCCCTGGAAGCGCACCCGCGCTTCTGCAGCGCCCTGTCTGCAGATGGCAGCAAGCTGATCATGAAGAAGTACATCCACATCGGTGTGGCGGTAGACACCCCGGGTGGCCTGGTGGTTCCGGTCGTTCGCGACGTCAACAAGAAGGGCATCCATGAGCTGTCCCGCGACTTGGCCGAGATCTCCAAGAAAGCCCGTGCCGGCAAGCTGACTGCTGCGGACATGCAAGGCGGTTGCTTCACCATCTCCAGCCTGGGTGGCATCGGTGGTACCAGCTTTACTCCGATCGTCAACGCGCCGGAAGTGGCCATCCTCGGTGTTTCCAAGTCCGAGATGAAGCCCAAGTGGAACGGCAAGGAGTTCGTGCCGCGCCTGATGCTGCCGCTGGCTCTGAGCTATGACCACCGTGTCATCGACGGTGCTGACGGTGCTCGCTTCGTCACCACACTGAGTGGCGTGCTGTCCGACATTCGTCGACTGGTTCTGTAAATGTAAATGAGAGGGCGAGCACAGAGCTCGCCCTTTTCACTTCTCATTTCATTAACAAAATTATAAACTTGCCCCGTTTTTTCACGGCTGCAGCCGCCTTCTTTGGCATAAGACTGTGCTGTCCGGGGATATAGAACGACAAAGAGGTCATGATGAGTAAAGAAATCAAAACTCAGGTCGTAGTTCTGGGTGCTGGCCCTGCCGGTTATTCAGCTGCCTTCCGTGCCGCCGATCTGGGTCTGGATACCGTTATCGTCGAACGTTACTCCACCCTGGGTGGCGTCTGCCTGAACGTAGGTTGTATCCCGTCCAAGGCGCTGCTGCACGTCGCCAAGGTGATCGAAGAAGCCAAGGCGCTGGCCGATCACGGCATCGTCTTCGGTGCCCCGCAGACCGACATCACCAAGGTCCGCCTGTGGAAAGAGAAAGTCATCAACCAGCTGACCGGCGGTCTGGCCGGCATGGCCAAGATGCGTAAAGTTCAGGTTGTGAACGGCTTCGGCAAGTTCACCGGCCCCAACACCCTGGAAGTGACCGGCGATGACGGCACGACAGTCGTCAACTTCGACAATGCCATCATTGCCGCAGGTTCCCGTCCGGTGAAACTGCCGTTCATCCCCCATGATGACCCGCGCGTATGGGACTCTACCGATGCGCTGGAGCTGACTACCGTTCCTGGCAAGCTGCTGGTTATCGGTGGCGGCATCATCGGTCTGGAGATGGGTACCGTTTACTCCTCCCTGGGTTCCGAGATCGACGTGGTGGAATTTGCCGATCAGCTGGTACCGGCTGCCGACAAAGACATCGTCAAGATCTACACCAAGCGTGTTGCCAAAAAATTCAACATCATGCTGGAGACCAAGGTCACCGCAGTTGAAGCTCGTGAAGACGGCCTGTACGTCTCCTACGAAGGCAAGCATGCCCCGGCCGAGCCGGTTCGCTACGACAACGTGCTGGTCGCGGTCGGTCGTGTGCCGAATGGCAAGCTGATGGACGCCGAGAAAGCCGGTGTTGCCGTCAACGAGCGCGGTTTCATCGAAGTGGACAAGCAGTTGCGTACCAACGTGGCTCACATCCACGCCATCGGTGACATCGTCGGTCAGCCGATGCTAGCCCACAAAGGTGTGCACGAAGGCCATGTGGCGGCCGAAGTCATCGCCGGCAAGAAGCACTACTTCGACCCGAAAGTGATCCCGTCCATCGCCTATACCGAGCCAGAGATGGCTTGGGTTGGTCTGACCGAGAAGGAAGCCAAGCAACAGGGCCTGAACTTTGAAGTCGCCACCTTCCCGTGGGCTGCTTCCGGTCGCGCCATCGCATCAGACTGCTCTGACGGCATGACCAAGCTCATCTTCGACAAAGACAGCAACCGTGTCATCGGTGGCGCGATTGTCGGTACCAACGGCGGTGAGCTGCTGGGCGAGATCGGTCTGGCCATCGAGATGGGTGCCGATGCCGAAGATCTGGCGCTGACCATCCACGCCCACCCGACTCTGCACGAGTCCGTGGGTCTGGCTGCCGAGGTGTACGAAGGCTCCATTACCGATCTGCCGAACGCCAAGGCCAAAAAGAAGAAGTAATTCTCTTCTCTCAGCCCGATATAAAAAGCCGCTCTTCTGAGCGGCTTTTTTGTTTCTGGGTAAATAGTGAGATTTGTTTGGGGCTGGTTGCTATGCTGAGGGCTGCTACTTCACGCGATGGATCCTGCAATGCAAACACCAGCCACTCCTGACAACGAACGCCTGCGCCTCGATGCGCTGCGTCGTATGGCCATTTTGGATACTTCTGCCGAGGAAAGATTCGACCGGATCACCCGCATGGCCCGCAACATGTTCGATGTACCCATCTCGCTGATATCGCTGGTGGATGAGGATAGGCAGTGGTTCAAATCCTGCTGTGGCTTGCCTGTGCTGGAGACGCCGAGGGACATCTCCTTCTGCGGTCATGCCATTCTTGGCGATGACCTTTTCATGGTGGAGGATGCGACCCGGGATCTGCGCTTTGCCGACAATCCGCTGGTATCTGGCGATCCTCATATACGTTTCTATGCAGGCAGCCCGCTGCAGATTGCGGGGGGGTACAAGTTGGGAACCCTGTGCATCATAGATCGTAAGCCACGCCTGCTGGATGAGCGTCAGCGGGATTTGCTGACGGATCTGGCCGGCATGGTGGAACGCGAACTGGTAGCGATCCAGCTGGCCACCATGGATGAGCTGACCGGCATCACCAACCGCCGCGGTTTCATGCTGTTGGCACACAAAAGTCTGCAACTCGGTCATCGTCAGGGGCGAGCGGCGACCCTATTGTTTCTCGATCTCAACCGGTTCAAGGAGATCAACGACCGGCTGGGACACGACGTCGGTGACGATGCCCTGCGACAGATGGCGTGTCTGATGTGTGGCGTCTTTCGGGAAGCAGACATCTTCGCCCGACTGGGCGGGGATGAGTTTGCGGTATTGCTGCCGGGCACGGGGCCGGCAGAGGTGCCACCGGTGCTGGCGCGGCTGGATGAGGCCCTGGCCGGGTTCAACCGGGAGAGCGGCAAACCTTATCGGTTGAGCTGCGCGGTCGGAGTCGGGCACTATGATGCGCTCTCGCCGCCGGCGCTGGATCTGCTGCTGCAACAGGCGGACAAGCAGATGTACGATTGTAAAAAAGGGC
Source organism: Aeromonas molluscorum 848 (assembly GCF_000388115.1). Lineage (GTDB taxonomy): Bacteria > Pseudomonadota > Gammaproteobacteria > Enterobacterales > Aeromonadaceae > Aeromonas > Aeromonas molluscorum. Next base: position 79,635 of record NZ_AQGQ01000002.1, read on the forward strand.
GCTAGCAGCGCCCTTTTTTGGCTTGTCCCGGTGGACAGAAGGTGCCATAACCCCCGCGATCGCCGTCACTGACCCGGATCCGGGTATTGTCCACGCTGACATCGGCTCCGTGCACTCGCACAGGCCCGCTGCTACAGGCGCAAAGCAAAACCCCCCAGCAACATAGTCACAATCAGCTTACCCATAATACCTCCTGCTATTTTCTTGATTATGGGGCATTTCCAGGCCGGGACGGAGGCGAGTTTGCGAGTATGCGTCATGGTTTGCCGCTGATATGGCAGGGAGCGCCGCAGTGCTCCCTGCGTGTGGGGATTACAGCCGGAAATTGCCCACCAGCTTGTCGAGCTGACCGGAGAGCTGCTGCAGTCCTCGGCTGGAATCGGTGAGGCGGTGGGCAATGTCGGTAGTCTCCATGGTGAGCAGGTTGATATCTTCCACGTTGCGGTTGATCTCGCCCACCACGCTGGATTGCTCCTCGGTGGCGGTGGCCACCTGGATGTTCATGTCGCTTATCTGGGTGATGTGCGAGGTGATATGACCCAGAGCCTCGTTGGCCTTGTCGGCTTGTGCCACCACGGCCAGGCTCTGGCTGCGTCCCTCGGCCATGGCACTCACGGCGCGGGCGGACTGAGCCTGCAGGCTGTTGATCATCTTCTGGATCTCCTCGGTGGAGGCGGCGGAGCGGCTGGCGAGGTTGCGTACTTCGTCGGCCACCACGGCGAAGCCACGACCCTGTTCACCGGCCCGTGCGGCCTCGATGGCGGCGTTGAGTGCCAGCAGGTTGGTCTGCTCCGAGATGCTGCGGATGGTGTCGAGTATGCTGCCGATGGCATCGGTCTGACCGGCCAAAGAGCCAATTACGCCGGAGACCTCTTCCAGCTCGTTGGAGAGCCCCACTATGCCGTGGCGGGCTTGCGCCACCACGCCAGCCCCTGACTCTGCCTGCTCGTTGGCCTGCTTGGCGACTTCGGCGGCCAGGGAGGCATTGCCGGCTATCTCGCCGACGGTGGCTCCCATCTCGTGGATGGCGGTGGCGACCTGGACGGTGCGATCACGCTGGGCGGTGCAGTTGCGCTGGGTGAGCTGAGCCTGATTGGCGACCTCGGAGGCCGTGCTCGCCAACTGGCGCGAGTTGCTCGCCACCTCTTCGATGGCGCCATGGATGCGGGCAACGAAGTGGTTGAAGCTGCGCGCCACCTCGGCCAGCTCATCCTTGCCCTCGATCTCGGCCCGGCTGTCGAGCGCCAGATGTTCGGCCGCCTCGCCGATGTGGCGTTGCAAGAAGCTGACCCGACGACGCAGGCTGCTGAGGATCTGGCTCGAGACCAGCAAGGAGATGAGGATGGCGATCACTATGATGGCGATCATCTGGTTGCGGCCACTGCCATAACTCTCTTCACTCAGCTGGTTGCGCTGCTGGGCCTGGCTGATGAGGCCATCGAGCAGGGCGTTGGCCCCCTTGCGCATCACGCCGTAAGTCTGGCTGTAGCGATCGCGGTAGATGCCGCGCGCCACCTCCATCTGATCGTTTTCCAATGCCTGCAGCATGGGAGTCAGCTCGTCTCGCTCCATCTGTTCAAACTGGCTGAGCAGTTTCTGAGCCTCGGCCCGAGCGCTGGGATCAACTTGCGCATCCACCGCCTGCTGCATGGCCTGGCGCATCTCGGGAATGTCTTCGGTGCGCGTCTCCTTGACCCGGGTCAGTACCCCCTTCTCGTCGCGCAGGGAGCTGTCTTGCAGCAGCATCATGTCGATGCCGACCCGCATGCGCGGGATGCGCGAGGCAACCTCGGCCATGGCCCGCATCGGCGTGGCCGTGTTCTGATAGAGCTCATCAGCCTGACGCTTGATGTCGCCCATGCTGCGCAGGCTGGCGCCGCCGACCAGCAATAGAGCGATGCAAGGCACGGTGACGGCCAGTATGAGTTGAGACTTGAGGGTGATCTTTCCTGCGAGCATGGTGACTCCTTTAAGCTGCTGGGTTGGCCGCTAATCTAGCCGCTGTCGATGACAATTAGCGGTCTGGTACTGCGTGGGCACCCGGATATCCCTACCCGGGAGGGTTGCCCGCGCGGGGCCAGGGTCATCTCAATAGTTGCAGAGCGCGCCTGGGCGCGCTCTGGTCAGTGTCATAGCCGGAAGTTGCCGACCAGTTGGTCCAGCTCGCCGGAGAGTTGTTGCAGACTACGGCTGGAAGCCGTCAGCTGGTGGGCTATGTCCGCCGTCTCCATGGTGAGCTGGTTGATGTCTTCCACGTTGCGGTTGATTTCGCCCACTACGCTGGACTGCTCTTCGGTGGCGGTGGCCACCTGGATGTTCATGTCGCTTATTTGAGTGATGTGGGAGGTGATCTGGCCCAGGGCCTCGTTGGCCTTGTCTGCCTGGTTCACCACGGCCAGGCTCTGGCTATGCCCCTCGGCCATGGCACTCACGGCGCGGGCGGACTGAGCCTGCAGGCTGTTGATCATCTTCTGGATCTCCTCGGTGGAGGCGGCGGAGCGGCTGGCGAGGTTGCGCACCTCGTCGGCTACCACGGCGAAGCCACGACCCTGTTCACCGGCCCGGGCGGCCTCGATGGCGGCGTTGAGTGCCAGCAGGTTGGTCTGCTCCGAGATGCTGCGGATGGTGTCGAGTATGCTGCCGATGGCATCGGTCTGGCCGGCCAGGGAGCCAATCACCCCGGAGACCTCTTCCAGTTCACTGGAGAGCCCGACGATGCCGTGACGAGCCAGGGAAACCACGTCGGCTCCCGCCTCGGCCTGTTGGTTGGCCTGCTTGGCCACATCGGCGGCCAGGGAGGCGTTGCCGGCTATCTCGCCGACGGTGGCTCCCATCTCGTGAATGGCGGTGGCGACCTGGACGGTACGATCTCGTTGGGCTGTGCAGTTGTGCTGGGTGAGCTGAGCCTGCTCGGCAACCTGGGCGGCGGTGGCGGCCAGTTGGCGTGAGTTGCTGGCGACCTGCTCGATGGAGCCATGGATCTTGGCCACGAAGTTGTTGAAGCCTTTGGCGACCTCGCTCAGTTCATCCTTGCCCTCGACCTTGAGACGCTGGGTCAGGTCGCCATCGCCGCTACCTAACGCCCGGAACAAGCGGGCCAGTTCGTTGAGAGGACGGCTGACCGAACCTGCTAGCACCATGCCAAGCAGCCCCATGCCCAGGGCAATGGCCAGACTGACCAGCACGATGTGCAGGCGGGCCTTGTCGAGTTCGGCATAGATCTCGGCTTCGGGAACCTGCACCACCAGGTACCAGTCGAGCAGGGGAATATAGCTGGTGGCCAGCACCACTGCCTGGCCATCGACCTCGGCATGGCTGGCGGAAAACTCCTGCTTGGTGAGCAGCGCGACGGCATCCGGGCCGGCCAGCTGACTCAGCGTATCCCGATCGATGCGGGCGGCATCCGGATGCAGTTTCACCTTGCCGCTGCCATCGGTCATGAAGACGAAGCCGCTGTCACCGACCCGGAAGTTGGAGAGGGTGGCGACCATGGTGTCCAGGGATTTGGCGAGTCCGGCCAAGCCGCGGCCCCCCAGCTGCTGGAAGTTGACGAACAGCTTCATCTCGCCGTTGGCCTCGCGAAAGATGCTGAGCATCAGGTCCTGCTGGCTCTTGGTGTAGTCATAGAACCAGGCATCCTGGCTCTGGGTCAGGTTGCGCAGGAAGCCATCCTGGTTGTAATAGGCGGCGCTCTGCCTGTCGGCGAAGGAGGCGGTCACCAATCCGTATTGCTGGGTGAGATCCTTGAGCTGACTGATGAGGATGTCTTCCTGCTCCTTGGGCATGCCACGCGCCACCCAGTCCAGCACGAAGCGGTCATTGGCCAGCTGCTTGGCAGCGTTGGCCACCGAGTTGAGATCCTTTTCGATGTCCTTGCCGATGCGCTGGGTCAGGTTCGGCAGCTCTTGCTCGAACATGCGGGTCTCGATCAGCTGCTGGGCCGAGCGCTGGCTGAAGTAACCCACCAGCAGGCAGGAGAGCACCACGGCCAGGGTGACGGTGGTGATTATTTTCTGTTTGAGGGTCAGGCTTGCAAGCATGGCGTTGACTCGGGATCCGGTTGAAAAGGAGGTCATGATATTAGCGGCCGGAAGGGGGCGTTCTTGAGCCTGGGCTGGGTTTTATTCAGGGTTTGCGTTTGCGCGCACATGAGGAGGAGGATAGCTCGGTGTCATCTGGAATCAGGGGGCTCGCTGACGTCGGGGGCGAGCGGGCAGGGGAGCTTGGTACCTGTACCGGGAGCCATCTCGCCTCGTCGGGATAGAGGCTTGCTGTTCCCTGATTGCCCCTTATAGTAGGCTGCAATCATTGCAATGCCGCATCGACCCCATGGAAACTCATATGTACGCTGCTCGCCGGGAATGGACCCGCACTCTGCTTCTGTTGCTCGGCTGCCTGCCGTTGCTTGTCCTGTTCGGTGGCCAAGTCATGGCGAGTGAGCGCCCCAAAATCGCGCTGGTACTCAGTGGTGGTGGCGCCAAGGGCTCGGCCCACATCGGGGTGCTCAAGGTACTGGAAGAGAAGCGGATCCCGGTCGATATCGTCGTCGGCACCAGCATGGGCTCCTATGTGGCAGGCATGTATGCCATGGGTTATAGCGCCGAGGAGGTGGAGCGCACCACCCTGGCCATCGACTGGAACAAGGGGTATCAGGACAAGGTGGGGCGCAACGAGCTCTCCTTGCGCAAGAAGCAACAGAATGAACAGTACCAGTTGCGCACCGACATTGGCGTCAACGGCAATACGACCCAGTTGCCGGATGGTTTCTTCCAGGGCCAGTCCATGGCCAGCCTGCTGCGCTTTGCCACCTCCAACCTGCCGGTGCAAAAGAGTTTCAACGATCTGCCTATCCCCTATCGCGCGGTCGCGACCGACATGGAAACGGTGACCCCTTTCGTGCTTGAGCACGGCAGTCTCGCCAAGGCGATGCAGGCTTCGATGTCGATCCCGGGCGCACTCAAGCCGGTGGAGTGGGAGGGACACATCCTGGCCGACGGCGGTTCTGTCAACAATATGCCCGTCGATGTGGCCAAGGCCATGGGCGCCGATATCGTCATCGCGGTCGATATCAGTGCCAGATTGCGTACCAAGGAGGAGCTCAAGTCCGGGCTCGCCATGATAGATCAGCTCACCACCTATATGACGCAAGTGGGTACCGAGAAGCAGAAGGCGTTGATGGGGCCCAAAGATATCTTGCTGATCCCTGAGTTCGGCGGCATGGGTATCGCCGATTTTGCCCTGATGCCGGATGGCATTAAAGATGGTGAAGAGGTGGCCAGACGGGCCGCTGGCCAGCTCGATGGGCTATCGCTCTCCAAGGCGGATTATGCCGCCTATCGCAACCAGAAGCTGAGTCGCCGCGCCGAACGCAGCGGCCAGCCAGCCTACTTCATCGACAAGGTAGAGCTGGTCAACAATTCCCGCCTCTCCGACGAGACTATGATAGCCACCCTCAAGGTGCGTCCTGACAAGGTGCAGACCAACGAGAGCCTGGAAGCAGGCATTCGCCGCCTCTATGCGCTGGAGTCCTTCGATCGCATCACCTACCAGGTCGAGGAGCGCAACGGTGAGAACGTGCTGGTGGTCGATGCCAGCGAGAAGAACTGGGGGCCGGGTTATCTCAACTTCCAGCTTGGCTTCTCCGACGATTTCCAGAGCGATTCCAACTACAACGTCGGCATGTCCTACACCCTGACCAATGTGAACGATCTGGGTGCCGAGTGGCTGACCGAAGCCTCTCTCGGTACGGCCAAGCACGTCAAGACCGACTTCTACACCCCCCTTGAGTCGTCGCAGACCTTCTATGGCGAGGCGAGCCTGGGCTATGACAAGACCCAGCGTCGGCTCTTTGTCTCGCCGGACGAGGCGGGGTTCTTGCCAGTCAACTTTGTGGAGTCGGAATACAGCTTCTTCAGTGCGGATGCCTCCCTTGGGTGGAACCGTCAGCCCTGGAGCCGGGTCTCCATCGGCTTGAACGGCAAGATAGGCAATATCGAGCTGCAAAACTTCAAAGACGCCACCGTCGATGCCACCGCCTGGGGGCCTTATGTGCGCTTCGAACACGACACCCTTGATAGCCGCTACTTCCCCTATGAAGGGGTGCAGTGGGATGTCAGAGCGGGTTATACCCGGGTCTCCACGGACGATGGCACCGGCCTGGATGGCGACAAGAATTCGTCGGGTATCAGTTATCACCTCTCCCTCATCAAACCCTGGTCCTGGGACAGGCACAGTATCAACTTGTTGCTCGAGGGCGGCGGTCTGGACACCGATGAGGTTATCCCTCTCGACATTCAGGATCTTGGCGGCTTGTTCCGTCTATCCGGTTACCAACGCTATGAGCTATCCGGGCGCTACAGCCTGTTTGGCGGCTTGCGCTATATCTACCGGGTGGCGGACAACGACTTTGGCGCCCTGCGCGCTCCCCTCTATCTGGGCGGCTCCGTCGAACGCGGCGGGGTCTGGAATAAGGGCGAGGATATCAGCCTGGAGAGTTCCATTCTCGCCGGTTCTGTCTATGTGGGGATAGAGAGCTTCCTCGGTCCCATCTTCCTGGGCTACGGTATGGCGGAGGGCGGAAATGATGTCATCTACCTGCAACTGGGCAGTACCTTCGAATAGGGTGAAAATGCTGACAACTTGTTAAGTTGAATTCTCTGTGTTTTCTGTTAACAGCCAAAACATCAGCAACTTTAAATGGTTAGCTGGTTGAGGTGAATAAGTGTGCAGGGATTGGATTTTAATTACTCGTTAAAACTTATATAGTGGGGGGCACCCTAAGGGTGTCCCGCAAGGACGATCGCCGCCAGCCTGGGCGAGCCCCAAAAAAGACCAAAGAGGAATTAGTCGTGCTTGAAACCTACCGTAAACACGTCGAAGAACGTGCCGCCGAGGGCGTGGTTGCCAAACCTCTGAACGCAGAGCAAGTTGCCGCACTGGTTGAACTGTTCAAGGCCCCCCCCGCCGGCGAAGAAGATTTTCTGAAAGAGCTGTTGTCCTCCCGCGTCCCGCCTGGTGTCGATGAGGCCGCCTACGTCAAGGCTGGTTTCCTGACTGCGGTCGCCAAGGGTGAAACCCTGTCGCCTATTCTGAGCGCCGCCCAGGCGGTCGAGCTGCTCGGTACCATGCAGGGTGGCTACAACATCCAGCCGCTGATCGACCTGCTCGACCATGCCGAACTGGCCCCTCTTGCTGCCAAGGGCCTCTCCCATACGCTGTTGATGTTCGACTCCTTCCACGATGTGCAGGAGAAGGCCGAGGCCGGTAACACCTTCGCCAAACAGGTGCTGCAATCCTGGGCCGATGCCGACTGGTTCCTGAACCGTCCGGAGCTGGCCGAGAAGATCACCGTCACCGTCTTCAAGGTGACAGGCGAGACCAACACCGACGATCTCTCCCCTGCGCCGGATGCCTGGTCCCGTCCCGATATCCCGCTCCATGCCCTGGCCATGCTGAAAAACGCGCGCCCTGGCATCACCCCGGACAGCGACGGTACCGTCGGCCCCATCAAGACCATCGACACCCTGAAAGAGCAGGGCTTCCCGCTGGCCTATGTGGGCGATGTGGTCGGTACCGGCTCTTCCCGCAAGTCCGCCACCAACTCCGTGCTCTGGTTCATGGGCGACGACATTCCCTTCGTGCCGAACAAGCGCGCCGGTGGCGTCTGCCTCGGCGGCAAGATAGCCCCCATCTTCTTCAACACCATGGAAGATGCCGGAGCCCTGCCCATCGAGGTCGATGTTGCCAAGCTGAACATGGGCGATGTGATCGACATCTTCCCCTATGAGGGCAAGATCACCCGCCACGGCACCGATGAGGTGCTGGCCGAGTTCACCCTCAAGACCGACGTGCTGATTGACGAGGTGCGTGCCGGTGGCCGTATTCCGCTGATCATAGGTCGTGGCCTGACTGACAAGGCCCGCGAAGTGCTGGGGCTGCCGTTCTCTACCGTGTTCCGTCGTCCGCAACCTGTGGCCGATACCGGCAAGGGCTACACCCTGGCCCAGAAAATGGTCGGCAAGGCGTGCGGCGTGCAGGGCATTCGTCCGGGCACCTACTGCGAGCCGAAGATGACTACCGTCGGCTCTCAGGACACCACGGGCCCCATGACTCGCGATGAGCTCAAAGATCTGGCCTGTCTGGGCTTCTCCGCCGATCTGACCATGCAGTCCTTCTGCCACACCGCCGCTTATCCCAAGCCTATCGATGTGCAGACTCATCACACTCTGCCGGACTTCATCATGAACCGCGGTGGCGTCTCCCTGCGTCCGGGTGATGGTGTCATCCACTCCTGGCTCAACCGCATGCTGCTGCCCGATACCGTGGGCACAGGTGGTGACTCCCACACCCGCTTCCCCATCGGGATATCCTTCCCGGCGGGCTCTGGCCTCGTGGCCTTCGCTGCCGCCACCGGCGTCATGCCGCTGGATATGCCGGAATCCATTCTGGTCCGCTTCAAGGGCGAACTGCAACCGGGCATCACCTTGCGTGATCTGGTCCATGCCATCCCTTACGCCGCC
>NZ_AQGQ01000003.1 GCF_000388115.1 Aeromonas molluscorum 848
CTTCAAATAGTGCCCCATTTGTCTCTGCGCTGCCACGCAGTTCGACTCTGATACGCGGCCCCATGGGCAGCAGGCGACTAATGGTGGCCTCCACGCCGCCGTGGGCTTCGAGAGGATGCAGTTCCAGTTCGTGAGGACGCACATAGGCGATGGCCGCGCTCCCTTGGCTCAGATCGGCGCGCCCGCCAGCGAGCAACCGATCACCGACCCCAAAACCCTGGGCCGCCACCCTGCCGTGGAACAGGTTCACGCTGCCAAGGAAGCTGTGCACGAACGCACTGGCTGGCTTGTCATAGACCTCGACCGGCGTTCCTATCTGCTCTACTTTGCCGGCATTCATCAGCACCACCCGATCCGCCACCTCCAGCGCTTCCTCCTGATCGTGAGTGACAAACAGGCTGGTGACATGCAGCTCGTTATGCAGTTCGCGCAGCCAGCGACGCAACTCCTTGCGCACCTGGGCATCGAGGGCACCGAAGGGTTCATCCAGCAGCAGCACCTTGGGTTGCACCGCCAGGGCGCGCGCCAGGGCAACTCGCTGGCGCTGACCACCGGAGAGCTGAGTCGGATGTCTATCCGCCACATGGCTGAGCTGTACCAGATCCAGCAGCTCCCTGACCCGGGCACGGATGACCGGCTCGCCGGGGCGCTCGGCTCTGGGCTTCACCCTCAAGCCGAAGGCCACGTTCTCGAACACCGTCATATGGCGAAACAGGGCGTAGTGCTGAAACACAAAACCCACATTGCGCTCACGCACATGGAGGGAGCCTGCGTCTTCACCCCGGATCAAGATGCGGCCCGTATCCGCCTGTTCCAGCCCGGCGATGATGCGCAGCAAGGTGGTCTTGCCGCAGCCGGAGGGGCCAAGCAGGGCGACCAGTTCACCATCCTTGAAGTCGAGGTTGATGTCGCTGAGCGCCGCGTATTGATTGAAATGCTTGTTCAGCTGTTGCACTTGTATGCTCATGACGACCTCTTACGGCTTGCGATGGGATGATGGGGTCCGGCCACGCAGCCGGTTAAGCAGGGTCTCCCCCACCAGGGTGAAGATGCCAAACAGGGCGAGCAGGCTGGCGACTGCAAAGGCAGCGCCGGTCTGATACTCGTTGTAGAGGATCTCGATATGGAGCGGCAGAGTGTTGGTCTGGCCGCGGATGTGACCCGAAACCACAGAGACGGCACCAAACTCCCCCACGGCCCTGGCGGTACAGAGCAGCACGCCATACATCAGGCTCCAGCGAATGCCCGGCAGGGTGACGCGCCAGAACATCTGCAGACCGCTCGCCCCCAGCATGATGGCGGCTTCCTCCTCTTCCGGGCCACGGGCCTCCATCTGCGGCAGCAGCTCGCGCACCACGAAGGGCACTGTGATGAAGGTGGTCGCCAATATGATGCCAGGGGTGGCGAAGATGACCTTGATGTCGTGCTCACTCAACCAGTCACCAAACCAGCCCCGGCTGCCGAACAGCAGCACCAGCATGAGACCGGCGATCACAGGTGACACCGAGAACGGCAAGTCGATCAGGGTGATGAGCCACTGGCGCCCCGGGAAGCGAAAGCGCGCTATGGCCCAGGCCGCGGCCAGGCCGAACAAAACGTTGAGCGGCACTGAGCAGAGGGTCACCAGGGCGGTGAGGCCAAGGGCACTCAGGGCGTCGGGATCGCTGATGGCTTGCCAGAAGAAGGAGAACCCCGGGCGCAGCGCCTGGATAAAGATGGTGGCCAATGGCAGCAACAGCAGAACGGTGAACCAGCCCAATCCCAGGCTGACCAGCAGCCATTTGACCCAGTGCGGATCCCGGGTGGGGGATTGAGGTTTGTCTGCAACGCCCACCACGCTGGGGCTCGCATCCACGGCGATTACGGATGAATTCATACTCGGCTCCCTCCAATGTGAATCCAGTGCCAGAGCGGCAAGCTTGAACGGGACAACCACAGTGTCGCCCCGGACAGCATCAGCTTTATTGTCAATGGGTTCATGCCCGGTTCCCTCCGATGCGGGCCCAGCTCCAGGCTTGCAGCTGGTTAATCAGCAACAACATGACGAAAGAGATGAGCAGCATGACCAGGGCGATGGCGCTGGCCCCTGCATAGTCGTACTCCTCCAGGTGGCTCATGATCATCAAGGGGGCTATCTCGGAGACCATGGGCAGGTTGCCGGCGATGAAGATCACGGAGCCGTACTCGCCGACCCCGCGGGCAAACGCCAGGGCAAAGCCGGTGATCAGCGCCGGGATCAAGGTCGGCAGCAGCACGCGAGTGAAGGTCTGCCAGCGGTCGGCCCCCAGACTGGCTGCCGCCTCCTCCTGCTCAGCCTCGGTCTCGCGCAGCACGGGTTGCAAAGTACGCACCACGAATGGCAGACCGATAAAGGTAAGGGCTATCACTACCCCAGCCGGGTTGTAGGCGAGGGTGATATCAAGGGGGGCCAGGGCCTGGCCTATCCAGCCGTTGGGGGCGAAGATGGCGCACAGGGCGATGCCGGAGACTGCCGTCGGCATGGCGAAGGGCAGATCGATCAGGGCATCCACCAGACAGCGGCCCGGGAAGCGGTAGCGCACCAGCACCCACGCCAGGATCAGACCAAACAGACTGTTGAGCAGGGCGGCGGCGAAGGCGGCGAAAAAGCTCAACCGAAAGGAGGCGAGTACCCTGGGGGAGCTGATCACCTGCCAGAACTCGGCGGCGCTCATATGGTTGACCGCAAACAGCAACAGTGCGGCGATGGGCAAGAGGACCAGCAAGCCCAGATAGAGCAGGCTGAACCCGAGAGTGGTGCCAAGACCTGGCAGGACCGAGTAAGAACTAAAACGCATAACTAGTCCGTTTGTTATAAGTCGTTTTCGATAGGGTGATTCTGCGCACTCCAAGCCACACAACAAACTGCCAATAACGGCTTTGCTAAGCACTTTTTTGGCTAAGCGGCGCCCGCCCATAAAAAAGACCCGCACTGTCAGATGCGGGTCAGCAAGGAGCTTGCCAAGCACTATCAAAAATCTCCTGTCCAGGGGGCTATCCATGCCCACCGCTTTATCTCTCCTCTACCGAGAACAACGGTCACACCACGCTCAACGCCCTGCAAAAGGGGGGATCCCGGCACTCAAACCGTGTCGGCGACCAACTCGGCCCGGCGATAGAGCTCGCCGAGCAGTTGCAGACCGCTGGCCCACTCCCCATGCCCGGACTGGGCATTGAGGTGACCCACCTCGCCGGCATCAAACAGCGGCAATTGCCACTGTCGTCGCCAATATTCGGCGCGCTCGAAGCTCATCCAGGGATCGCTTCGACTCGCCACCAGCTGGGCGCAGACCCCGAGGGGCCCGGCCAGCAACTCATCTGCGATACCGAAACGACCGGGATCGGCAGGCGCTACCAGAAAGAGTGAGGCGACCTTGTCCGGCTGCAACTTGCTGGCACGGATAGCCGCCAGGGCACCGAAGGAGTGAGCCACCAGATGCGCCTTGCCACGCCGGCTCCTGAGCTTGCTCGCCAGCTTGGCGCTCCACACCGTCAGATCCGGCTTGTCCCAGGGCAACCCCATCATCCTCTGCCAATGGGGAAAGTCGTGATGCCAGCGGCTCTGCCAGTGATCCGGGCCGCTGTTGTGCAGGCCGGGGACCAGTAGGATCTTGTCCATCATGTCGCTCCTCCGTTTGCTCATCCCTTGCCATCAAGGCCGTACCGGCTGGTGTTCAACGGCCCGGCTGGTAAATCTGGTCGAACAAGCCGCCCTGGGCGAAGTGTTTCTGCTGCGCCTGGTCCCAATCCCCGGCCAGCTCCTTGACGGTAAACAGGGCCAATGTGGGGAACTGGGCCGCCGTTTCCTGCTGAGCCTTCGGCTGGCTAGGGCGGTAGTGATACTTGGCGATGATGCGCTGCCCTTCGTCGGAATAGAGGTAATCGAGATATGCCTGGGCCACCGCCGTTGTGTCATGTTTCCTGGCGACCTTGTCAACCACGGCCACCGGCGGTTCGGCCAGGATGGAGACGGAGGGCACGACCAATTCGAACTGGTCGCGGTTACCCGGCTGATCCAGCACCAGCAGCGCCTCGTTCTCCCAGGCAAGCAGCACATCCCCCAGACCCCGCTCGGTAAAGCTGGTGGTAGCACCGCGGGCGCCGGAATCCAGTACCTTGACGTTCTTGAACAGCTCGCCGACAAACTGCTTGGCCCCCTCCTCACTGCCCGTGCTCTTCAGGGCATAGCCCCAGGCGGCGAGGTAGTTCCAGCGCGCCCCACCCGAGGTATTGGGATTCGGGGTCACTATGCCGACATCGGACCGCACCAGATCGTCCCAGTCCTTGATCCGCTTGGGGTTCCCCTTGCGCACCAGGAAGACGATGGTGGAGGTGTAGGGCGCGGCGTTATTGGCGAGCCGACTCTGCCAGTCGGCGGCAATCAATCCCTCCTTGGCAATGGCATTGACGTCATAGGCCAGGGCCAGGGAGACCACGTCGGCCTCCAGCCCCTCGGTCACGGCGCGGGCTTGCTTGCCCGAGCCCCCATGAGATTGACTCACGACGACCTCATCCCCCGTCTTGGCCAGCCACTGCTTGGCGAAGGCGGCGTTGTATTCATGGAACAACTCCCGGGTTGGGTCGTAGGAGACATTGAGCAGCCGGATTTCGGCGGCCTGGGCCTGACTCAGTGTCAGCAAAGAGAAGAGGGCGAAGGCGGTCTTGGTTAACGTCATGGCGATACTCCTTTATCTGGGATAAGTGCAGCATGCCCAAGCTTTGTTATGCCAAGAACCAAGAAATTACGATTTGCTTATCTCATTTCCTCATATCAAATCCGCCCCCTCTCCCCCGGACTCTGTGAGCCAGGGCCCACGGCCAGGCATGAGCTTGTGCCATCCTGAACATGGGGAGATGGCACTCGCTGCCATCAGGGTTGCCGATGAGGAGGAGCTCACCATGTGGATCAATGCCCAGCCGGTCAATGCCGCCCTGGTCTCCCTGGCCATCGGCCTCATCATCGGGCTGGAGCGGGGCTGGCAGGTGCGTCAGCTCGGAGACAACCAGCGTATCGCTGGCATGCGAACCTATGGGCTCATCGGCTTGCTCGGCGGGGTCTGCGCCCTGTTGCTGCCCACCCTGGGCCCCTGGCTGGCGCTGCTCGGCCTGCTGGTGGTGCTGATGGGCTGCGCCCTCTCGGTCTGGCTGGCCCAACGCTGGCAGGGGGAGTTCGGTCTGACCAGCTCGGTGGCCATGGTGCTCACCTATCTGCTGGGACTGATGTCGGTGTTGCTGAGTCCGAGCGAGGCGGTGGCCTGCGCCGTGCTGGCGGCGCTGCTGATGGGGCTCAAGGGCAAGATCCAGCAGGGCATGCTGTTTCTGAGTGAGACGGAGTTTCATGCCACCTTGCGCTTCCTGCTCATCTCCCTGGTGCTGCTGCCCGTGCTGCCCAACCAGGAGATGGGCCCCCTCAATGCCTTCAACCCCTTCAAGATCTGGCTCATGGTGGTGGTGATCGCCGGCATCTCGTTTTCGGGTCACTTCGCGGTGCGTCTGCTCGGCACCCGTTCCGGTCTGGTGCTCACCAGCATGCTAGCCGGGCTCGCCTCCTCCACCGCTCTCACCCTGCAATTTGCCCGGCTCAATCGTGAACAAGCAGGGCTGGAACGACTGCTGGCCAGCGGCATACTGCTGGCCGGGGCCACCATGTGGCTGCGACTGCTGGTACTGGTGCTGCTCATTCACCGGGAACTGGCCCTGCACCTCGCGCCGCCCCTGCTGATCCTGGGGGCTGTCGTCTATGGCTTTGCGTTCTGGTACTGGCGCCAGCGGGAGGCGCCCCCGGATGATCCAGTTCAGCCCGAAACCCGCAATCCCCTCGATCTCGCCACCGCCGTCAAGTTCGGCCTGCTGCTGGCGCTGATTGGCTTTCTCGCCACCTTGCTGCAAAGCGAGGTCGGCCGATCCGGTATCTATCTGCTCGCCCTGGTCTCAGGTATCACGGACGTGGATGCCATCACCCTCTCCCTCGCCCAGCTGGCCAACAAGGAGCTGGCGCTGGAAGTCGCTGCCCGCGCCATACTGCTGGCTGGCCTGGTCAACTCCCTGGTCAAGGGCGTGCTGGCTCTGGTGATAGGTGGGCGCCGCCTGGGCCTCATGGTCTTGCTCGCCTATCTGATCTCTGCCTTGCTGATCCTGCCCCTGCTGTGAGGTGCCCCGCCTCCTCATTCTCCCTCGGCACGCCGGGACGTGGATCCCTGACGTGACCCCACCCCTGGCGTATACTCCCTGCCTTGCAGACTCAAGAGGACTTAGATTATGTGTGGCTGGAGCAAGGCTTTCCCGGGGGAGACAAGAGGATGAGCGACTGGGACAAGGTACTGGCCGGGGGGCCCCTCAATAGCCAGAGCAAGGAGATAGCCGACGATCGCATCCGTGGCCAGGCCCTGCTGGCACGACTCAATGCCACCCCGGCAGGAGAGAGCGACGCGCGCCAGCGCCTCTGTGGCGAGCTGTTTGGCCACTGCCCGCCCTCTTGCTGGATAAGCTCCCCCTTCATCTGTGAGTTTGGCCGCAACATCCATGTGGGTGAGCAGACCTTCTTCAACTTCAACGTCACCATTCTGGACGTCGGCGAGGTGCACATCGGCAAGCATGTCTTGCTGGCGCCGAATGTGCAGATCTATACGGCCACCCACAGCATGGATCATCTGGAGCGGCGCAACTGGACCGCCTACAACAAGCCGGTGCGCATCGGTGATGACTGCTGGATTGGCGGTGGCGCCATCATCTGCCCCGGGGTCACCATAGGCCCTCGCTCCATCATAGGAGCAGGCGCCGTGGTGACCCGCGACATTCCCGCTGACTCGCTGGCGGTGGGCAACCCCGCCAAAGTTATCCGCAAACTCAACCCGGGTGAGCCACGTCATCCGAAGGCCACTCAATGAACCAACCGAGTGACATCCCCCCACCCGGCCTCCTGACCGTGGGCAACCCCGCCAAAGTGATCCGCAAACTCAACCCGGATGAAATCCGGGATCCGGACTTGCTGTCATGATGGGGCTGGCCCTGATCCCGCTTGGCTGGGCCAGCTGGCTTGGCGTGCAGAGCGGCCTCTGGTGGCCCCTTGGCCTGATAGTGCTGATGAGCCTGCTGACCCTGGCCGCCTACGCCTGGGACAAGCGTCAGGCGGTGCGCGGTGGCTGGCGCATTCCCGAGGCCCGCCTGCATATGCTGGAGCTGTGCGGCGGCTGGCCCGGCGCCCTGCTCGCCCGCCACTGGCTGCGTCACAAGACCCAGAAGGGGAGTTACCGGCTCCGATTCTGGGCCATCGTCTGGGGCCAGTTGCTCTTGCTCGGGCTCTGGCTCAGTCGCCCGTTCTGGCAGGTCTGACCCATCACTTGCACCAAAAAGAGAGGGCCCCACCAGCGGTGGGGCCCTCTCTTTGTTGCGGACCTTTCCATGGGGCGGATCACACCGCCAATCACCTCCATCCCGCCCTTGATATGGCCTGAGCGACGAGCAATCACTGGCCCCGGCGTACATCACTTTGATCCTGAGGCGCTTACACCGCCATTGCCGCCGACATCTCGGTCTTGATGTTGTCGGAACGGGTGCCGAAGATGGCCTGCAAGTTGTTGCCTACCACCAGCACGTCGATGGCACCCAGGGCCTTGATGCGGGCAATATCGGCCAGCTTGATGTCGTGCAGAGTGACCCTTAGCCGGGTGATGCAGGCATCCAGGTGCTCTATGTTTGCCGCGCCCCCCATGGCCTCGACCAGATCCAGTGCCAGCTCGTCTTTCTCCTTGGCGTCCACTGCCTGCAAGGCCTCGCTCTCGCGCCCCGGCGTCTTGAGGTTGAACTTCAGGATGAAGAAGCGGAACAGGAAGAAGTAGAGCAGCGCCCAGAGCGGCCCGATGATCAGGAACCACCAGGTGTTGTGGGTCTGGGGCAGATTCAGGTAGAGGAAGAACTGCAGTGCGCCATGGGCAAAGTCGGTGCTGTGCACTATGCCCAGGTAGTTGGTCAGTGCGAAGGCGACCCCGGTCAGCAGGGTGTGAACCACATAGAGCATGGGCGCCACGAACAGGAAGGCGAACTCCACCGGCTCGGTGATTCCGGTCAGCCAGGAGGTGAAGGCCGCCGACAGCATGAGGCCGCCCACCAGCTTGCGTTTCTCGGACTTGGCGCAGCTATAGATGGCCAGGGCCGCGGCAGGCAGGGCCCACATGGAGTACATGTAGCCACCGGCCAGACCACCGGCATTGGGATCCCCCTTGAAGAAGCGCACCAGCTCCCCCGTTACCACTTCCCCGGTCTGCGGGTTGGTCCAGCTGCCCAGCTCGTTGAAGAAGAAGGCGTTCCAGATGTGGTGCAAACCGGTCGGGATCAGGGCGCGCTCGACCAGACCATAGATGCCGAAGGTGATCGATTTGTTCAAGGTGCCCAGGTAGGCGGTGAACTCGAAGATGGCGGAGCCAACCACGGGCCAGATGAAGCCAAGCATGACCCCGAGGAAGATGCCGCTAAAGCCGGTAATGATGGGCACGAAGCGCTTGCCGGCGAAGAAGCCCAGGTATTCGGGCAGCTTCAAGGTGTGGAAGCGGTTGAAGAAGTAGGCCGCCAGGGATCCCATCAAGATGCTGCCGAGGATCCCCATGTTGAGGGTGGGAATGCTCATCACCTCTGTGTTGGTCTCAAGGCCCCGCAACACCACCGTCTTGCCGAGGGCCGCGTTCATGGTGATGAAGCCCACCACGGCGGCCAGGGCGGCCGTGCCGTCATTGTTGCGGGCAAGGCCGATGGCGATGCCGATCAGGAAGAGGATCGGCATGTTGCCGAAGATCCAGTCCCCCGACACCATCAGCACGCTCCAGAAGGACTCCGGCAGGAAGAGGTGCCCCTGGGCACCAAAGTTGCCTATGCCCAGCATCAGGCCGGCGGCGGGCAGGGTCGCCACGGGTAGCATCAGACTGCGGCCGACCCGCTGCGCCTGGGAGAAAAACGATCCGGACATTGCTCAATTCCTTTTTGATGGTTGTCCGGAAGATGTTACCGGGTCGGCGCGGCCCGCGAGTATCAATAGGCTATGGGATTGTAATGAAACGGTTACAAAGCCGACTTATTCACCCCTTGGCGGAGGCCGTGCGTGCCACAGCGCCGAGGCGGCGGATCACCCCTTCCCGATCAAGATCCGGCTGGTTGAAGAAGCGATAGAGCTCGCTCTCGACCGCCTTCTGATAGAGGGGATGCAACGCCATGGAATCCGCCACGCTCGGCATCAGGTTGCCGGCGGCCTCAGCCCTGTCGTAGTCGATGCGCGACAACTGGGCACAGGGATTGAAATCGGCCAGGGAGAGATCCCGGCGCACCGGGATCGAGCCCTTGGCGCGGTTGAAGGCGAGCTGGAAATCCGGGCTGGCCAGCGCCCTGGCAATCCCGAGATGGTCTTTGGGCAGGTTGGCGTTGAACATCACGAAGCTGTCCATGTTGTAGACATAGAGCCCCTGGGTGCCAGGCGCCGGCAGGCACTGGATCTGCTCGGGCACGGCCACACCTCGGGCCAGCAGATCCCCCAGCACCCAGTCCCCCATCAACTGGAAGGCGGCCTTGCCCTCGGCAAGATCGGCGGTGGCCTGATCCCAGCTCTGCTGACTCAGGGTCGGCAACACCAGCTCGCTCAACTCGCGAAACCTGTCGAGGATCTGGCGACTGGTATCACTGCCAAGCGCTGTCGGGTCCAGCTCGACGAAGGCCCGTTGGTAGTACTCCTTGCCCCCCATCCCCAAGGCCAGACTCTCGAACAGCAGGGCCACCTGCCAGGGATCGTTGCCGAGTGCCAGCGGCTTGATGCCCTTGGCCTTGAGGGCCCGCAGCGCATCGAGAAAGCCGGGCCAGTCGGTGGGCGGCGCCATGTCGAGCCGGGCCAGCAGGGCGCGGTTGACCCACATCCAGTTGAGGCGATGGACATTGACCGGTATCCCCATGTAGTGGCCCTTTATCTTGTTTACTTGGGGAGCGACCCCCAGCAGTTGCTGATCCCAGTGCTGTTCGACTGCTACTTCATCCTGGGGCTGGATGAAACCGAGCAGAGTCCAGGAGGCGATGGCCTGCCCCTCAAGCTGGGCCAGGGCGGGGGGATTGCCGGCAATTGCCCTGGCCTGGAGCACCTCCATGGCACTGTTGCCCCCGCCCCCCAGGATGGCGGCGTTCTTGAGATCGATCCCGGCCCCTTGCAGTTGCGCGGTCACCACGTCAAACGCGGCCCGCTCCCCGGGGGAGGTCCACCAGTGCAGCATCTCCACCTGGCTGGCCAGGGCACAATGCAGCGGTAGGGCCGTCAACCAGGTCAGGGCACGCAAGGGATTAATCAAGATTGAGCTCCAGCACCAGGGTCAGACCATGGGGTTGATGATTGTGAAGATGAATGTCGCCGCCGTGGATGCGGGCAATATGACGGGCTATGGTGAGGCCGAGCCCGCTGCCGGGCAGGGCCCGGGTCGAGGCCACCCTGAAGTAGGGATCAAACACCCGCTCCATCAGCGCCGGACTGATGCCCGGCCCCTGATCACTGAATGCGATCCTCACCTTGTCCCCCTGGCGCGCCACCTGCACCGAGAGGCGCTCTCCGTACTTGATGCCGTTGTCTATGATGTTTTGCAGGCAGCGCTTGATGGCCAGAGGCTTGCCGACCAGCATCAGGCTGGGGGGACCCTTCAGCGTCATCCTGGGTTCGTCATGGTTGTAGAGCTCGCCACAGCGGCGCAGCATGCCCATCAGATCCAGCGCCTCTATCTCCTCGTGGATATGGGTCTCCTTCATGCACTGCAAGGCACCCTTCACCATCAGCTCCATCTCGTCCAGATGGGCTGCGAACTTGTCCCGCACCTCGGCATCATCCAGCATCTCGGTACGCAGCTTGAGGCAGGCCAGAGGGGTTTTCAGATCATGGGACATAGCGCTGAACAGCAGATCACGCTCATGCAGGTGGCTGCTGATGCGCCGCTGCATCTTGTTGAAGGCGTGGATGGCGGCGCGGGTCTCGCTGCTCCCCTCCTCCTGCACCTCGGGCACCTCCCGCTTGCTGTCGAGCAAGGTCGCGGCCCGCGCCAGGTTGCGGATGGGCCTTATCTCCTTGCGCACCACCCACCAGGTGGCAATCAGTATGATGAGCGCCGAGCCCAGCATGAAGCCGAGCTGATTCAGGGTGAAGAAGCGGGGATCCAGGCTGTCGTAAGGGGCGGGCAGTGCGGCCGCCAGATAGAACCAGGCGGTGGGCGACACGGCGATCTGTATCACCAGGATCGGCGGATTGAGCTCCCCCAGTGCCAGGCTGTAGTGGGCCCAGTTCAGGGGCAAGTCGTCGATGGGGAGCTCGGTGTTGAACACCCGCAGATCGGCACGATTGGTAAACTCGACCCGGGTGGTCACCTCGCTGCCCAGCTCCTGCTGCAGCACGCGCCGCACCTCGGTCACCATGTGCTCGCGGCGGGACGAACCCGAGATGGGGGTCACCGGCAGCGGGTGATTGTTGAGGGAGACGAAGAAGCGGGTGCCCCCCATGTTGCGCAGCTGCTCCAGCACCAGATGGCGGTAATCCTGGGGCAGCTTGCGAAAGAAGGCGATGGTGGAGGAGGCGCTCAGGGCCATGCTGCGCACCGTGCTGATCAAGCCCTGCTCCTGAGCCTGGTTGCTGTGGCGATACCAGAAATAACCGGCGCACAGCTCGGCGGCCAGGATGACGCACAGCAGGAACAGGCTGGTGCGGCTGGCCAGGGAGCGGGGCCCCCAGCCACGGCTAGGCCTCATAGACGGTCTCGGTCGCCAGCATGTAGCCCTTGTTGCGCACCGTCATGATCAGGGTACGATCCTTGTCATCCAGGGCCTGGCGCAGCCGGGAGACCTGTACGTCTATGCCCCGCTCGAACGGGTCGCTCTCCCTCCCCCAGATCTCCTGGGAGATGAGATCACGGCTGAGCAGCTCATTGGGGTGGCGAATGAAGAGGCCGAGCAGGGTGTAGTCGGCCCCCGACAGCTGACGCGGCGCCTCCCCCGCACGGGAGAGCTGACGGGTCACGCTGTCCAGGGTCCAGGGGCCGAAGCTGATGCGCCGGGCGGTCGCCGCCTGCTGAGTGAGACGGCTGCGCCGCAGCAGCGCCTTGATCCGGGCCAGCAGCTCCCGGGGATTGAAACTCTTGGTGAGGTAGTCATCCGCCCCTATCTCGAGCCCGGCGATGCGATCGGCATCCTCGGTCACGGCGGTCAGCATCATGATGGGTACGTTGGAGAGGCGGCGCAGCTGGGAGCAGAGGGTGAAGCCGTCATCCCCGGGCAGCATCACGTCCAGGATCACCAGATCCGGCATGCCCTGGCGCACCTGCTGCCACATGGCCTCGCCATCACAGGCGGTGCGTACCTCGAAACCGGCGCGGCCCAGATATTCGGTGAGGGTATCGGTCAGCGCCTGGCTGTCATCGACGATGAGAATGACTTTACTGTCCATGGCATTATCAATCTGGCTACGAAGATCGGCCTAACTTACCAGCACTGGCGCGCCAGGGTCGAGGCAATTGGCAGGCTTTTTGTAACCAAACTCTTACAAATCAGCCAAGATGGGATCCCCCGCTGGGCAAGACGGGGCTGGGCTGTCAAAATGGCCGGACTGACCCCGACCGGGGTCCTGCTGCCAGGGAGGCAAACATGAGTCTGTGGACCGCCATCGTCCTTATTGTCCTGATCAGCATGCTGTTCGGCTATCTCGGCAAGCGCGCCCGCTACCAGCTGGGAGATGCCCGCATCACGGATCGCCTCGGCAAGCAGGATCTCCTCATCAGGCAGTTGCAGGAGCGGGTCGCCAACCTGGAGGCCATCGTGCTGGAGCAGGAGAAGCGCCGTCCCTTCGAGGAGCTGTAACACCGAGGTGGCTGCCATGGCGCAAAGCGGGCGGCCTGCAGCAAGCTCGGGCGTGCGCGCAAGATGCCCGCCACTAGGCCAGATAGCAAACGGCCACCCGGGGTTGCCGCGTTAAGGAGAGGATCTCCGTCCTCCTCGCCGCTGGGCGAGGCGCTGAAATCCCCTAGGCTATCGGCCCCGGCTCGGCCCTTCCATGGCCCCGGCCAGGGCGTCGCAGCCCCGCTCGCGCAATGCAGTGATCGCTCCCAGCCTGTCCCCTTCCTCCTTGTTCTGGCTCAGCTTGAACTTGCCGACCAGCCGATCGATCTCGATCTCTATGCCCACCACAGCCGCCACCATGGCCTCCAGATAGTCGCGCGGCGCATCAGCCATCTTCCAGGGAACGGGCTCGGCAGCCTCATGGGTGCGGGTCAGGGTGGCGAGCAGGCGGCGCACGAAGCGGGCATCATCGTGAATACGAATTCGGCCGTGGGCATGGACCACGGCATAGTTCCAGGTGGGCACCTGCTTGTGGTGCGCCTGCTTGCTCGGATACCAGTTGGGGGAGATGTAGCCATCCGCAGCCTTGAAGATCACCAGCACCTCGTCACCATCCTGCACCTCCTGCCAGAGCGGGTTGTTGCGCGCCACATGGGCCCGCAAGACCCCATGCTCCCCCTCCCCGGCATCGAACTCGAACGGCAGATGGTTCGCATCCAGCCCCCGCTCACCACAGGTGATCAGGGCCCCCAGCGGATGGGCCAGGATCAGTTGGTGCAACGCCTCGGGATCGGTAACGGCGAAATGGGGTGGCAGGTACATGCAGGCTCCTTTATCCGGGGGGGTTGTCTGTACGAAACGCGTCGTGATACTCCCATGGGGGAGAGCATCATCTCGAGTTTGCCTGCCGAGCGCCACCGAAGAAAGCCTTGGCCGCCACCGACTTACGTGGCGGCACAGCACAAGAGAAGCCCCGCCGGATGAACTGTCATCGGGGCGCCCCGGGCATAGGGGCGGCCCCCAGGATAACTGCCGGGTGAAGGCCATCCACCTGTTCAGGATGAAGGGCCCCCCTGGCCAGATAGCCAATATGATACACATCGGCCCCTGCCGGTATCGCCTGTGGGAGTGACGCCAAGAGATCCACCTCCAGCCATTGCCAACGGGAAAGATCCCATCCGCTCAGCATGGCCCCGGTGTGCAGCTCGGCCAGGCTGCAATGCGGCGTAATGCGGGTGCGCCGCAAGATGGCCACCCTGGCCTGGTCAAGCGCCTCCATCTGCGGGGCTGACAGCAGATGCCAGGTCTCGATATGGGGCCAGCCAAACTGCTTGGTGAGCGCCGCAAAGCCCTCGCTGGCAAGGAAACTGTGCATCGCCCAGGCGCTTTGCCACACATAGAAGGGGGCATAGCGGTTCTCCCGGCATGGCAGCGCGACCTCGTCATGGCGGCCATAGAGATAGGCCTTGAACAGCAAGCCGGGGAAGCCGTCGAGTTTGGCGCCATTGCTGGCGATCCGCTGCTCGATCAGCGCCATGTCGTAGTCCGCCGGCAGGGTGAATCTGTAGTGCATGGCGATCATAAGCTCACCCCCTGCCGAAACATCAGACCCCGTCCGAAGCTCCACTCCTCACTGCCGTTTTGCTGGATCACCACCATAAGGTTGTCGGGATGGATGCCCAGCTCCGCATGCAGGCGCTCGGCAAGCCGCTCATAGAGCCGCTGCTTGACCACTGTACTGCGCGGCTTTCCCGCCAGGATCTGGAAGAGGATGAAGTCGCCGTCCCGGCGGCCGGTCTGATAATGGGGATGATAAACAAGCGCCTTGGCTGGCAAGGCCTCCAGGATCTGGAATTTGTCCTCCGGCGGTACATCAAACACCTCCACCAGGGTCTCATGATAGAGGTCGGAGAGCTGTTGCAGGCGCGCGTCACTCATCCCCTCGCGCAGAGTGATACGGGTCAGCGGCATGGGTGCGGCTCCTCACGGCTGGGCAGGTAGCTCACGGCGGTGACCGCCGCAGGCAATCCGGCGTAGAAAGCGAGATGGGTGAACAGCTCCTCCAACTGCTCCCGTGTCAGGCCGTTTTGCTGGGCAAACGCTATGTGCCACGGCAGCTGTTGCACCCGGCCCAGCGATGCCAGTATGGCCAGGGTGATCAGGCTGCGTTCGCGCGCAGACAATGCGGGCCGCTGCCAGATATCGCCAAACAGCGTCTCTTCCGCCAGCTGGGACAGTCTCGGCGCTGCCAGCGCCAGGTCGTCACGATCAAGAACAGGATGGGTCATGGCAATCTCCTTGGTTGGTGAAGCCACTCTCTATCACTGCTACAATTTTAAAAATCAAAACGTTTAAGACAAACAATCCCAATTATCAGGACAATCATGCAACCCCTTCCCCTGAACCTGGATCTCGATGCTCTGCGCAGTTATGTCCTTGGGCTGGACTGTGGCAGCTTTGCGCTGGCGGCGCAGCGGCTGTGCCGTTCCACCTCGGCGGTCAGCGCCCAGTTGAAAAAACTCGAACAGCAATGCGGTACCGAACTGGTTATGAAGAGGGGCCGCCACCTGGTCCCGACGGCCAGTGGCGAACGACTGCTGGGATATGCCAAACGGCTGCTTGAGCTCAATGACGAAGCCGTGCTTGTCCTGAAAGGGGAACTGCTGCAAGGGGAGATCAGGCTGGGGGTTCAGGAAGATTTTGGTGAATCCCTACTGCCGGCCGTGCTGGGCCCCCTCTGTCGCCTGCACCCCGCGCTTCGCATGACGACGCGCATCGATCGCAATGCGCAGCTGATGAAAGGGATCAGGGAGGGAACCCTCGACATGGCCCTGGCCTGGCAGCACCCGGAAGAGAGGATGGACGCCCATCTCATCGATTTGGTGTCACTCCAGTGGATTGCTCACCCGAACTGGGATCCGGCGCCCCTGCTGGCACGCGGAGAGCCCTTGCCCCTGGTGCTCTTTGATGCCCCCTGCCTGATGCGATCACGGGCCATCAAGGCTCTGGACGACGCAGGTATCCCGTGGCGCATCGCCTTCACCAGCCAGAGCTTGGGCGGGATCTGGGCGGCCTTGCAGGCAGGGCTCGGGATCACTGTGCGCTCTGCCATCGGTATGCCGGCCTCTCTCTCCCCCTTGGCCAATGTGCTGCCGTCGCCGGGCACGCTGGGGGTCGTACTGCTGGGAGCAGGCAATGGATCCGGTGAGGCCGGACGCCAGTTGCAAAGCCTGCTCACCCAGGCAGTACAGCAGGCCCATGCCACACACCAGGACTGAGGATGCAGCCTCATTTTCCTGGCATCTCCGCAGGCCATCTCCCTCCCCTTCATCATCAGGCAAACAAAAAACGGCAACCCCTGGGGTTGCCGTTTTGCTTTCTTATTCGAATGACAAGCCGGTGGGGTTAACCCGCTCGCTTGGCCAGCCACTGTTCGGCGGCGGTGAGGGCCGCATCTACCAGCTCGCGGGCAACGCCGCCCTTGGCGACCCGCTTGGCCAGGGTCGCTTCCAGCTCCAGGTTGGGATAGACATCCTCGCCAATGACGGGGCTGAAGCGCTGGAACTCAGGCAAAGAGAGTTCTTCCAGCGGTTTCTTCAACTTGATGGCCTGCACCACCACTTCACCGACGATATGGTGCGCCTCGCGGAAGGGGATACCCTTGGCGACCAGATAGTCCGCCAGCTCGGTGGCGTTGGCGTAGCCGCCCTGGGCGGCCGCCTTGGTGCGCTCGCCGTTCACTTTCAGATCGATCAGGACCAGGGCCGCCATGTCGAGGCAGTCATGCCAGGTGTCCAGGGCATCGAACAGCCCTTCCTTGTCTTCCTGCATGTCCTTGTTGTAGGCCAGCGGCAACGCCTTGAGGCTCATCAGCATGGCCATCTGGGCGCCGACTACCCGCCCTGTCTTGCCACGAATGAGCTCCAGCGCATCCGGGTTCTTCTTCTGGGGCATCAGGGAGGAACCCGAGGTGACCGCATCGGAGAGCTCGACGAAGCCCGCTTCGCCGGTGTTGTAGAAGATGAGGTCTTCGGCAAAGCGTGACAGGTGCGCCATGGAGAGGGACGCCACGTGCATCAGCTCCACCACGTGGTCCCTGTCCGACACCGAATCCAGGCTGTTGCGGGTCGCGCCGCTAAAACCCATGTCCAGTGCCAGCGCCTCGCGGTCGATGGCATAAGCGGTACCCGCCAGGGCGCCACAGCCAAGGGGGCTGGTGTCGAGCCGCTTGAGCGCATCCTGCAGGCGGGAATAGTCGCGATCCAGCATCTCCACATAGGCCAGCGCCCAGTGGGCGAAGGTGACCGGCTGGGCACGCTGCAAGTGGGTGTAGCCCGGCAGCACGGCAGCCTGATTGACACGGGCCGAAGCGACCAGCCCGGCTTGCAGAGCAGTGATGGAGGCGGCAAGCAGCTCCCCTTGCGCCTTGCACCAGAGTTTGAGATCGGTGGCGACCTGATCGTTGCGCGAGCGGCCAGTATGCAGCTTCTTGCCAAGATCGCCGACGGCGGCGATGAGCTGACTTTCGACCCAGGAGTGAATGTCCTCGGCATCGGAACTGAGGATCTGCTGGGGATCCCGCTGCACAGAGGCGAGCAGCACTTCCATCGCCTGTTGCAGTTTTCCTTGCTCGTCGGCGGTCAAGACACCGACCGTGACCAGAGCGCGGGCCCAGGCCATGGAGCCTTGAATGTCTTGCTCTGCCAGACGGTAGTCAAAGCGCAAGGAGTCATTGAATTGCTTGAACCGACTATCGGCTCCCTGACTGAAGCGTCCACCCCAAAGTGCCATACTGCTCTCCTTGAATGCGAAAAGCTCTTCTACCAGAAGAGCTCAAAATTCTTCCAATCAACATTGGTAACTAAGAAAACCATGTTCCGTAATCAACCATCCTAACCACTGCATTTGGCAGCTTCCAATGCTCGCAGCTGTGTCAGGCGATCACTCGCCTTTTGTCTTGCCTCAGTCTTAGCAATTCCATTGCCAATACCGAAATCGCCTAATGCACCAAGGACTGTCTTACCATCAAACTCACCAGTACGTTCAATCTCTGCCTGAATGCTACGAGTTTTGGCAATTTCCACGTTGATCGCCTGACAGTCAAATACAGCTGACTCTTCGGCACTAACCAAGGGGGCTTGAGGGTACTGCTTGGTTGCACATGCAGCGAGTAAAAACGTTGAGAATACAGCCATCCATAGCTTCATATTCATATCATTTCATCCTTGGTTTATTCAGCCAATCAGGATTATTCCTGATTGGCTGAGACACAGTATCAACCGTGGGTATGGTCACCGCCGACCGCCAGGTTCTGTTCTTTCAAGGCACGAATGCGGCTAGCCAGGGTGTAGAGACGGATGAAGCCTTCGGCATGGCTTTGGTCGTACACCTCGTCGGCGCCGAAGGTGGCGAAATCTTCGGAGTAGAGGCTGTTGGCGGAACGCTTCTGGGTCGCGTTCACCTGGCCCTTGTACATCTTCAGCACCACTTCGCCGTCCAAATCCTCGGCGATGGCGTTGGCGGAAGCCAGCACCGCCTTGCACAGCGGAGTGAACCAACGGCCGTCATAGACCAAGTGGGAGAACTCGGCGCCGAGCTTCTCACGCCAGGAGCGGGTTGGTTTGTCCAGCACCAGCTCTTCGATGGCGCGCAGGGCCGCCATCATGACGGTGCCGCCCGGCGTCTCGTAGCAACCACGGGACTTCATGCCCACCAGACGGTTCTCTGTGATGTCGATACGACCGACGCCATGTTTGCCGGCGCGCTCGTTCAAGGTCACCAGCACCTGATAGGGGCTCAGGGCCTGGTCGTCCACGGCCACGATCTCGCCCTGCTTGACGGTCAGCTTGACGTATTCCGGCTCGTTCGGTGCCTGCTCCGGGGAGACGGTCCACTGCCAGACGGCGTCGGACGGCTCGTTCCAGGTGCTCTCCAGCTCGCCACCCTCGGTGGAGATGTGCCAGGCGTTGGCATCGCGACTGTAAAGCTTCTTCAGGGTCGCCTTGCAGGGGATGTTGCGCGCTTCCAGATAGGCAAGCAGCTCTTCACGGGAACGCATGTCCCAGATGCGCCAGGGGGCGATCACTTTGAGCTGGGGAGCCAGCGCGGCCACGGCCCCTTCGAAACGAACCTGATCGTTGCCCTTGCCGGTGCAACCGTGGGCGATGGCGTCGGCCCCTTCGGCCTTGGCCACTTCCACCATGGCCTTGGCAATCACCGGACGGGCCATGGAGGTACCCAGCAGGTAAGTGCCTTCGTAGATGGCGCCTGTCTTCAGGGTCGGGTAGACGTACTCTTTGACGAACTCTTCCTTCAGGTCATAGACGATGCACTTGGTAGCACCTGAGGCCAGGGCCTTCTCTTCCACCCCTTCCAGGTCATCTTCACCCTGACCGACATCGGCCACGAAGGCGATGATCTCGGCGTTGTAGTGCTCTTTGAGCCAAGGAATGATGGCCGAGGTATCCAGTCCGCCCGAGTAAGTCAGTACTATCTTGTTGATTCCACTCATTTACTTCTCTCCATGATCAATCTTGAAAACATTAAAAACAGGGTCGGTCGCTCAGCTGTGGCCCATCAGGGTCAGCAAGATGGCGTTCTGGATATGCATCCGGTTTTCTGCCTCGTCCAGGATGAGGGAGGCGGGGCCATCCATCACTTCCGAGGTGATCTCCAGCTCCCGATGGGCCGGTTGGCAGTGCAGCACATGCTGGATACCGGTCCGGTCGAGCAGGGCCTGGTTGATCTGATAAGGCATGAAGATCTCTTTTACCTGCTCCATTGGGGTGTTGTCACCCATGGAGACCCAGGTATCGGTGTAGACAACATCGAAGCCCTCGATGTCGGCTACGTCGTCACTGATATGAATGGCCGCCCCGGACAGGGCCGCCAGCGCCTCTGCCTGCTTGAATATCTGGGTGTCCGGGCCATGGCCTTTCGGACAGATCAGGGTCACGTCCGTGCCGAGCGTCGCCCCCAGGAGCAGCAGGGAGTGACTGACGTTGTTGCCATCCCCCAGGTAGGCAAGCTTGACCTTGGACAGGTCGTCATAGTGTTCGGCGATGGTCATGAAATCGGCCAGCCCCTGACAGGGGTGGTAGAGGTTGCACAGGCTGTTGACCACGGGCACGGTCGCGTACTTTTGCAGGTCGACCAGGGTCTGGTGATCGAATACCCGGGCAACGATGGCATCACACCAACGGGACAGATTGGCAGCGAAATCCTGCACGGATTCGCGCTTGCCAAGCGCACCGTTTTGCTGATCCAGGTAGACGCTATGGCCACCCAGCTTGGCGATGCCGATGTCGAAGGTGACCCGGGTGCGCAGGGAGGGCTTCTCGAACAGGGTGACCACCGCCTTGCCCGCCAGGGCCTGGCCGTACTTTTTCGGATTTGCCTTGACCTGCTTGCCCAGAGCAATCAGGGCCAGGATCTGGGCCTTGTCGAGGTCGCTGTCTTTGAGCAGATGTTGCATCGAATCGTCCTTTTATCGCGCTTAGAGGGTTACCTGGGTGCCGATGGCGGCGCCGCCAAGCAGCTTGAGCAGCTGATCCGGGTAGCGCCAGCTGGCGACACAAACCGGCTGGCCCAGGGTTTCTGCTGCGTGCAGCGCGGCCTTCACCTTGACGGCCATGCCATCGGTGATGACACCCTTCTCCATCAGATCTTGAGCGGTGGCCTTGTCCAGCTGGGGAAGCAGTTTGCCCTTGCCATCCAGGATGCCGCTCACGTCCGACAGCATCACCAGATCCGCATCCAGTGTTTCTGCGATGGCGGTGGCGGCCTGATCCGCATTGACGTTCATCAGCTGGCCGTCCGCCGTGATGCCGATGGAGCTGATGACCGGCAGGAACTGCTGGGAGAGAATACCGTGCACCAGCGCCGGGTTGCCCGGTGAACAGTCACCGACCGCGCCGAGCTCAGGATCCAGCTGCACGACTTGGCACAGACCGCCATCAGCCAGGCAGAGCCCCACCGCCGGGATGCCGCAGGCGATGGCCTTGGCCATCATCTGCTTGTTGGCCGTACCGGCCAGCGCACCCGCGACAAAGGGGATCTGGTCGAATGGGGTCACCCGCAGGCCATGCTTCTTGGTGGAGGTGAGCCCCAGTCCCTTGAGCAGATCATCGACCAGGCAGCCACCGCCATGTACCAGCACCAGAGGTCTGTGCTGCTCGTCCAGGAAGGTCTTCAAGGTCGCGAACAGGGCGGTCAGGGCCTCATCGCTCTCGATCAGGGCACCACCCAACTTGATTACCAATGTCTGTTTGTTCATCTTCTCGATCCTTCCTTAAATCAGGCCGGTGGCCGGTTCAAAACCAAACTTGATGTTCACGCACTGAATAGCCTGAGAGGCCGCACCTTTGAGCAGGTTGTCGATGGCAGAGACCACCACCAGCATGTTGCCCTGCTGCTGCCAGGCCAGATCGCAATAAGGAGTGCTCGCCACACCACGGATGGAGGGCATCTGACCGGTGAGGCGCACCAGGGGCTTGCCTTCGTAGGCGGCGAGATAGGTTCTATCCACCTGCTCCGGGGTCACCCCCTCGGCCAGTTGCACATAGATGGTGGCCAGAATGCCACGCACATAGTTGCCAAGGTGTGGCTGGAACAGCACGCCCTTGCCGAGGTGATGGCTGATCTCCGGCTGATGTCTGTGAGTGAAGGTGCCATAAGGGCTCAGGCTCACTTCGCAGAAGCTGGTGTTGACCGATGCCTTGCGGCCGGCGCCAGAGACACCGGAGACCGCGTTTATGATGGGCTGCCAGTCCGCCTTGATGAGACCCGCCTGTTGCAGCGGCTTGAGGGCGCACAGGGAGGCGGTCGGGTAGCAGCCGGGCACGGCGATGAGCTGGGCGGCCGCAATGGCCTCGCTGTTCCACTCGGCCAGGCCGTAGGCAGCCTGTGCCAGCCACTGTTCATTGGCGTGGGTGAAGCCGTAGTAGTCCTGATAGAACTGTTGATCCTGCACCCGGAAGGCACCGGAGAGATCGAACACCGGCAGTCCCTTGGCCAGGAACTTGGGCGCCAGATCGGCACTCACCTCGTGGGCGGTGGCCAGCAGCACCAGATCGGCCTGGGTCAGGATCCGGGTCATGCCATCCTCATCCAGGGGCAGCAGCGGCTGATCCAGCTCGCCGACCCACTGGGGATGAAGAGAGGAGAAACGCTTGTGGGCGTCCTGGCTGCCAGCGGAGACATAGAGGCCGAACAGCTTGAGTTGGGGGTGGTTCTGCACCAGGGCGGCCAGCTCTGCTCCCGCGTAGCCACTGGCACCGACGATAACGGTGTTAAGCATTGATCAATTCCAAAATCTGAGGAGTGGGTTCACAGCATGATGCTGCATAAGGATTAAGAGGCCGTGAATCGCCTCTCCATTCTTGCGTAGCAAGTGTGCAACGAGCGGGTCAGCTCATGCGGAGGCAATTCAGGCGGGGTTGCGTCGTCGGTGATAGATCAGGTGACAGAACATTGACTTTCCCTTACAACTAGAGCCTTATCGATGAGCGCAAGAACAGAATATTCATTCACTCAGTTTGCATTTGTATTTTCTAACAGAAACCTTCCGAGGGTGCAAGGAGGAGCTAGTGGCCAATCAGGATTTTTTTTCACTTTATAAGAATATTATTGCAATACCCTCTATCAGCAGCACGGACCCCAAGTGGGATCAGAGCAATCAAGGGGTGATCAGGCTGCTGGCCGATTGGTTCGGCCAACTCGGTTTTCAGTGTGACGTGACCGCGTTGCCGGACTTGCCCGGCAAGTACAATCTGGTCGCCACCTATGGCCAGGGTGAGGGGGGGCTGCTGCTGGCAGGTCACACCGATACGGTGCCGTTCGACCAGGGCGCCTGGCGCAAGGATCCCTTCAAGGTGACAGAAGAGGGCAACCGCCTCTATGGCCTTGGTACCATCGACATGAAGGGCTTCTTCGCCTTTATCGTCGAGGCGCTCAAAGGCATCGATCTCAAGACCCTCAACAAGCCCCTGCGCATTCTGGCCACCGCCGATGAGGAGACCACCATGGCGGGGGCTCGCGCCATCGCCGCGGCCGCCGAGCTAAAACCCGACTATGCGGTGATAGGCGAACCCACGGGGCTGGTGCCCGTGGTAGCCCACAAGGGCCACATGTCCGAAGCCATTCGCATCACGGGTCGCAGCGGTCACAGCTCGGATCCCGCCAACGGCATCAACGCCCTGGAGATCATGCATCAGGCCATGGGGCAGGTATTGGCGCTGCAACGCAGCCTCAAGGATAAGTATGCAGATCACCGCTTCGCGGTGCCGCAACCTACCCTGAATCTGGGTTACATCCAGGGGGGCGATAGCCCGAATCGCATCTGCGGTTGCTGCGAGTTGCACATCGACATGCGCCCCACTCCCCAGGTCGGTCCGGATGAGTTGCTGGGCTTGCTCAAGGAGGCGCTCTCCCCCATAGAAATCCACCAACCCGGCTGCCTGCACCTGCAACACCTGCACGAGCCCATCCCCGCCTACGCCTGTGATGACAGCTCCCTGCTGGTGCGTGAAGCCGAACAGGCGAGTGGCAAGCGCGCCGAATCGGTCAACTACTGCACCGAGGCCCCCTTCATCCAGCAGCTCGGCTGCCAGACCATCGTAATGGGTCCTGGCCACATCGCCCAGGCACACCAGCCGGACGAATACCTGGATCTCTCTTTCGTCGAACCGACCAAGGCAGTGCTGCAACATCTGATCCGCCGCTTCTGCGTCTAGCAGATCCGATCGATGGGCCCCATCGACCCCGTGGTTGCTGCGTCTAACCGAGGCAACCAAGGAGGAAGGCCCGAGACAATGAATGGCATCTGACCCATCCCTTCTGCGTCTAGCAGATCCGATGATGGGCCCCGTCTGCCCCGTGGTTGCTGCGTCTAACCGACGCAGCCAAGGAGGAAGGCCCGAGGCGATGGATGTCATCGGATCCATCCCTTGTACGGCTAGCGATTCATTCGCAACAGGTGCAACCGAGCGCAGGGAGGCGCAACCGGATATGTAGGAAAGTTACATGACAACAAGCGGGGCAAAGGGACTCGGCCAAACCAGGGAACTATCGAAAATACATGTTCTTAATCGGCTTGTTATTTGACCTTGCGCAGACAATCTGGGTAGATTGTCCCCCTAAGATGACGGAGCATATGTTGTAATCGCACAACAATAAGTGGGGCAGCCCCATGCCGAGGAGCGGCGGCCGGGCACCAACAAAAATAAGGATGTGGAATGAACGATACTTACGCAGCGCTACGCGCCAATGTGGGCATGTTGGGCCAGTTGCTGGGCAAATCCATCAAGGACCATCAGGGCCAAGCCTTCCTCGACAAGATCGAGACCATTCGCCAACTGGCCAAGTCCTCTCGCAAAGGCAATGAGGCCGACAGAGAGCAACTGCTCGACACCCTGCGCAATCTCTCGGATGACGAACTGTTGCCGGTGGCCCGCGCCTTCAGCCAGTTCCTCAACCTGGCCAACGTGGCCGAACAGTTCCACACCATCTCCCGCCATTGCGAGGAGCATATCTGCACCCCGGATCCCCTGGAGGAGATGTTCGCCAAGCTCAAGGCCTCCAACCTCTCCCAGGAAGCCATCATCCAGGCGGTGCGCGAGCTCGATATCGACCTGGTGCTGACCGCACACCCGACCGAGGTGACCCGTCGCACCCTGATCCACAAGCATGTACAGCTCAACGACTGCCTGGAAGCCCTTGAACTCTCCGATCTGCTGCCCCGCGAGCGGGACAAGATCGAGAGTCGCATCGAACAGCTGGTCAATCAGGCCTGGCACACCAACGAGATCCGGGTGCAGCGTCCGACCCCGGTCGATGAGGCCAAATGGGGCTTCGCCGTGGTGGAAAACAGCCTCTGGCCCGCCATCCCCGAATTTATGCGCAACCTGGACGAGCGTCTGCAGCAGCACCTGGGTGTGCGCCTGCCCCTGGACGCCGCCCCGGTCAAGTTCACCTCCTGGATGGGCGGTGACCGTGACGGCAACCCCTTCGTCACCGCCAAGGTGACCGCCGAGGTGCTGGAGCTGGGCCGCTGGATGGCGGTGAGCCTCTTCTACAAAGACATCAAGGAGCTCACCTCAGAGCTCTCCATGTCCGATTGCACCGATGCCGTGCGCGAACGGGTTGGCGATCACGCCGAGCCTTACCGCGCCCTGGTGCGCGAGTTACGCGAGCAACTGCGCGAGACCCAGGATTTTCTCACCGCCAAGGTACAGAACCAGGCGAGCGAGAACCGGGATCTGATCAAGACCACGGCCCAGCTGCGCGAGCCGCTGGAGCTCTGCTATCACTCGCTGCACGCCTGCGGCATGGGCAACATCGCCGACGGCATGCTGCTGGACGTGCTGCGCAAGCTGGCCTGCTTTGGCATCCATCTGGTCAAACTCGATATCCGTCAGGATGGCGAGCGCCACGGTCAGGTCTTCTCCGAGCTGACCCGTTATCTGGGCATGGGCGACTACGCCGAGTGGAGCGAAGATGACAAGCAGGCCTTCCTGCTGAACGAGCTCAACTCGCGTCGCCCGCTGCTGCCCGCCGACTGGGAGCCGAGCGCAGAGACCAAGGAGACCATCGACACCTGCAAGGTGATCGCCGCCCATGATCCGGACGCCTTCGGCATCTACATCATCTCCATGGCCGGTGCCCCCTCGGACGTACTGGCGGTGCAACTCTTGCTCAAAGAAGCGGGTTGCAAGTTCCGCATGCCGGTTGCCCCTTTGTTCGAAACCCAGGAAGATCTGATGGCAGGCACTGCGGTAATGGATCGCCTGCTGTCGGTAGATTGGTACCGTGGTTACATCCAGGGCCGCCAATACGTGATGATCGGCTACTCGGATTCTGCCAAGGATGCGGGCATGATGGCCGCCGGCTGGGCCCAGTACGCCGCCATGGAGTCCCTGGTGGCCCTGGCCGAAACCAACAAGGTGCGGCTCACCCTGTTCCATGGCCGTGGCGGCACCGTCGGTCGTGGCGGCGCCCCAGCCCATCAAGCGATCCTCTCTCAACCACCGGGATCCCTGCGCGGCGGCCTGCGGGTCACCGAACAGGGCGAGATGATCCGCTTCAAGTTCGGCCTGCCGAAAGTCGCCATCAACAGTCTGAACCTCTATACCAGCGCCGTGCTGGAGGGCAACCTGCTGCCGCCGCCCAAGCCCAAAGAGAGCTGGCGCACCGTGATCGAGCAGGTGGCCGAGGCCTCTTGCGAACATTACCGCAGCATAGTGCGCGGCCACCCGGACTTCGTGCCCTACTTCCGCGCCGCCACCCCGGAGATGGAGCTCGGCAAGCTGCCGCTCGGCTCCCGTCCCGCCAAGCGCAAGCCCAATGGCGGCGTCGAGAGCCTGCGCGCCATTCCCTGGATCTTCGCCTGGACCCAGAACCGGCTGATGCTGCCGGCCTGGCTCGGTGCCCATGAGGGCCTGAAGCAAGCCATCGACAGTGGTCATCAGTCCGTGCTGGAAGAGATGAGCCGTCAATGGCCCTTCTTCCGCACTCGCCTCGAGATGCTGGAGATGGTGTTCCTCAAGGCCGATACCTGGCTGGCGGAGTACTATGACACCCGTCTGGTACCCGAAAGCCTCTGGCCGCTTGGCAAGCAGCTGCGCGCCGAGCTGGAGGCTGCCGCCGAGCTGGTGCTGGCCCTGCGTCCCCAGGGAGACTTGCTCGACGATCAACCCTGGATCAAGGAGTCCATCAAGCTGCGCAACCCCTACACGGATCCCCTCAACGTGTTGCAAGCCGAGCTGCTCAACCGCTCACGCAGCAATCCGGAATCCCTGCACGAGGAGATAGATCAAGCGCTGATGGTCACCATCGCCGGTATCGCCGCAGGCATGCGCAACACAGGTTGATTGGCGCAAGCCATCCATCTCCATCCATGACAAAGGGCGCCTCGGCGCCCTTTCTGTTTCGGGTAGTACATCATCCCCGCAGCGCTAGGCAATCCGGTTACGTCCCTGCCGCTTGGCATCATAGAGGCGCAGATCGACGCATTGCAGCCAGTCGTCCATGCAGTGGTAGCTCGGCTGATAAGGGGTAAGGCCCACGCTGATGGTGACGGCGATCGATTGATCATGATGTAAAAAAACGTGGTGCTCTATCTGCTGGCGGGTGCGATCCATGACCTCTTGGGCATCCTTGAGGGTAGCGCCGCGCAGCAGCATGATGAACTCCTCTCCGCCAAAGCGCGCCACCAGATCCTGGCTGCGCACCGCCTGCAACAGCAACTGAGCCAAGTCCTTTAGCACGGCATCTCCGGCCAGATGGCCATATTCATCGTTGATCTGCTTGAAGAGATCGATGTCGATCAGGGCCAGGCAGCACGCCTCTCTCTCCGCCGGGTGGTGCTGCAAGTGATCGAACAATATATTGGCCTGGATGAAGAAGCTGCTGCGGTTGGGTAATTTGGTAAGAAAGTCGTGCTCGGCATTGAAACGCAGCACCCGTTCCATCCGGTTGCGCTCGTCCTCCAGGTTACGTGCGTGGATCAGGGTGCCGAGGGTTGTGGTGAGGGGGTCGAGCAACGTGACCAGCGCTTCATCGAAGCCACCTGGTCGGTTAGCCAGGGCAATCATGCCGATAGCCTCGCCCTTGTGGCGGATCGGGATACCAAGGAAGCTGTCCAGATGGGGATGTCCAGGGGGCGAGACGCCGCGACTCGCCGGATGGCTCGGCAGATCGTTGCAGCACACCAGGGTGTTGTGAGTCACCACATGACCAAACAAGTTGTCTAGTTTGCTAAAAATGAGCCCGCCCCTATCCTGCCTCTGCTGCTCGTACCATGCATGGGTGGCCTCATTCCAGGAGACATTGGAGATGGAGGGAACATACAGGCTGAGCCGCTCTTCTTCGCACTGGACTATACCGATAAAGCCGTAATCACTCTGGCTCACGCTCAACAGCCGTTCGAAGACTGTATCGCAGGCGGAGGCGAGGTTGCGATCGAGCAGAAAGCTCTGATGGGCGAC
The DNA here is from genome assembly GCF_000388115.1 of Aeromonas molluscorum 848. Taxonomy (GTDB): domain Bacteria; phylum Pseudomonadota; class Gammaproteobacteria; order Enterobacterales; family Aeromonadaceae; genus Aeromonas; species Aeromonas molluscorum. Next base: position 27,837 of record NZ_AQGQ01000003.1, read on the forward strand.
GACGATGATGTCAAACAGCTGGCTCTGCAGCTCGACTCGCTGTTCGGCCAGCACCTCAGAGGTAATATCGTGAGCCAGCTTGATCACCCCGAGCAGTGAGCCCACCTCGTCGCTGATCGGCATGTAGGTAGCATGGAGCCAGACGCTCCTGCCGCTGCGCATGATACGGCGACACTTGCCAGCGTAGATCTCTCCGCAAAGCACCCCCTGCCAGAAACTATCGTGCTCACCCTGCTGTTCGGGAGGAAGCAGAAGAGAGTGGGGCTGGCCAATCAGCTCCTCGGGGCTGTAGCCGAGAATGGCACAGAGCCGTGGATTGACCGACACCATGCAACCATTGAGGTCGAATTCGACAATGCCGTAGGCACGATCGAGGGCGGTTAATCGGGCGAGGATGTCATAGCGATCGGGAGGGCAGAGTGCTGGGATATTCATGACTACGATTCCTTTCGATAGTCTACATATCATTACAGCCAGCATAGCTATGCGGGATGCAGATCCCAGATCATAGGTGCGAACATTCAGTTACGCTAACCTCCGAAATCAGAAACGCTCCCCTGGTCACTTGTCATGCCACTCTCCTCGGCGCAAACTGTCTGACCTTGCCGAGGCTCGAGGAAATCCGATGACACCCGCTATCAACTTGCTGAAAAAGCTCAAGATCCCCCACAAGCTCTACCCCTATGAGTGCGACGCCCACGACGATTTTGGCAAGCATGCCGCGAGCCAGCTCGGCTTGCCGCAGGCCCAGGTGTTCAAGACCCTGCTCGCCCATCACGACAAGCAGGCGGTAGTGGCCATAGTGCCGTCATCGGGCCTGTGCAGCCTCAAGCAGCTCGCCAAGGCGGCGGGCCTCAAGAAGGTGGAGATGATGAAGCCTGCCGAGGCCGAGAAGCTGACCGGCTACAAGGTGGGGGGTATCAGCCCGCTGGCCCAGAAGAAGTTGCTGCCCACCGTGCTCGATGACTCCGCCCTGCAATTTGACGAGATCCTGGTGAGCGGCGGCAAACGCGGCCTTTCGGTCGGGGTGGCGCCGCAAGACATGCTGACCCTGATGAAATGGCTAGCCGCCCCTATCGGCGAGCACCATGATTAGGTCGCAGAGTAGATAGCAAAGAGGCCCCGACATCCGGGGCCTCTTTGGTTTTATCGGGTGTTGCCAGCGAGGGCACCGGCCGACGATCAGGGTATCTGGTCTGCCTGAGCGCGGCAGGCCGCCGTCAAGTCGGAGAGCCGCAGCCGCTGACCCCCGGCCCCATCGAAGTTGTCATTCGCCAGCCAGCGCGCAAAGCAGCCTTGCAGGGCGGGCCACTCCCTGTCGATCACCGAGAACCAGGCGGTATCGCGCGAACGACCCTTGTCGACCCTGGCCTGGCGGAAGGTGCCCTCGTAACGGAAACCGAGCCGCAGCGCTGCCTGGCGTGAAGGCAGGTTGAGATCGTTGCACTTCCACTCGTAGCGACGATAGCCCAGCTCAAAGGCCCGGCCCATTATCAATGCCATGGCGGCGGTCGAGAGGCGGGTGCGCTGCATGGCAGGGGAGAAGTGCAGCCAACCCACCTCAATGCTACCCGCAGCGGGGTCGATGCGCAGATAACTGGCGAGCCCCAGCGCCTTGCCGCTCGGCTCGTCGACAATGACATAAAACTGGGGATCGACCTTGGCTGCGCACTGCTGCAACCAGGCTCGCAGGGCAGACTCGTCCTCGAAGGGGCCGCTGGTGAGATAAGTCCACATGGCGCCATCATCAGCACTGAACGCCTGCCAAAGCGAACCGCCATGCTGCGCGGGATCCAGGGGCTCCAACCGGCAGCCCCAGCCACTCATGACCTGATGAGGGGGGAACTCGCCCCCCGTCCAATCCGGCACCACAGCGCCCAGGGGTTGATTGAATTCATTGGTAAAGTGGTTAGCAGCCACAGGCGATCCCTCCCTCTTGCAATACTCCGGCCTGGGCGCCGCTGGCGACCGCGAAGCCATCTTGACGCCACCAGTGCAGGCCACCGATCAGCTCCTTGACCTGAAACCCGAGCGCGGCCAGCTTGTAGGCCCCCTGAGTCGAGCCGTTACAGCCGATGCCGTCGCAGTAACAGACATAGACCTTGTCTCGCGCCAGCCCCTCGGTGGTGGCCGGGCTCATGGTGCTATGGGGAAAGGAGATGGCCCCCGGGATATGTGCCTTCCCATAATGCTCGGGGGAGCGGGTGTCGATGACGACGATGGCGGCTTCCCCGGCCAGCAGATCAGCGGCCAGATCGGCCGGATCGGTGCGATATTTCAGCTGGGCCTCGAAGAAGGTGTTGGCATCCGCCGGGCTGGCTACCCCTGTGCTCAAAACATGACTCATACGGACTCCTGATATAACGAGACGTCAGTGGTGACCTGGGTACTGACCGAGTTGGCGATGAAGCACTCTTCGTGGGCCTGATGATGGAGTTGCTCAAGCTCGGCCAGGCTGGGTTGGCGCTTACCGGCAAACGCCACCTGAGGGCGCAGGGTGACACGGGTAATCGACTGGCGGCCACGCTCGTCGGTCTCCATGATACCGACCGCCTTATCGCTGTAGTGTTCAACCAGATAGCGCTGCTTGGCCGCCAGCCAGAGAAACACCAGCATGTGGCAGCTGGACAGCGCCGCGACGAAGGCCTCCTCCGGATCGACATTTTCCGCCACCGAATAGGGCAAGGGCACCACGTGGGGAGATGATGAGGCGGGCACTCTGGCGCCGCCATCAAACGTCCACTCATGGGCCCGACTGTAACGCTGATCGACGAAGGGCTCGCAGGCACCCCGCCGCCAGCTGATGAAGGCACTGAACTCTGACATCCCGACTCCTTGAGGTTGATGAACTCCTTGCTCTGTTCCTCAAATGTAGCGATAAAATGGCCTTGCCACGCCGACCAATTTTGCCAATATGAACAGACCAATTTCGCGAGCGAACTGCCCACCCCGGAGGCCGTCATGAGCGCCCTGCCCACCCTGTTTGCCAACCAGCAGCGGAACGATCTGCCGCTGCACGAGCAGCTGGTACCTACATTGGGCTGCACCATCTCGGCCAGTAACTCTCCCCAGGCCATTCGGAGGCCATCATGAGTGCCCTGCCCACCCTGTTTGCCAACCAGCAGCAGAACGATCTGCCGCTGCACGAGCAGCTGGTACGTACATTGCGCGGCGCTATCCTGGCCGGTCATCTGCCTCAACACAGTCGCCTGCCCGCCAGCCGCATGCTGGCCAAGGATCTTGGCATCTCCCGCAGCACGGTGGAGCTGGCCTATGGCCGCCTGGAGGCAGAGGGCTATCTGGTGCGCAAGGTGGGGGCCGGCAGCTTCGTTGCCCTGGCGGCGGTGCGCCCCGTCCCCCGGCCGCCCCAGTCGGCGGCCGGGCTGTCGCGACGCGGTCAGGAGATGGCCGCTGGCGGCGCCTGTCACGACGCCCCCGAGGTCGGCGTCTCCTTTGCCTCCAGCCAGCCGGATCCACGGATCTTTCCTCAGGCGCTCTGGGGCCGCGTGATGCAGCAGCAGTGGCGCCAAGGTGCCAGTGACTGGATGAATTATGGGGATCCGCAAGGGCTGGCAGAGCTGCGAGCCGCCATCAGCAGTTATCTGGTGCAGTCACGCGGGGTGCAGTGCGAGCCGGATCAGATCCTGATCCTCACCAGCTCCCAGCAGGGTATCTTGCTGGCAACCCAGTTGCTCATCGACGCCGGCGACACCGTCTGGGTCGAAGATCCCGGTTATCCGGGAGCCAGAACCGCACTGGAGAGCGCCGCGGCCCGCATCCATCCGGTACCGGTGGACGAGGAGGGGCTCAACCCTGCGGGGGAGCGACCCAGGCCAAGTCTCATCTACTGCACCCCCGCCCACCAGTATCCCCTCGGCGTCCCCATGACTCTGGCGCGGCGGATGGCGCTGCTGCACGAGGCCGAGCGGCACGGGGCCTGGATTCTGGAAGACGATTACGATGGGGAGTATCAGTACGATCAGCGGCCGTTGCCCGCCCTGCAGGGGCTCGACAATCAGGGGCGAGTCATCTATGTGGGCACCTTCAGCAAGGTGCTGTTCGGCTCATTGCGACTCGCCTATCTGGTACTGCCGCGCCCCCTGATGGAGGCCTTCAGCCGGGCCCGCGCCGCCTTCGATGGCCACAGCAATCAGTTGCAACAGGCGGTCACGGCGGACTTTATCCGGGCTGGCCACTTCGCCACCCACCTGCGCCAGAGCCGCCTGCTCTACCAGAGCAGGCGGGATCTGCTGCTGGCCGAGCTGGCCGAACACTGCCCCCAGTTAACCCCCATTCACAGCGGTGCAGGCCTGCAATGCGCCGTGCTGCTGCCCCCGGGTGGCGAGGCCCGCTGGACCCAGGCCGCCAACGCCTTGGGGCTGGGCCTGCGTCCACTTAGCCAGTTCTACCTTGGCGAGCCCAGGCTGGAAGGCTGGTTGCTCGGCTTTGGCAGTCTCGACAACCAGACCCTGCGCCAGCTCTGTCGTCGGCTCGGGGCATTGATGCGCATTGAAGCGTCGATCTCAGGCTGATGGGCAGCAAAACCAAGGTGGCCCCCGACGGCCTTGGTAACACCGAGGACGGGCGGCGGATGACGAGAGTTCGTGCCCTGCCCGCAGCGCTCAAATACCGGCTTACTCTGCCTGCAACTCGCGGCAGAGGGCCAACCAGGCTTCGGCGCTGCGTGACAGATATCGGCCCTGAGGCCAGATCACTCCGAGTTGCCAGCTCAATTCGGGGAACAGCGGCCTGAGCAGCAGCCCTTCCGGGTTCAAACGGCGACAGATAGGTTCGGGCAAAAAGGCGACCCCCATGCCGCTGCGCACCATGGCGGTGAGAAAATCCCACTGGCTGCTCCGGGCCGCCACCAGGGTGCTGAACCCCGCATCCTGACAGGCCTGCTCGATGCGATCGCTCAGGGTAAAGGCCTGGGTGTAGAGCAGCAGCGGCTCGTCACGCAGATCCGGGAAGTTGACGCAGGCCCGCTCGCGCCAGTGCGGTTTTGCCGGCAACACCACCTGGATGGGATAGCTGGCCAGCTCCAGGGCGTTGAGTGCCCCCGACTCCCGCGTCGGCAGCATGGTGATGGCCAGATCCAGCTCTCCCTCCAAGACGGCCTGCTCGATGCGCCGTCCGCCATATTCCACGATAGACAGCTCGATGGCCGGGTAGCGCTGGCGATAAGTGCGGATCAGATCGGCATAGACATGACCCACCATGGGGGGCATCCCCAGGGCTAGGCGGCCGCCCTTGAGGCTCTGGAGATCCGCCAGCTCGGTTTCCAGTTGCAGCATCTGCGTCAATATCTCCTGGGCACGGGTGAAGAGCACCTGACCGCTGTCGGTCAGGGTAAAACGGCGACCCTCCCGGTTGAGCAGAGGCTGACCGAGCTCCTCTTCCAGGCTGCGGATCATCTTGCTGATGGTTGGCTGGGTGACGAACAGGCGCTCCGAGGCACGGGTGAAGCTCTGCTCACGCACCAGTTCGACGAAGTAACGCAGGGCACGGATATCCATGGGCTCTCTTCCTGGGGGCTAAGGTCACATCATGCCAATTTGGCATGAATTTGATAATTTAAATTCATTTTTTGCAGGTTTAGCCTGACGGTAGACTGAAAGCCTTCTTACCGAATGGCCCTCTCTCATGCCTCTGCCCGTCTGGTTTATCACCCCCTTGCAGGTCGCCCTGCTGGCCGCCATCTGGTGGCTCGCCGATGGCGCCGTGCGCCTGTTTCATCTGCCGCTGCCCGCCAATCTCACCGGCATGCTGGCCCTGCTCGCCCTGATCCTGCTCGGCGTCGTCAAGACCCGCTGGTTTAGCGCAGGATCTCGCTGGCTGCTGGCCGAGATGCTGCTGTTCTTCGTGCCCGCCGTGGTGGCTCTGGTCAACTATCAGGCGTTGCTGCTCAATCAGGGGCTGCGCATCCTGCTGGTGATAAGCCTCAGCACTGTGCTGGTACTCGGCACCACGGCCCTGGTGGTGGACAGGGTTTATCGGCTCGAACTCAAACTGGCCCGCCGGGCGCGTCGCCATGACTAGCCAAGCCCTGAGCCTGCTCTGCCTGGCCCTCACCCTGCTGTTTTACTACCTCAGCAAGTGGCTCTATGGTCGGGTGCGCATCCTGCCCCTGATGCCCCTGCTGCTGGCCCCGGCACTGCTGGTCGCCCTGGTGCTGCTCTGCCACATCCCCTATGAGACCTATATGGCCGACAGCCACTGGCTGCTCTGGCTGCTGGGTCCGGCCACGGTCGCCTTCGCCATCCCCGTCTATGAAAATCAGGCCCTGATGCGCAAGCACTGGTTGTCGCTCTCCCTCGGGGTACTTGCCTCCGTGGTGATGGCGGTGGGCAGCTCCGTGCTGCTGGCACGCTGGTTGGGCCTCTCGGATATGCTGCAACGCAGCCTGGCCATGCGTTCCATCACTACCCCCTTCGCCGTCGAGGCGAGCAAGCGCGTCGGTGGCCAGAGCGACCTGACCGCCCTGTTCGTGGTACTGACTGGGGTGATCGGCATGGCGGTGGGTGATCTGGTTCTGCGCCGTCTCGCCATCCGCAGCAAGCTCGGCAAGGGGGCCGGGTTTGGTGCATCGGCCCATGGGGCGGGCACGGCCCGAGCCTATCAGATGGGCAATGAGGAGGGAGTCGTTGCCAGCATGGTGATGATGATAGCGGGCATGGTGACTGTGCTGCTCGCCCCCCTGCTCGGCCAACTGTTGTGGTGATCCCAGGCTGATCCCGGCTCCCTGTCCGGTTACACTGGGGTCATGCGAGCGGATCAGGAAGCGACATGACCTCAACGAACAGGCGAGCACTGTGCCGGGCACTGCTCTGCGCCCTCATGCTGGCAGGGCCCCAGGCCGGGGCCGCCACCCTCTTCACCCATGTCAGTCCCGAGAGTCCTCAGGATCAGCGCACCCGCTACGAGCAGGATCTGCTGCGCCTGGCGCTGGAAGAGACCCGGGCAGACTTTGGGGAGTACCAACTGGCCCAGGCGCCGTCCATGAACCGGACCCGGCTGCTCCAGCAACTGGCACAGAACAGCTACACCAACCTGATCGCCTCTCATGCCTGGCTGAATCCGAGCGAACACCCTCATCTCGGCCACGTTCGCTTCCCCATCACCCTGGGCATACTCAGTTACCGGGTCTGCTTCGTCAACGAGGGGCGCGAGGCCGACTTTGCCCAGGTCCGTACCCTGGTGGCGCTGCGCACCTTTCGTCAGGTACAGGGGCGGGGCTGGCAGGACGCACTTGTGCTCAAGCGCGCCGGCATGCAGGTGCTGGAGGTGGATGGCTACGAGCGTCTGTTCAAACTGGTGGCCAGGGGGCGAGCCGATCTCTTCTGCCGGGGGGCGGGAGAGGTATATCAGGAGTGGCAACGGCGCCACACCATGCCGGGTCTGGCCCTGGATGACCAGATCGTCATCTCGTACCCCAACCCCCACCTCTTCTACAGCCACGAGGCCAATGGCGCCGCCCTGGCCCGAGTACAGACCGGACTGGAGCGCGCCTGGCGCAAGGGCTCCTTGCAGCGTCTCTGGCGTCAGCATTTTCAACCCGCCTTGGCGCTGGTGCAGCTGAAGCGGCGCCATGCGCTGGTGCTAACCAACCCCTACCTAGAGGGGATCGACTTCGACTATCAAGCCTACTTTCATCAGATGCTCGGGGAGGCGATCACCTCGCCCCCCAGGGATCTGGAATAACGGAAAGGGCGCCATAAGGCGCCCTTTTACTGTTCCTTTCCCGGCCTCACAGCTCGGCGCAGATTTGCCAGAGGTCGTACTGGATGGCGCCGGCGGTCACCTCACGCCCTGCCCCCGGCCCCTGGATGACCAGCGGGTTGGTGCGGTAGCTGTCGCTCTCTATGGCAAAGACATTGTCGCAAGGCAGCAGATTGGCGAAAGGATGGTGCGGCTCAAGGGTCTCCAGTCCGACGCGCGCCTTGCCGCCCTGCTCGAAGCGGGCCACGAAACGCAGCACCTTGCCAACCCGGCGAGCCCCCTCAAAGGCCGTCTGGAGCGGGCCATCCAGCTCGCCCAGTCTGTCCATGAACTCCTCGACCGACAGCTTGCGCAGGGCCGCAGGCACCAGGTTTTCCAGCTCGATATCGGCGGAATCCAGCTCGAAGCCCGCCTCCCGCGCCAGAATGAGCAGCTTGCGGCGCACATCCTGGCCGGAGAGATCCTCGCGAGGATCCGGCTCGGTCAACCCCTGCTGCCAGGCGTCGTCCACCAGCTCGGAGAAGGGGCGACTACCGTCATATTGCTGGAACAGCCAGCTCAGGGTACCGGAGAAGATGCCGGAGACGCCCTGGATGCGATCGCCGCTCTGACGCAGCATCTGGATGCTGGACTGGATGGGCAAACCGGCACCGACGGTGGCGTTGTAGCGCCACTGCACCTGATGGTCGCGGCAGCTCTGTTTGATGCGCTGGTAGAACTCGCTCTCGGCGGCACCGGCGAACTTGTTGGCGGCGATGATGTGGCAGCCGAGCTGGGCAAAGTCCGGGTAGTAACGGCTCACCGTCTCGCTGGCGGTGAGATCGAGCGCGATCAGGCTGTCAAAGCCGTGCTGCTCCAGCTGGGTCAGCAACTCTGGCCAGATGAGCGGGCTGGGCTCGAAGTGCTTCTGCACCTTGATGGGATCCAGCCCCTCCTCATCCAGCAGGCCGCCCTGGGAGTTGAAGACCCCGTACAGGGTGAGCGCCACGTTCAGCTCGCTCTCGAGACGAGCCTTCTCGCGGCCATAGAGGTTGAGCCACTGGCTGCCGATGTTGCCCTTGCCAAACAGCACCAGACCGACCCGGGCCGGGCGGCTGAACAAGGCACTGTGCAGGGCTATCATCAAGGGCTCGAGCACCACCTGACGCAGCACAGCCACCAGGCTCAATCCATCCTTGGCGACCTGAACGAACTCCTGGGGCTGATCCGCCAGCAACTGATAGAAGCGGTGGCACTGCTCGGCGTTGTCCGTCACCCCCGATCCCACCAGGGCAACCAGGCTGTAACCCTCTTTCTGGATAAGACCGGTGAAGCCACCCTGCAGCTGGAAATCGCGCAGCAGATCGTAGGCGCCGACCGCCACCTCCAGGGTATAGGCAAGGCGCAACACCCGCCTGTCCGGCTGGCGTTGCAGGGTGAGCGGGCTGAGTCGATATCGTGCCAGGTGGGCCTCTATGGTCTTGACCGCCTGCTCAAAGTCGCCCTGGGGCAACACCTTGAGTTCGATCAGGGCAATCTGATCCACCGAGCTGACGATACGAGCCCCGTTGCTGCGCGGTGCACGGCGCAAGATGTGGGTACAGCCCTCGTCGGGGTTGTAGCTGCATCTCAGGGTGAGACGCTGGCGGCTGTCCGCCACCGGCTGCAGGGTGCGCGAGTGCAGCACAGAGGATCCCAGGCGAGCCAGTTCGTTGGCTTCGGCCAGACTGAGCCGCTCCAGCAGGCGCGCCTCCTTGACCCGGCGCGGATCCGCGCTGTAAACCCCGGCCACATCGCTCCAGATGGTGGTGGAATCCCCATCCGCCAGCAGGGCCAAGAGGCTGGCACTGTAATCTGAACCATTGCGACCGAGCAGCAGGGAGCGCCCCTCCATGTCGGCGGCGATGAAACCTGTCACCACGACACGACCGCTATGCTCGGCAAGGCGCGCCTTGAGCAGCTCGCTGGAGAGCGCCTCGTCCACCTTGACCAGGGCACCGTCCTCGGCACGCAGGAAGCTGCGGGCATCCAGCCAGATGGCGGGCTCGCCCCGGCTGGTAAGCAGCGCGGCCAGGAGCCGTGCCGACCAGACCTCCCCAAAGGCGAGCAGGCCATTGCGCTCGAAGCGATCGAACTGGCCCTCCAGGATCTGGCCCAGACTGCCGAGGTCACCGTTGAGCTGGGTGGTCAGGCTCTGGTGCAGCTCGCCCTCCAGCAAGCCATCGATCAAGCCCTGCTGATAGGCACGCAGGGCGTTGAGCGCCTCACCGGCCGCCTCGTCCCCCGCCTCGGCCAGCTCAACCAGCTGGATCAGGCGGTTGGTGGTCTTGCCCGCAGCCGACACCACGATCAGCTCGCTGCCATTGCCCTGCTGCTCGACGATGGCCGCGACCCTGCGGTAACAGACGGGATCGGCCAGGCTGCTGCCGCCAAACTTGTGTACTTGCCGATGTTGTACGCTGACCGTCACCTCGGCCTCCTTGACCTCTGCATTCATCTTGATCTCATCCCCAACGGTCAATTCGCTCCCTGATCTTTCTTGATAATGCTGGTTCATGACGCCACCTGACCGGCAATGGTCAGGGCCTGGGCCAAGTCGGCGACCAGATCCTCGCCATGCTCTATGCCGACCGAGATCCGCAAAAGCTGGGGACTGATCCCCGCCGCCTGCTGGGCCTCGTCGCTCATGGCCCTGTGGGTCATGCTGGCCGGATGGGCCACCAGACTCTCTACCCCACCGAGGGACTCGGCCACCGAGAAGTAGTTGAGGGCGCCGAGGAAGGCACGCAGACCCGCCTCGTCGCAGTCGAGCTCGAAGCTCAGCATGGCACCGAAACCGGACTGCTGGCGACGGGCTATCTCATGGCCAGGATGAGTCGGCAAGCTGGGGTGGTAGATGGTCTTCACCAGAGGCTGAGTCTGCAAGAAGGCCAGTATGCTCTGGGTGTTCTCCTGATGGGTGCGCAGACGGGGCCCCAGGGTGCGCAGACCCCGCAGGGTCAAATAGGAATCGAAGGCGCCACTGGTCAACCCCAGACAGTTGGCCCACCACAGCAGGCTGTCGGCCAGCGCCTGCTCCTTGGCGATGGCTACGCCCCCTACGACGTCCGAGTGGCCATTGATGTATTTGGTGGTGGAGTGCACCACCAGATCTGCGCCAAGCGCCAGGGGTTGCTGCAACAGCGGAGAGAGGAAGGTGTTGTCCACCGCCACCAGGGCGCCCACGGCGTGGGAAGCCTCGCAGATGGCCGTCACGTCCACGACCCGCAGCAACGGGTTGGAGGGCGTCTCCACCCAGACTAGCTTGGGCCCCTCGGCCAGGGCGGCGGCCAACGCCCGCTCATCGCCCTGATCGACGAACTTGACCCGATAGTTGCCCTTGGCGGCCAGAAATTCGAACAGGCGCCAGGTGCCGCCATAACAGTCATGGGGGGCAATCAACAGATCCCCCACCTGCAACAGAGCCTGGGTTATCAGATGGATGGCCCCCATGCCGGTGCCGGTCACCACGGCGCCCGCCCCCCCTTCCAGGGCGGCCAGCGCGTCCGCCAGATTGCCACGGGTCGGGTTGCCGGAGCGGGCATAATCATATTGACGGGGTACGCCGAAGTCGGCAAAGGTGTAATTGCTGGAGAGATAGATGGGCGGCACTACGGCACCATGCTGGGTATCTGTCTCTATGCCGGTGCGTACCGTCAGGGTTGCCTTGTGGGTCATCTCTCTCTCCTCATCCTTGTGCGAGTCCATCCTCGCCATTGCACAAGACATTACGCCACCCAAATAAAGCCGTCAACACTTCTAGACGTCTAAATGGCTTTGCTGTTGGATTGCCATTGATTTCCTTAAGGGTTAAAATCCGCGCTCAAGGCCAAATGAGAACAGGTGAATCATGGGTACAGAGTGGAACGGCGACTACGTCAGCCCTTATGCGGAACACGGTAAGAAGAGTGAACAGGTCAAGAAGATTACCGTCTCGATCCCGCTCAAGGTGTTGAAGGTGTTGACCGATGAGCGCACCCGTCGCCAGGTGAACAACCTGCGCCATGCGACAAACAGCGAACTGCTCTGCGAGGCCTTTCTCCATGCGTTCACCGGCCAGCCACTGCCCGGCGACGACGATTTGCGCAAGGATCACCCGGACAGCGTCCCGGCTGAGGCCCGCGCTATCATGGAAGCCCTTGGCAAAGAGATTGAAGATTACGACGCCGAGTGAGTCATCACTCAGGGGCAGTAAAAACGCGGCTTTAATCAGCCGCGTTTTTTATTGTCTCTGTGCCGATAGCAGACAAAAAAGCGCCCCATCCTGGAGCGCAAACAGTAGGTGAAACATCAAGTCAGGCCGCGCGGCTGCGGCTCATGGCGGTCAGGGACACCCCGAGAAACACCACATCCTTGAACAGGAAAAAATTGATCACGGGGACACCATCCACCCACTTCCAGACCCCGGGCAGGGTGAACAGGAAGCTCAAGGTCACCAGAAAGATAAGGCTGGCGGCGGCGCCCGCATAGAGACCAAGCGGGGGATAACGCAGGGAGAGCACCAGGCCAAGCGCCACCAGCAATTCCGCGATACCGATCAGGTTGGAGACTCCTTGCACCGACCAGATGCCATAGAGCCAGCTCATCAAGGGGTGGCTGGCCACCATGGGACGGATTGCCTGCGCCTCGGTCGGGGTGAACTTGAACACGCCGATCCAGATCAGGGTCGCCACCACACCAAACAGCGCAACCAGATAACCCGCATCCGCCCGGGTCAGCGGGGCGGCGCGCGTCAACAAAGCGGCCCGGTTCATGGCCTCACCGCCACGGCGGGGAAGTCTATCTCTGTGCCCGCCACATGATTGCTGTAGTTGGTGAGGGTGTTGAGGGCGACCTGACCCAGCACTTCAATGAGCAGCTCATCATCGACCCCGGCGACTCTGGCCTCTTGCAGCTGGGTATCATCGATGACACCGCGCTGGCGCACCACCAGGATTGCCAGGGTGATCAACGCCTGATCCAGCGGATTTTCAGCCTCACCCAGCCGCGCATCACGGATCTGCTCCGGGGAGAAACCAGCCTTCTTGGCACCCAGCACATGGGCACTCAGGCAATATTGACAGGCATTGACCTGACCTATGGCCAAGGCCAGCAACTCCCGCTGACGGGCATCGAGCCGCCCTTGGCCCAGGGCCTCGGCGAAGGCCAGATAGGCTTTGAACACCGCAGGGGAGTGCGCCAGCGTGGAGAACAGATTGGGCACCATGCCGAGTTTACCCTTGATGGCAGTGAGCGTGTCGGCGGTGGCCGGCTTGGCCTCGGCGAGGGTCAGGGGATTGATACGTACCATGAAAATCTTCCTCTCGTGTTAATGAACTAGCTGGTCAACGAGAGTGAGTATTTCAAAAAGCATGATACGATTTATTACCAATAGTCCAAAAAAGATCACTCATCGTCTCAATCATGGATTCCTTGTCGGCACTGCTTCATCAATATGCCCCCCGGGCGCAGATCTTCTACGCAGGCAGCCTGTGTGGCCGGGCCGACTATGAGGGCTCGGACGCTGGCGGTCATCTCCACCTGCTGCGGGCGGGCACGCTCAGACTACGCAGTGATGGGGAGGTGCCGCTCATCCTCGTCGAGCCAAGCCTGATCTTGTTTCCCGGGGGCAGCAGCCACCGAATGCAGAGTCGGCTAGACTGCGATCTGGTCTGCGCCAACGTCCGCTTCGGGCGCACCAATGCCAATCCTCTGGTGGCAGCGCTGCCCCGTCGGCTCGTCATTCCTCTGGCCAGCGCCCCCGGCCTGGCTCCGGTGCTGGAACTGCTATTTCAGGAGGCGAGCCAGCCCGGCTATGGCCAGAGCCAGGCCCTGGATCGGCTGTTGGATCTGCTGCTCATTCTGGTACTGCGCCATGTACTCGATGCCGGACTCTATCGCGGAGGTGTCTTGGCGGGACTGGCCGATGTCCGGCTGGGCAAGGCGATCATTGCCATGCAGCAACAACCTGAGCACCCCTGGACGCTGCAAGGGCTGGCTGCGCTGGTGGGCATGTCCCGCGCCCGTTTCGCCGCCCACTTCCATCAGGTAATAGGCAAGACGCCACTGGTTTATCTGACCGAGTGGCGGCTGGCCCTGGCCCAGCAGCGCCTTCTGACGGGGGAGCCCCTCAAGCTGGTTGCCCCCGGGGTAGGTTATGGCAGTACCGCCACCCTGACCCGAGCCTTCGCCAAGCAGTGCGGATTGACCCCCAGTCAATGGTTGCACCAGCAGAAAACCGCCGCAGAACCACCCCTTGATTGATGGCAGGCGAACTCCTCCGCGCTGACGATCTCAATAAAAACGGCGACCTGAGGGTCGCCGTTGTTCATGCCGATGCAAGGTGCAGTTAGTCGCGGTGTAGCACTATCTGGGTCCAAGCCAGACGAGGATCCCCCATCACGATAAAGTCGGGATTGCCAAGGGACTCGGTCTCGTTATAGCTCAGCGGCTGCAGTGCCAGACTGAGAATACGCCCCCCAGCCGCCTCGACGATGCACTGAGCCGCTGCGGTGTCCCACTCGCCGGTAGGGCCGAGTCGCACATAACAGTCGGCCGCCCCCTCGGCCACCAGGCAGGATTTGAGGGAGCTGGAACCCAGCGGCACCAGATCATAGTGGATGGCGGGGTTGAGACGACGAGTCAGACTCACCTGCTGCTGACGGCGGCTGATGGCGATCACCAGGGAGCTGGGGAGATCATGTTCATGATGCTGGGCGCGAATGGGCTTGCTCTCGCCATTTGCCTCCTTGAAGGCACCATGACCACGCACCGCCCAGTAGAGCAGATCCGCCTCGGGGGCATAGATGACGCCGAGCACGGGCACATTGTCCCGCACCAGGGCTATCAGGGTGGCGAAGTCACCACTGCCGGCGATAAATTCCCCCGTGCCATCCAGAGGATCCACCAGCCAATACTGCCGCCAGTTGGATCGCTGGCTGAAGGGGACATCCGCCGCCTCCTCGGTCAACACGGGGATATGGGGGGTGAGTGCCGCAAGCGCCTGCTTGAGGTAAGCATCCGCGGCGAGATCGGCACTGGTGACCGGGGTCGCATCCTCCTTCAGCTCGCGCTCAAACTGACCGCCTTGATAGATGTCGTGAAGGATACGCCCCGCTTCGCGGGCTATCTCCTTGACCCCGGGAACCCAGCTCAGTAGTTCCTGCATCTTGTCATCCTCTGTGTCACTCGCCGCTCTGGCTTTATTTTTCCTGCTCTGCCAACCACTTGATGGTCAACAGCAGGGCGCTGATGCTACGTGATTCGGTGAAGTCCTCCCGCTCGAGCAGTGCGTCGATGCGATTGAGGGGCCAGGGGATCACCTCCAGGGGCTCAGGCTCGTCACCGACCCGCTGCTCGGGGAAGAGATCCCGGGCCAGCAATATGTCCATCTTGCTGGCGAAATAGCCGGGGGCCAGGGAGACCTGCTTGAGGGGGATCAGGCTGTTGGCACCAAAGCCCGCCTCCTCCATCAACTCGCGATTCCCCGCGGTCAGGGCATCCTCACCGGGATCGATCAGACCCTTGGGGAAGCCCAGCTCATAACTGTGGGTGCCAGCGGCATATTCGCGGATCAGCAGCAGGGTGTCTGCATCGAGCATGGGCACCACCATGACGGCGCCCCGGTTACCGCCCCGCATCCGCTCAAAAACTCGCTCCTCGCCGTTGGAAAACTTGAGGTGCAGGGATTCCACCTTGAACAGGCGGCTTTCGGCCACGATTTCAGCCTTGATGATGTCGGGTTTGCGCTTGTTGGGATCCATAGCCGGGCCACTGGCGAGAGTCATGACTCAAGAGTAAACGAGTCGCAAGACGAACACCACGGGCCAAGGCCGGGAAAGCGACGCTAAAAATCCGTTATAATGCCGCCCCCTTTTCAGCAGTGAGACAACCCATGCCGACCCAGCTACCCTGGCACCAGATAGATACAGTCCTGCTCGACATGGATGGCACCCTGATCGATCTCCATTTTGACAGTCATCTCTGGCAACAGCTGGTGCCCGAGCGTTACGCCGAGCGGCTCGAACTGCCGCTGGCCGAGGCCAAGGCGCGGATAGATACCTGCTATCACGCCGTCAGCGGCACCCTCGACTGGTACTGTGTGGACTACTGGAGCCAGACCCTGGGGCTGGATATTCGCGCCCTCAAGCAGGAGATCCTGGAGAAGATCCAGTGGCGACCCAACGCCATCCCCTTCCTGACCGAGTTGCGGGCGGCGGGCAAGCAGCTGGTGCTGTTTACCAATGCCCACCCCGCCAGCCTCTCGGTCAAGGAGGCCCGGCTCGGCCTCGCCAGTCATCTGGATCTGATGGTGAGCACCCACGAACTGGGCTGGTCGAAGGAGAGCCAGTACTGCTGGCAGGCGCTGGCCGAACGGTTGGCATTCGATCCCGCTCGTACCCTGTTTGTCGATGACAGCGAGCGTATCTTGCAGGCAGCCGCCGACTTTGGCATCGGCTATCAGCTCGCCATCCAGAACCCGGACAGCCAGCAACGGCCACAGCAGATCATCCGCTTCCCGGCCATACATGACTACGCCGAGCTGCTGCCGCTGAGTCGTTGAGCCGCCCACGACAACGCCCTCTCACGGAGGGCGTTGTCGCATCAGGTCAGCAGCCAGTAGAGGGCGATCCCCATCATTAGCAGAGAGGATATCCGCCCCAGCAGATCCCCCCGCCCCTGGGTCTGCAGCAGCCGATCCGCTCTCTGCCCACCGTAGGCGTAGAGCAGCAGGTTGACGCATTCGATCAGGATAATGAGGGTGACGAACAGCAGGGTCTGCAACCCGGCAGAGAGGGCCGGGCTGATGAAGGGCGGCAGCAGGGTCATCATGAAGAGCCAGGATTTGGGATTGGATATGGCCACGGTAAAACCCCGCAGCAGCAGACTCAGGCGCCCGCTATCCACCTGACTGGTCGCCGCCTTCTGCCCGCCGCCGCGCCAGCCAGTGATCCCCATCCACAGCAGGTAGAGAGCCCCCAGATACTTGAAACCCTGTAGCAGCGCCGGTTGCTCGGCCAGCACCCGGGTGTAGCCGAGCAGGGCAGTGAGGGCGATCAGCCCCACCCCGGCCAGCTCGCCCCCGATCACCCAGAGGGTGCGGCGCACTCCCAGGCTGGCGCCGAAGCTCATGGCCAACATCATGCACAGTCCGGGTGAGACGGAGATGAGAAAGAAAGTGGGGATGAACATCAGCAACAGGGTCCATTCGCTCATGATGCCCCCTTATGCTGCATCATGCGGGGCCAGTACACCCATGCCAGCAAGGTAGCCGAGCGCGCTCGCCGTGAAACCGACCTCCTCGAGCCGTGTCGCCGTAAACGGGGCCTGGAGCAGAGGCAAGCCGCGGCTCACCTTGGTCATCCAGTCCGGGTTACCGAGGGCCGCCGTGCCTACCGCCACCAGGTCGGCGCCGCCAGCCAAAGCCAGCTGGGCTGAGGTGGCATCGCGAATACTGCCTGCCACCATGAGCGGCACTCGTCCCGCCAGCCCGGCCTGCACCGCCCCCAGCAGCGATCCTCCGTCCGGATCCCCATTCACCGCCTTGAAGCTGTCCCCCATGGAGAAGTGCAGGTAGTCGATCTCCTCGTCTGCCAGCAAGTGCGCCACCGCCAGCTGATGGGGCAACTCGATACCCTGAATATGGGCATAGCTCTCGGGGGAGAGACGCACCCCGACCAGGAAGGCACGCGGCAGGCTGGCGCGAATGCCCCTGATAATCTCGACCAGGATCCGCGCCCGGTTGGGCAGAGTGCCTCCCCAGCGATCGGTGCGTTGGTTGTGCAGCGGATTGAGGAAATTGCAGAGCAGGAAGTTGTGGGCCGCGTGCAGCTCGACCCCGTGCAGACCGGCGGCCTGGGCCCGCTCGGCGGCGCGCACGAAGGCCTCGACAACGGCCAGGATCCCCTCCTCGGTCAGCGCCCTGACCCCGCGTGGATAGCGCCCGCCTGGTGCAACTTCGCCGGGGCCCACCGGAGCCCCCTCGTTGAGTTCGGGCAGGGCACGCACTCCGCCATGGTGCAGTTGCACCACAGCCAGCGTCCCCGCCTGCGTGACGCGGGTGGCAAGGGTGGTGAAGGCCTGCTGCTGGGCATCGGTCATCAGGGCCGGTTGTCCGGCCCAGCAACGTCCGCCGGGTTGCACCTGGGTGGCGGCGGCGATGAGCAGGCCGAAGCCGCCGCGGGCGCAGCGCACCAACCAGTCGAGCTCGGCCTGGCCGGGATCTCCCCCGGCGCCGCTCATGTTGTGGGTCAGGGGGGCCAGCACGGCACGGTTCTTGAGCCACAGGCCGGCCCGTTCGAAGTGGAAGCTGTCGTTCAGCGCCTTGTTCATTGCCTTCTCCTAGGATCGCAATCGGATGGCTGCCACTATATCCCCCCACCTTTGGGATATAATCCATTTCAAAAGAAACACATTCATTCCCAACAAGACACAATAAGTGAGTCCCCATGAGCAACCACAAGCTCGACACCCTCTACCTGATGCGCCTGCTGATCGCCATCGTCCGCTGTGGCTCTTTCGCCGCCGCCGCCACCCACCTTGGTATCACCCCAAGCAAGGCCTCCAAGGATCTTCGCCACCTCGAGCAGCACCTCGGTAGCGAACTGCTGAGCCGCACCACACGCCGGGTGCAACTAACCGACGCAGGCGAGCTCGCCTACCGCCAGGCCGACCAGATGATCGCCCTGCACGAGCAGTTGCTGGATGGCCTGCAACGCCGCCGCTCGGCCCTGTGCGGCGAGCTGCGCATCACGGCGCCGGATCTCTGGGGCGAGGTGGTGCTGACCCCGGTGCTACTGCGCTTTCGAGCCAGCCATCCGGAGGTGCGCCTCATCGCCGACTTCAGCAATCACCCCGCCGACCTGCTGCGCGACAACCTGCACGTGGCGTTTCGCAGCACCGAGCTGAGCGCCGAACCCTACCTGGCGCGCCCTATCGGTCCGGACGAGCTGGTGCTGTGCGCAAGTGCCGCCTACCTGGAGGCCCACCCGCCCCTGGCCACTCCTCAGGGTCTGCACCAGCACAGCCTCATCACCCGCAGCCAGGAGTACAGCCGCCACGAGCGCTGGACCCTGCTGGATCAGGGGCGCGAGATCCCCCTCGAGGTGGTGGGTGAACTTGCCTTCAGCAGCAAGAGGGCGATCCACGAGGCGATGCGCCAGGGCCTGGGGATCGCCCGTCTTCCCCGCTACTTGCTGGCGGGCGAGCTGGCCGATGGGACGGTGCGCGAGGTACTGCCCGCCTACCGCCCCAAGGGGTCCCACTTCTACGCCCTCTACACCCAGCGCCGGGCCGAGTCTGCCCTGGTCGGCCACTTCCTCGACTACGTCATCGGCGAGCTGACCGCCTCATGAGCAGATCACCAGCTGGTACTGCTTCTTACCCCGGCGCAGCAGCAGGTAGCGGCCAAACAGCCGCTCGCCTGCGCTCAGCCGCTCATCTCGTTTGAGCACGCCATTGAGGCTGATGGCCCCCGCCGCCAGCAGCTCGCGGGCGATGCGCCTGGAATTCGCCAGACCGCACTCCACCAGCAGGGTCACCAGATCCGTTTCACCCTCGCTGCGGCTGCTCGGCATGCCATCTTGCGCCAGCTGGGCGAGATCGCTCTCGCCGAGGCGAGCCACGTCGCCGCGAAACAGCAGCTCACCGATGCGTTGCACCGCCGCCAGCGCCCTCTTGCCATGCACCAGTTCGGTCAGCTCGTTTGCCAACACCTGCTGGGCCTGCTTGCGCCCCTGCCGCTGGGCATCTTCCGCCTCCAGTGCATCAATCTCGCTCAGCGACATAAAGCTGTAGTAGCGCAGGAAGTGGTAGACATCCTCGTCCGCGGTGCCGAGCCAGAACTGATGGAAGGCGTAGGGCGAGGTGAGCGCAGGATCGAGCCAGATTGCGCCGCCTTCGGTCTTGCCGAACTTGGTGCCGTCCGCCTTGGTGATAAGGGGCAGGGTCATGCCATGGACCTGGGTCTGATGGAGGCGGCGGGTCAGATCCATGCCACTGGTGATATTGCCCCACTGGTCGTTGCCGCCAATCTGCAGGGTGCAGCCGAGCCGCTGGTTGAGCACCGCAAAATCGTAGGATTGCAGCAGGGCGTAGGAGAACTCGGTGAAGGAGATGCCCTGATCCGGGCGGGCGAGGCGCTGGCGTACCGATTCACGGGCCAGCATGGCGTTGACCGAGAAGTGCTTGCCGATATCCCGCAAAAAATCGAGGGCGGACATCTGCCCCATCCAGTCGCCATTGTTGACCAGTTGCGGTGCCGACAGGCCCTCATCGGCCGGCAGCAGCGCCCTGATCTGGGCCGACAGGCTGGCCACCCAACCCTGCACGGTATCGGCACTGTTGAGGCTGCGCTCGGTTGCTTTGAAGCTGGGATCGCCGATAAGGCCGGTTGCCCCGCCCACCAGTGCCACTGGGGTATGACCCGCCAGCTGGAAGCGGCGCAGCATCAAGAGTGGCACCAGATGACCGATATGCAGGCTGCCGGCGGTGGGATCGAACCCGCAGTAGAGGGTGCGCGCCGTGGCGAGGTGGGAGGCCAGGGCCGCCGGATCGGAATGCTGGGCCACCAGGCCGCGCTCGGTCAGCTCATCAAGCAGGTGGGGGTTGATCATGGGGGTTCTCCAACAGCAGGGGGAAAAGCCGTCATCCTCGCCGTTCTGGCCGATGGCGAATATGTCCCCTAAGGGACAGTTTTGTCACTCTCGTGCTAGCATCCCGCCATAGTGGGGAGCAGCTCCCCTCCACCGGGAACCCACCACCATGACTCAACGACCATGACCCAGCCATTCCCCACAGATGCCTTGACCCGCAGCATGACCGAGGTGGTCGATGCCCTGCACAGCAGCGCCTTTGCGGCGACCCTGGTGCGGCTGATCCAGCAGCAGGTGGCGTTTGATTGCGCCCTGCTGCTCGGGGTGGGGCAGCGCCCCGTCTACCTCTACGACAACCTCAACCATCAGCGGGCCCTGCTGTTTGATCGCTACCTCACCAGCCACTTCAGTCAGGATCCCTTCATGCTGGCGCTGGATCAGGGGCTGGGGGCCGGGGTCTGGACCCTGGCGCAGGTCTCCCAGGGGCGGCTCGATCCCGAATATCGCCACCACTTCTATCAGGCCACCGGCTGGCAGGAGGAGGTGGGACTGATCCTGCCAGTGCGCGGCGGACTCACCCTGATGCTGTTTCTCGGCCGCCTGGACAAGCGCAGCCCTCTCAGTCGTGACGAGCTGGCCAGGCTGGAGGCGATCTTTCCGCTGGTGCATTCGCTGTGTCGTCAGCAGTGGCGGCAGGAGACGCCGCTGCTGGCCCAGAGCAGCGCGCAGCCGGACAGCGCCAGCCTCAAGAGTGCTGTGGAACAGGCGATGGCAAGCGTGGGGGGTGACAGGCTCACCCGCCGGGAGCGGCAGGTGGCGGAGCTATTGCTGCAAGGGCTGGATACCGAGGCCATCGCCACGGCCCTCGGGATTGGCGGCGGCACTGTGAAGAATCACCGCAAGCACCTCTACGCCAAGCTGCGGCTCGGCTCGCGCGCCGAACTGTTCAGCTTCTTTCTCAATCACCTCATCGCGGCCCCAGACGGCGGCGAACCGACGGCCTGATCAGCCCCATAACGAAACACCCCGCCGAGGCGGGGTGTTGTCTATCCGTGCGGCCGCGGGTTAGATCCGGCCCTGATAACGCAGCGGGAAGCGACCTTGACTGTCTGGCTGACCGAGGTAGGGCAACCCCTGTTTCATCTGATCCGGCAACTCAGGGCCCGGCTTGAGGCTGCCCTGGAACAGGTACTGGCGATTGGCCTGCAACTCCAGCTTGCCCAGCACCTGCACCGCCTCAGAGCCCTGTTTGAGCTCGGCCACCAGCCGGGAGTCGAGGCAGGTCAGCTTGAGCTCTGGATCCCCCAGTTTCAGCTTACCTGCCGGGGTATCGGCCTCGGCATCATACCAATAGAGGTTGCCATAAAGGCTATCGCACCAGGGCTTGCCCTGACTGAATTCATCAAGCTTGAGCTGCAACTGGCCCGTCGCCGTGACCGGGAAGGGCAGGCGCATAGGCAAGCGGCTCAGTAACCAGGGAGCGGGGGCGTTGAGGGTCAGATCGCGGCCAAAGACGGCACCGCCCCAGCCCACCACGCCCTGGCCGTTGAGGCCATCCCGCTCGCCAAAACGCACCGCCAGTTCGGGAGCAAAGCGCAGCAGCGACCAACCATTGAGATCCCAACGCAACCGGGTCACAGACTCGCTGGCATATTGCAGACGAGCCACTTCCCCCTGCCAGAGGGTGCCACTCACCCCTTCCAGTTTGACCATGGGCGGCAACGGCAGATGACGAACCATCAGGCTGGCGGGCACGCTGGTCAGCAAGAAGCCCAGCCAGGCCAGCATGAAGACGACGACTATCCAGATCTTGCGTTTCATTGCGGGCGACTCACCTGTAAGCGTCTCACCTTGACCATGCCTGCGGGCAACTGCTCGCGGGCCACCTCTATCACCTTGACCTGGACGCCATATCGGTCCGACAGCTCAGCCAGCCACATCAAGAGCCCATCGAAGGGAACCGCGTCTATCCATACCTGCAGCTCCTGACCTTGGGGTTGCAGCCGGGTGATCTTGATCTTGTGATTGAAGGCGGTACGGTTGACCACCCCATCCAGCGTCCCCCCCAGCTCGATGTTGCGGCCGCTGCCCGCCTGGGCAGCCAGGACTCGCTCGCCCTTCTCTTTCAGCCAGACCAGGGTCTGCTGCTGGTTCTTCACCTGCCGCTCCCGCTCCGCAATGCGACTGTCGAGGGGCTGCCAAACCAGCCAATAGAAGAGACCTATGGTCAGCAGGGTGCCGCCAATTGCTA
Organism: Aeromonas molluscorum 848; assembly: GCF_000388115.1. Classification (GTDB taxonomy): domain Bacteria; phylum Pseudomonadota; class Gammaproteobacteria; order Enterobacterales; family Aeromonadaceae; genus Aeromonas; species Aeromonas molluscorum. Next base: position 50,397 of record NZ_AQGQ01000003.1, read on the forward strand.
GCAGTCGCTGCTCCCGGGCGCTGATGCCGCGCCACCAGAGTTCAAACCTTGCCATCATGATGATTTACCCTTGAGCACCAGTGCCCCCTCGACTCGGCCTTTCGTGCTACGCACCTCGCCCTGTTGCACCTCGAAACGCTTGCCCGCCAACTCCCGGAATCGTTCCATCTCGGTAAAACCGGGAGCCGTGACTTGCAGCCTCAGCTCTCCCCGCTCCACATCAAAGCGCAGCACCTCGGGCTTGAGTCCCGGAACTTCGGCAAAGGTGGGGGCCAGCTCGGTCAAAAACAGCAAGACGCCACTTTGGGACGCCCCACCCAGCAACCTCAGATGCTGCTCAACCTGGCTGCGTACATTCACGATCCGGGTCTCTCCCGGGAAGATGCGGGTATAGACCTCGCGGATCTCGGCCTTGAGCGCCTTGTCCTGGCTATCGAGTTGATAGAGTGCCAGGCCTCGCTGTCCCAGGGTGACCAGCAACAAGGCCACCGCCACCACCACCACCTTGCGCCACTGCAACCAGTGGCGGCTGTACTCGGTCTGTGGCCGGAAAGCCCCCTGCAACAGGTTCACCTGACCGCGCAGCGCCTCCCGGGCCAGCAGCAGCATGGGCAGCTCGGGATCGGCCTCCAGCCAGTTGGCTCCCGCCAGTGCCGGGGGCGGCGTATGGCTGTGGATGGTGACAGGCTCGAGCTGAGTGCTCAGCAACAGGCCGAGCAAGACTTCGTCTGCCACCAACCCCTGGTGAGGCCCCTGGCGCAGCAGCCAGACCTTGCCCAGTTGCAGCGCCGACCAGCCATCACTGGCCTGCGGCAAGGCCAGCACGTCCGGCAGCAGTTGCAGGCTCTTGAGCCCTGCCGCCTCGAGCCAACCGAGCCAGCGCAGCATCTGCTGGTTGTCCACCGCCATCAGATCCACCTCCTGACCCTGATGGGCCAGCACGACCAGATGCAGGGACTCCACATCGGAGGCTATCTGCTCTTCGAGCAGATAGGGCAGGGCCGCCGCCGACTGGCGGTTGTACTTGCCCGGCAGCCGCACTCGCCGGAAGATAACGGCGCTGCCCGGCACCAGGGCGACCACGGGACGGCCACCGGCCCGCTCACGCAGTTCATGCAGTTCATGGGCCGAGACCAGGGTCCCGGAGGCGATGATCTCCTCCTCTCCCTTCGACCAGACCAGCCACTCGACCGGCTCTTCCTGGGTTATCCCCAGACGGATGACCAGACTCTCGTTCAATACAGCTTCTCCTTGGTCAGGGCCGAGTCCTGTCGACGGCTGACCCTTGATATGGACAGCGAGATGCCGTCGCGCGTCGAGGCGAGCGTCACTCAGCCCCCCCATTGACCCGCCGCAGCACCACCGCCTTGTTGTCTTTACTGCGCTGGAAGTAGGTCTCCAGCCTGGCCCGGGTGTCAGCCACCTCGGCCAGCAGATAGGCCACAAAGTAATCGCTCTTGACGTCTATCGCCTCATTCAGCCCCTTGATGCCGGAGCCTGCCGCCAGTGCAGGCAGGCTCGTCATCTCCTCTTTGCTTTGCCACCCTTTCTTGGGGCGATCATTGAGCACTCCCTTGGCATCATCCACACCGATCTTTCCCAGGTAGAGTGCCGCCAGCAGTTCGGACTGCTCTGGGGCTATGGTATTGATGTTCACCAGCAACTTGTCGTTTGGCAGGGCGCAGACATAGGGTGCCAGCCTGGCATACAGCTTGCCGCTGACCCCACGCACGGCACGCAGCTCATCCACCCCCAGCATCTTCTGGTTGGCGGGCAGATAGGGCTGACTCAACCCTTCATAATATGCATCTTCGGCGCCATAGCTGGAGACCAGCACCGTATCGCTGTCGGTCCAGTCACGTACCGCATCCGTCAGCTGGGTCGCCTCGTATTCGTCAACCTCGAGCAGGGTCAACAGGGTGTGGAACACCTTGACGGGATAAGGCTGGTTGGCCAGATCGTCCCCATTGCCCCCCTGTTGCGCCACGCTCAGGCTGTTGAGGTTGAAGCAGCTTTGCAGGTCGCGTACCTCTCCCTTGAGAGTGCCATCCTCGACCGGAAACACCACATCCTTGCGGGCCCAGTACTGGCCAAGGCTGACCACCTTGGGGTCATCCTTGAAGTCCTGGGCCAGGATCTTGCTGACCAGCGCCTCGGTGGAGATGGCATACCACCAGGCCTGTTTGCCGCTGCTGAGGTTGGCCGTGCGCCTGAGCTCAAGCTGCAAGCGACCACTCATGTTGCTGGCGATGATCACCATCACCGAGAGGATCAGCAACACCACCAGCAATGCCATGCCCCGGCCTCTTCCCGGCCCGGCGCCCTTATTGTGTCGGTGCATCTTCGAGCCTCTGGCCGCCGGCCCCAATCAGAAACTGGCGGCGTATGGTGCCGTAATCATCCAGATCCAGCTCAACCGCCAGTCCCTCAGGCAGACGCGCCTCCTGGGTCCACTCCGACTTCCAGCCCCCCTCGCTGTAGAAAAAGAGGCGCAGTCCCGTCACCCGGTCGAGCAGGGCCTGCACCCTGGGCTCGGTGCCTATCACGGGATCCGGATAGAGGTAGCTGAGTCGCTCCAACTGGTTATCCTTGAGCCGCCAGCCGACTCGTTGCAGGCCAGATCGCGGCAAGATGCCATCCGGATTGAGCCAGCCGCCCCGAATGAAGGCCATGCCCCAGTCGTCACTCTGCTGGCCAAACTGGCTAGCCGCCAGCAGCACCCGGTTGTTTTCGCCCTGGATGCGACCGGTGCGCGGCACCATCTGGCTCACGTCCCGCTCCAGCAGATCGAAGGCCCGCTGCAATTGGGCCAAGCGCACCTCTTTCTTCTTGGCCACCTCATCGCTGGTGAGCACCCCCTGCAACACCTGATAGGCGCCCAGACTCAGGCCTGCGAAGATGGCGATCGCCACCAGCATCTCGAGCAAGGTGAAGCCCCCCTGCCACCCTCGCGACCTCTGCGGCGCTACTGGCATCCTCGAGGTGCCAGGCAAGGTAAGCCAGGGAGCGGCGCGGCCGGGGGAGCGGTTATCGGCTGACATAGGTTCGCATCATGGTCACGGGACTTTCGGATTTGGGGGCGGTGCGCACTTCCAGATCCAGTGCCTTGAAATTACTGTCGGCGGTGGCGACACCGTGATGACGCCAATACCAGCGCTGCCCCGCCATCTCCTCATCACCCTCGACCCAGCCTTCGCTCGGCCAGGTGCCCTCGAGTCGCTGCTGGACCAGCTGGTTCTGGGCAACCCAGGTCGCCAGGGTTTTCTGCTCCAGATAACTGAGCCCGGCAAGGTGCTCGCTAGCCGCCTTCATCACTGCCAGCCCGGCGATGGCAAAGACCACCAGGGCCACCATCACCTCGAGCAGCGTCATGCCCCTCGCCCGGCGAGGCCCACCATGGCGCAAAGCCACGCGCGGGGTCCTCATTGCTCCTCCTCGGGCCGATCGCTATCCAGGGTAAGGTTGCCAAACTCATCGGCCCACACCACACGGAAGTAACGCTCCTCATCGACCAGCTGACTGAAGGTCAGCACGAAGGGGGTCAACTCGTCACCGGGAAAGATAAACACCTGGGGGCTGGCCACCTTGTCCCCCTCCCCTCGCTCATCTTCATCCGGCTGCCAGGCCAACCCGCCCAGTTCGACGCCGAGCTGGATATCCTCAGGCAGTTGCACCGGCCCCAGCACCTTGTCATCACTCAAGGCCTTCCAGCTGCGATCTTTCCCTTGGCGCACCATGAATTGCCAGCCGTGATCGTCGAGCCGCAACCCCAGCAGGCGACCATCCATCACCGCCTGCTCCTGGGCCTGTTGTAATACGGCCATGAAGCGACGCGCCTGTTTGTCCAGCTCGCGATCCCCCTTGGCGCCCCCCATGCTGAGGGTGACGGCGGTGGCCACCAATCCCATCAACATGGCGACCAGCAGCACCTCCAACAGGGTGAAGCCTGCCTGACGACGAGCCCTCATTGAGCCCACCCTGTCAGGGGGACAACAATGGACAGCGGCCCCATCAGCGCTGGCAGCTGCTGCCAGATGAAAATGCAGGCATGGCGCCCCAAGAGGTGACTCATGGCTGTCGGTCGAGGCGAGAGACGCGGCGAGTCGGCACTTACTGGAAGTCCTTCAGATTCCAGTTGCCGATGTCGTCGTCGGTACCCGCTTCGCCATCTTGCCCCATGGAGAAGACGTCGAGTTTGCCGAATTGACCCGGGCTGAGCAGCTGATAAGGGTTGCTCCAGGGATCTTGTGGCAGGCGCTTGATATAGCCCCCATCCCGGTAGCTGCGCGGTTCCGGGGCCGAAGTCGGTTTGTTGACCAGGGCATCCAGCCCCTGCTCCGTGGTCGGGTAGCGATTGTTGTCCAGCTTGTACATGTCGAGGGCGTTTTCCAGCGCCACTATGTCGGAAACCGCCTTCTGCTGATCGGCTTTCTCCTTGTTCCCCATCAAGTTGGGCACCACCAGGCTGGCCAGTATCCCCAGGATGACGATGACCACCATGACTTCCAGCAGGGTGAAACCCGATTGACGACGCTTATCCATGACTTACTCCCTCGATAAATAAGATGGCGGCTGCCATCAGAGATTGACCATAGTGAGACCCGGCAGACGGATCCCGTTGCATATTGACCATGTTGTTGAGCGCGAGTGAATGGGCTGCAGGAGTAGCCTGCTTATTCACATATTGACCATGTTGTTCAGTTCCAGGATCGGCTGCAGGATCGACATCACGATAAAGAGCACCACCCCTGCCATGGAGACCACCAGCATGGGTTCGAACACGCCAAGCGCAATGTTGACCTGACTTTCGAACTCCCTGTCCTGGTTGTCTGCCGCCCGCTCCAGCATGCTGTCGAGCTCGCCACTCTGCTCGCCAGAAGCGATCATGTGCAACATCATGGGCGGAAATATCTTGGTTTCATTCAATGATTTGCGAAGACTGGTTCCCTCACGTACCCGCTCGGTGGCCTCAAGGATACGGGCCCGGGCGAAGTCGTTGGAGAGCACCTCACCGGAGATTTTCATCCCCTCTATCAACGGCACGGCACTGGCATTCAAGATGCTCAGGGTGCGGGCGAAACGGGCGGTGTTGAGCCCCCGGCTCACCCGGCCAATCACCGGCAGGCGCAGCAGGATGCCGTGCCAATGGCGGCGGCGCAGCTCATTACCAAGCCACCAACGCCAGACGAAACCGCCCAGGAAGATCAGCAGCAGGAACCAGAGGCCGTAATTCTGCATCAGTTCGCTGGTGCCGATCAGGAAGCGAGTGGTGGCCGGCAACTGCTGCCCCATATGCTCAAACTGGGCAACCACCTTGGGCACCACGGCGGTCAGCAAGATGGAGATGACCCCCACGGCGACAAGGGTCAGCACCATGGGGTAGATCATCGCCTGCATCAGCTTGGTGCGCATATGCTGACGCTGCTCGGTGTAATCGGCAAGCCGGTTGAGTACCTTTTCCAGATGACCCGACTTCTCCCCTGCCGCCACCATGGAGCGAAACAGTTTATCGAACACGTGGGGAAAAGCGCCCAGGGAATCGGCCAGGCTGTAGCCCTCCACCACCCGGCCACGCACAGTGGCTACCAGGCTGCTGAGGTGAGCCTTTTCACACTGCTGGGAGACAGCCCGCAGCGCCTCCTCTATGGTGAGCCCGGCCCCCACGAGCGTGGCAAGCTGGCGGGTGATCAGTGCCAGTTCGGCGGTGCTGGCGCCACGGCGAAACAGTCGGAAACGACCCGCCTCACGCTTGGCCTTCTCCGTGGTTTCGCTCACCTCCAGCGGAGTCAGCCCCTGCTCACGCAGTTGCTGGCGCACCTGGCGCGCCGAATCTCCCTCGGTCACCCCCTGCTTCTGGCGTCCCTTGTCATCAAGGGCCTTATATTCGAATGCAGCCACGTCCTATCCTCAATCTTCCCGAGTCACACGCAGCACTTCTTCCAGGCTGGTCTGCCCCTGGAGCACCTTGTCGATGCCGTCGCGGCGAATGCTGGGGGTATGGGGGCGGATCAGCCGCTCGATGGCGAGTTCACCACTGGCACCATGGACCGCCTCGCGTACCGGTTCATCGACCACCACCAGTTCGTGGATGCCGGTCCGGCCACGATAGCCGGTATGGTTGCACTGTTCGCACCCCACCGGATGCCAGATCTGGCTGGCCTTGTCCAACCCCTCGACGCGCATCAATGCCAGCTCTTGTTCCGTGACCGGACGCGCCTCCTTGCAGTCGGGGCAAAGGGTGCGTACCAATCGTTGCGCCAGCACCGCCAGCAGGGACGAGGAGAGCAGGAAGGGTTCTATGCCCATGTCCCGCATCCGGGTGATGGCACCGATGGCCGTGTTGGTGTGCAGGGTCGACATCACCAGGTGACCGGTGAGGGATGCCTGCACGGCTATCTGGGCTGTCTCCAGATCCCGGATCTCCCCCACCATGACCACGTCAGGATCCTGCCGCAAGATGGCCCGCAAGCCACGGGCGAAGGTCATGTCGACCTTGGCATTGACCTGGGTCTGGCCCACCCCCTCCAGGTCATACTCGATGGGATCCTCCACCGTGAGGATGTTGCGATCCCGCGAGTTGATCTCCGACAGCGCCGCATAGAGGGTGGTGGACTTGCCCGAACCGGTCGGCCCCGTCACCAGGATGATGCCGTGGGGTTTGCGGATGAGTTCGCTGATGATGTTGCGATTGGCGAGGGTCATGCCGAGCTGCTTGAGCTCGAGCCGGATATTGTTCTTGTCGAGCAGACGCAATACCACCCGTTCACCGTAGCTGGACGGCATGGTCGAGACCCGCACGTCCACCGCCCGGCCACCGATGCGCAGTGAGATGCGGCCATCCTGAGGCAGTCGCTTCTCGGCGATGTCCATGCGCGACATCACCTTGATGCGCGACACCAGCAAGGAGGCGAGCTTGCGATGGGGGCGCAGGATCTCCCGCAATACCCCATCGATGCGAAAACGGATCACCAGCACCCGCTCGAAGGTCTCGATATGGATGTCGGACGCTTCCTCTTTTATCGCCTCGCTCAACATGGCATTGATGAGACGGATGATGGGCGCGTCATCATCGGCGTCGAGCAAGTCCTCGCTCTGGGGCAGCTCTTCGGCCAGGGCGAAGAAGTCCATTTCGTTGCCCAGATCCTCCATCAGCTGACGCGCCTCGGAAGAGTCGCGCTGGTAGTGGGCCATCAACAGCTGCTCGAACGCCTCACCCTCTATCTGATCGACGGCGAAGGCGGCACCCGCCACCCGCTGCACCTCGAGCAAAGTCTGGGAAGTGACCCCGGGTCGGCAGATCAGCACGGGCGATCCAGCCTGCTCGGTCAGGATCACCCCGAAGTTGCGGGCAAAGGCGAATGGCAGCTCGGGCAGTGATGCCGACAATTCGCAGCCATCAAGCTGGTAGGCCGCCATCAGGGCTTGCTCTGCACGAAGGGTTGCACGCTCGCCGCCGTGGCCTGCTGCCGGCTCTTCATGGACTGGATCTGTCTTTGGACCTCGGGGGAGACCATGATGTCCTGACCATATTCGGGCAATACCTGACGAGGTGGCGAAGTGAGGTAGCCCTCTTGCGCCGCGCGATCCAGCTGTTCGGCCCTGAACAGGGTGTATTTGCTGCTGGAGATGCCGGAGTACACGTTGGCATCACGCAATATGGTCGGCCGGATGAAGATCATCAGGTTGCGTTTGGCCGTGGTATTGGAGGTGGAGCGGAACAGATAGCCCAGTATGGGGATGTCCCCGAGCAGCGGCACCTTGGAGACCTGCTCCTTGGTCTGCTCATCCATCAAACCACCCAGCACTACGGTTTCGCCACTCTTGACCAGCACGGCGTTCTTGACGGTACGGGTGTCGAAGGTCGGGCCCAGATCTGCCGTACCTGCGGCCTGAGCCTGGGCAACGCTCGACACCTCCTGCTCTATGTTGAGCAGCACAGAGTCCCCTTCGTTGATCTGGGGGGTGACCACCAACTTGGTGCCCACCGTCTTGCGCTCTATGGTGTTGAAGATGTTGTCTCCCGAGGTCGAACTCTGGGAGCCGGTCTGCACCGGCACCTCCTGACCCACGTTGAACGACGCCTCCTTGTTGTCCATGGTGACGATGCTCGGGGTCGAGAGTATGTCGTTCTTGGTATTGGTGGAGAGCGCCGTCATCAACATGGCCCAGTCCCCTTTGTAGAAACCGGCGGCCATGCCGCTAAAGCTGCCCAGCAGGTTTTCCAACCCGTCCGTGTTGCCATTGTCCTGGTAATCTTTGCCCGCGATGATGGCAGGTCCGATCGGCAAGCCAGTATTGGTAAACTGAGTGCCGCCGCCATTGGCATTGCCCCACTGTACCCCGAGATTGAGGCCATCGCCGTCCTGGATCTCGACGATGATGGCTTCCACCAGCACCTGGGCGCGGCGGATGTCGAGTTTGGCGATCACCTGCTCCAGCTCGGCCATGACGTCCGGCTGGGCGGTGATCACCAGGGCATTGGTTGTCTCATCCGCCGAGATAGCAAGCTGACCACCACCTATGCTGGTACCCGCCGCACCACCCGCGGTACTGCCTTTCTTGTCGGATTCGATACTGGAACTGACCCCCTTGAGCACGTCCACCAGATCCTTGGCCTTGCCATATTTCAGGTAGAAGACCCGGGTATTGCCCTGGCTCTGCAGATCCCGATCGAGCTGATGCACCATCTGGATGACGCGGGCCCGCGCCTTGGGCTCACCACTCACCACCACAGAGTTGGTGCGCTCGTCCGCCACCACCTTGGGAGTAAGCTGATAGCCCGCATTGCCCCCCTGAGCTGCACCGTCTTTGTTGAGGTTGCTCACCAGGCGCACCATCTCGCCAGCCGAGGCGTATTTCAGCTTGATGATATCCACATCCTGATCGCCAGCCTTGTCGACCCGGCGCACTACCTCGACCAGACGATTGACCACGGCGGCACGGCCGGTGATCAGCAGCACGTTGGAAGGTTCGTAATGGACCACGTTGCCACCGCCAGCGTTGTCGTTGAGCTGACGCAGCAAGGGGGCCAGCTCGCGCACCGAGACGTTGCGAACCGGCACAACCCGGGTAACCATTTCGTCACCGACGCCGGGGTTGCTGTCGTCCACCACGGGAATGGCCGAGGTCTTGGCATCCTTGGCCCGAACCACCTTGAGCACCCCATTGCTCATGGGCACCACGGCGAAGCCGTACACGTCCAGCACACTCAGGAAGAATTGGTAGTATTGATCCTCGTTGAGCAGATCGTAGCTGCGCACATTGATCTTGCCGCGCACAGATGGCTCTATGATGATGGTTTTATTGAGATTTTTACCAACCGTGTTGATGAACTCTTCGATCTCGGCATTCTTGAAGCTAGCCGAATACTCGGTCGCCCAGACGGACCCCGTCATCAGCAAGGCCGCCGCTACAGAAGCCAGGCGCCAGCCTTTCCCTTTATTTATCATTCTTGGTGCTACTCCAATTCATTATTCTGACAAGCCGACATAGACGTCATACAGCTGTCCTTGCCGTTCGACTGTCACTGTCATTTCGGTGGCGCTCGCCACCTGCTGCATCGCCTGCATCGCCTGGGCATTGTCACGCAGGTCGAGCCCATTGATGCTGACGGCCAGGTCATTGGCGACCAGACCGAGTTGATTAAAGAGTTCAGGATCCCGCCCGGGATTGAGACGATAGCCCGCCATGCGGCCATCGACCCGGACCGGGGAGATATTGAGGTAATCCGTGAGTTTGCCCGGGTTGCTCATCAGCTCGCCGCGCACCTCACCCAGCTTGTCGGTGGCGTTGCCATTGGCTGGCAGCGGTTTGCCGTACTCTTCACCATCGAGCATCAGGGTCTCATCACGACCGTTGCGTTCAATGATGACGCGATCGGCAAAAATCTGTCGCAGCCGGGCCTGGGTACCGTCTATGTAGTCCCCTATGCCGTAGGAGTTCTGGGTACCGTTGTGGGCTATGATGGCGATGGATTTGGCGGCATTGGTGCTGGCCAGCAGGCCATTGAGCTGAGCATTCAACTGGGTCTTGGGAGCATCTGCCGCCACCTGGGTCTGGGCCTGGATTTGTTCGGCGCGGCCAAACAGACCCAGTCGAGTGAGGGGCACCAGGTCTGTCCCCTGACTCACCGTCTCTGCCGCTCCAGTGCTGGGCTGCCAGGTTGCCTGCGGCTCCGGACTCGCCAAAGCGAGCAGTCGCCAGGTCAAACCGGCGCACTGATGAGCCAGCAGCAGCAAGAGTCCCCAGAATAACCAATGGCTAAGACGGGCAAGGGGCAGCCGCTTGCTCTGGGCAAGCAAGGCAGACAGCAAGTCATCCTTGAACGGTAGCGTCATGTTTCTCAAAATAATTTTCTATCCAAATCGGTCAGTCATTGTGTACGGCAATGCCGCCGGAGACAACTGACCTAAAGGGCAATATGGCTAAAAATGCTCGTGCCATCACTCCAATGCAGGCCAGATTCAACCCTGGGGCCCGGCTCTGGTATAATCGGTCACCATGTCACATCGTCGGAATACGTCATGAGCAAAGCCGTTTCGCCCGAATCCTCCCTGCGTCTGGATAAATGGCTATGGGCCGCCCGCTTCTACAAGAGCCGCAGTCTGGCACGGGAGCAGATCGAAGGGGGCAAGGTGCACTATAACGGCCAGCGCAGCAAACCTGGCAAGGCGGTCGAGCTCGGCGCCCTGGTCCGCTTCTGGCAGGGTCAGGACGAGCGGGAAGTGCGGGTACTCACCCTGAGCGAACAGCGCAAATCGGCCCCCCTGGCCCAGCTGATGTATGAAGAGACGGCCGAGAGCCTCAAACGTCGGGCAGAAAATGCCGAGGCTCGCCGCTTCAACAGCCAGTTTGCCCCCAGCCCCGAGCGCCGTCCCGACAAGCAGGAGCGGCGCCAGCTGATCCGGGTAAAGCAATACTGACCTGAGTCCATGACCCCTGTATGACGACGTGCACACCAGAAAGTTCACACTCGGCCCAATATGCCGGGTGTCCACGCCATTACCACCCCGAAGGAAGATGAGATGAGTCACCAAGATCTGCTGTATCGCTATCTGTTTGAAGAGTACGAAGTGCGGGGTGAGCTGGTCCAGCTGGATAGCACCTATCGCCACGTGATCGAGGCGCAGAGCTATCCAGTTCAGGTACAACAGCTGCTAGGCGAACTGCTGGTCGCCACCAGCCTGCTCACTGCCACCCTCAAGTTTGAAGGCTCCATCACAGTGCAGTTGCAGGGTGATGGTCCGGTACGTCTGGCCGTCATCAATGGCGATAACAACCAGCAGCTGCGCGGTGTCGCCCGCCACGAAGGCGAGTTGCCCGGCGATGGCAAGCTGCAGAGCCTGATAGGCAATGGCCAGCTGGTCATCACCATCACCCCTGAGCAGGGGGAACGCTATCAAGGCATCGTTGCCCTGGAGGCCGATACCCTGGCTGGCTGCCTGGAGCAGTATTTCGCCCAGTCCGAACAGCTCGCGACCAAACTCTGGATCCGCACCGGGCACCATGAAGGTGAGCCCCGCGCCGCGGGCATACTGCTGCAGGAACTGCCATCCCAGAGTGAGGATCACAGCATCGACTTCGACCATCTGACTCAGCTCACCAGCACCATCAAGGATGAAGAGTTGTTTGGCCTCGAAGCGGAAGAGATCCTCTACCGCCTCTATCACCAGGACAAGGTGCGAGTGTTCGATCCCCAGGCCGTCGCCTTCCGCTGCACCTGCTCACGGGAGCGCTGCGAGGGTGCCCTGTTGCAGGTAGAGAAAGCCGAAGTACTGGAGATGCTGCAGGAGCAGGGCAAGATTGAGATGCACTGTGACTATTGCGGTGCCCACTATCCCTTTGATGCGATCGATGTCGAAACCCTGTTCAGTGGGGCTCCCGGTAATGATGCAAACCAGTTACACTAAATAGAGGCGGGGAAACCCGCCTTTAACTTAAATAACAAAAAATACCCTACTTTATAAAGTTTGATGAAGGTCGCTAAATTCTACTACCTAAGTGGTAGAGTTGATGCCAGATAGAACCCTACACACCTCTGAACCCAGGAGAATACAATGACAATCGTGGCAGAACCCACCCTGGCCCAACAGTTACAACTGGAGCAATACGGTATCCATGATGCCGTAGAAGTCCTGCGTAACCCCTCCTATGAGCAGCTTTTCGCAGAAGAGACCCGCCCAGACCTGGAGGGATTCGAACGTGGAATAGTAACTGAACTGGGCGCCGTCAATGTCAATACCGGCATCTTTACCGGCCGCTCCCCGAAAGATAAATATATCGTCAAAGATGCCACTACCCAGAATACTGTGTGGTGGTCTGACCAGGGCAAGAACGATAACAAGGCCATAACCCCCGAAGTCTGGTCAAAACTCAAATCCCTGGTGACCAAGCAGCTCAGCGGCAAGCGACTGTTTGTCATCGATGGCTACTGCGGCGCCAACCCGGACACCCGGCTGGCGGTGCGCGTCATTACCGAGGTGGCCTGGCAGGCACACTTCGTCAAAAACATGTTCATCCGCCCAAGCGACGCTGAGCTGAACACGTTCAAGGCTGACTTCGTGGTAATGAATGGTGCCAAATGCACCAATCCTGACTGGCAGGCCCAGGGGCTCAACTCCGAGAACTTCGTCGCCTTCAACCTCACCGAGAAGATCCAGCTCATCGGCGGCACCTGGTACGGTGGCGAGATGAAGAAGGGGATGTTCTCCATGATGAACTACTTCCTGCCCCTGCGCGGCATTGCCTCCATGCACTGCTCCGCCAACGTGGGTCAGGACGGCGACGTGGCCATCTTCTTCGGCCTCTCCGGCACCGGCAAGACCACCCTCTCCACCGATCCCAAGCGTCAGCTGATCGGCGATGATGAGCACGGCTGGGATGACGATGGCGTGTTCAACTTCGAAGGAGGCTGCTACGCCAAGACCATCAAGCTCTCCAAGGAGGCCGAGCCGGACATCTTCAATGCCATCCGTCGCGATGCCCTGCTGGAGAACGTGACGGTGGCCGAGGACGGCACCATCGACTTCGATGATGGTTCCCGCACCGAGAACACCCGGGTCTCCTACCCCATCTATCACATTGAGAACATCGTCAAGCCGGTCTCCAAGGCGGGTCATGCCAACAAGGTGATCTTCCTGACTGCCGATGCCTTCGGCGTGCTGCCCCCGGTTTCCAAGCTGACCAAGGAGCAGACCAAGTACCACTTCCTGTCCGGCTTCACCGCCAAACTGGCCGGTACCGAGCGCGGCATCACAGAACCGACTCCGACCTTCTCCTCCTGCTTCGGTGCGGCCTTCCTCAGCCTGCACCCGACCAAATATGGCCAGGAGCTGGTGAAGCGGATGGAAGCGGCTGGCGCCGAAGCCTATCTGGTCAACACAGGTTGGAACGGCACCGGCAAACGCATCTCCATCAAGGACACCCGCGCCATCATCGACGCCATCCTGGATGGCTCCATCGAGAAGGCGCAGACCAAGGTACTGCCCATCTTCAATCTGGAAGTGCCGACCGCACTGCCCGGCGTGAACCCGATCATCCTTGATCCCCGTGACACTTACGCCGACAAGGCAGAGTGGGATGCCAAGGCGCAGGATCTGGCCCAGCGCTTCATCAAGAACTTCGAACGTTTCACCGATAACGACGAAGGCAAACAGCTGGTAGCCGCAGGTCCGCATCTGTAACAGCCGCCCCTTACTGCCAACCGGCCAGCTCTGCTGGCCGGTTTTTTTGGCCAACATCCGGCAATCGACTCAGTACCGCCTTGCCTTGCCGGCGCGAGCGCGTTAGATTCAGCCAAACTTTATACAATATACAATTTTGCAACCTGCCCCATGACGCAACAATGAGTCCCACCTACAAGACCCGCACCCAGATGGTGATGGATAACCTCAGAGCCAGGATACTGCGCGGGGACTTCCCTGCCGGTGCTCCCTTGCGCCAGGACGCCATCGCCAAGGAGCTGGCGGTCAGTCGCATACCGGTGCGTGAGGCCTTGATGCAGCTGGAGGCTCAGGGGCTGGTCAAGTTCGAACCCCATCGTGGCGCCGTGGTCACCCAACTCGATAGCGGATCGGTGGCCGAGCTCTTTTATTTGCGAGCCCTGCTGGAAGCCGATACCCTGTTTCACGCCGTCGATCTGATGACGGAGGAGACCTTCGTCAACGCCCAGGCCATTCTCGATCAGTTCGATGCCGCACTCGAGTCAGGAACCCGGGTCGAACATTGGGCCCAGCTCAATCACAGCTTCCATGCCACCCTTTATCAGGCCGCCAATCGCCCCCAGGCAATGGAGCTGATCGCCCAAATCAATCTGAGTTGCGACCGTTACGTGCGCTTCGAGCTGCTGTTTGCCCAAGGAGGCATAGACAAGGCGGAGCGCGAACACGCCGAACTGCTGGCCCTGTGCCGGGCGAGGCGCAAACACGAGGCTGCCGTTCTGCTCAAGCAGCACATACAGGCGGCAGGCCTGTCCATCGGACAGATACTCAGCCGTGGTCAGCCCGGCTGAACACTCTCATCGAACAACTATCTGGCAATTACGACATGAACCATTTCGAGATCATTGAAACCCGCGTCGCCCAAATCCGGACCACCCTGGCCCAGCAGGAACTGGACGCTTTCATCGTGCCCCACGATGACGAACATCTGGGCGAATACATTCCGGCCCATGCCGAGCGCCTGGACTGGCTGACCGGCTTCAATGGCTCCGCGGGTCTGGCCATTATCCTGGCCCAGCAAGCAGCGCTCTTCGTCGATGGCCGCTATACGGTGCAGGCCCGCATGCAGACCCCGGCCCACGTATTCAACTTCCTGCACCTCAATGAGGATCCCCATGTCAGCTGGTTGACGGAACAGCTTGAACCGGGCGCCAGAGTCGGCTTCGACCCCCGTCTGCACAGCCTGACCTGGTACCAGCATGCCAATGCCCAGCTCAGCGAACGCGGTATCACACTGGTTGCCGTGACCGACAACCCCATCGATCAGCACTGGCTGGACCGTCCCGCCCCCGGCAAGCACCCCATCATGTTCTACAGCGAAGAGTTGGCCGGGCAGTCCAGCCAGGCCAAGCGCGAGCAGCTGGCGAGCGATCTGCGCAAGCGTGGTCTGGACGCCGTGCTGCTGACCCAGGCCGAGCCCATCAACTGGCTGCTCAACCTGCGCGGTCGCGATGTCGAGCGCCTGCCCGTGGTACTGGGGTTTGGCGTGCTCTATGCCAACGCCAGCATGGATTTCTTCGTCGATACCGACAAGCTCGACTGCATCGCCTTCAGCCAGCACGTGGGTCAAGATGTCTCCGTCTACCCCACCGACAAGTTGGGCGCCCTGCTCAAGCGCATCGGTGAAGATCAGCAGAAGGTCCTGGCCGATCCCAACACCGCCAACGCCTGGACCCAGCTGACCATGGAAGAGGCGGGTGCCATTCTGGTCGCGGGTCAAGATCCCACTATGCTGCCCAAGGCCTGCAAGAACGAGACTGAGCTGACGGGGATGCGCGCCGCCCACCTGCGCGATGGCGTGGCCGTCTCCCGTTTCCTCGCCTGGCTGGATCGCCTGATCCTCTCAGGTGAGTTCGACGGGGTCGATGAAGCTAGCCTTGCCGATCAGCTGGAAGCGTTTCGCAAAGAACAACAGCACTATGTCGAGCCCAGCTTCGACACCATATCGGCGCTCGGCCCCAACGCCGCCATGTGCCACTACCGCCACACCAACGGGGTGCCGCGTACCTTCGGCCAGGATGCCATCTATCTGGTCGACTCGGGTGCTCAATATCTGGACGGTACCACCGACATCACCCGCACCGTCAAGGTGGGTGAGGTGACCGAGGAGCACAGGGCCATGTTCACCCGCGTACTGCAAGGCCACATTGCCCTGGATCAGGCCCGCTTCCCGCGCGGCACCGCGGGCATTCAGCTCGATGTGCTGGCTCGCATGCCGCTCTGGCAGGCCGGTTATAACTACGACCATGGCACTGGCCACGGCGTGGGCCACTTCCTGAGCGTGCATGAAGGTCCCCAGCGCATTGCCCCCAAGGGCAGCCTAGTGCCACTGATGCCGGGCATGGTGCTCTCCAACGAGCCCGGTTACTACCGGGAAGATGCGTTCGGCATTCGGTGCGAGAACCTGGAGATCGTGATCGAACTGCCCCGTCAGGGTGAGCTCGACATGCTGGGCTTCGAACGACTGACCTATGTGCCGTTCGATACTCGTCTCATCGACCGCGACCTGCTGAGCCCGGCCGAGTTTCGCTGGATCAACGAGTATCACGCCGAAGTTTATCGTCGCTTGAGCCCCTTGCTGGAAGGCGAGGATCTCGCCTGGCTGGAGCAGGCCACCGACCTCATTTGATGGAATAAGCATCATCAGAAACAGGGCCTCAAGGCCCTGTTTCGTTTCTGGCCACCCGGCCATCACATAGACAAGCCAAGGCTTGCCGCCAAGTCGCCGCCACTTGAATCCCGATCTGACTAGGGCTACCCTTGCCGACCATTCTCCGCCCGCCTATCCCAGGAGCCCCAGTGACACCGACTCTCAGACTTGCCACCCCGGCCGATATGCATGCCATCTGGCAGATTGAATCCCAGGTATTTGGCGAAGCTATCTACCCCGACTTCTTCTTTCGCCAAGCCGTCGATCTGTGGCCCGACTTGCTGCTGGTCGCAGAACGCGAGGGACAGCTGCTTGGCTACGGCTTGGGAGGCGTCGGACAGCAGCGCACTCAGGGCTGGTTGCTCTCCCTGGCGGTTCTGCCCCAAGCCCGCGGCCTCGGCCTGGCCGAAGCCATCATACGCAAGCTGGAGCTGGCACTGAGGACACAAGGCTGCCTGCAGGTACGACTGACCGTCGATCCGGTGAATCCGGCCCGGCGCCTCTATGAGCGGCTGGGCTATCGTGAACTGACGCTGGAGCCAGCCTACTTCGGTCCGGGAGAGGACAGATGCCTGCTCGAACATGAGTTGATCGTCCCGCCTCTCCAGGACAGGGAGTAGACGTGATCCGTCAGGGTCTGACCGAGGTATGCAACATAGCCGCTAAGACCTCTGGGTGAGCCAGCTTGGATACAACATACTTGGTTACACTTTGAGGGTGCCATCATGGCGAAGAGAGGGGTAGAGTGACCCCTGATGCCTAATTTGTAGTCAAGTTCAGGAGAACCATTATGTTGCAACGACTGATCCTCATCGCCCTGCTGGCCGCCGCTGTCACCGGTTGCGCCAACAGCGATGTTTATTCTGGCGATGTCTATACCAAAGACAGAGCCAAGCAGGTGCAGACCGTCAGCTACGGCACCATAGTCTCTACCCGCCCGGTCAAGATCCAGGCCGAAGAGAATTCCATCCTGGGCACCATAGGCGGCGGCGTCGTCGGTGGTCTGCTCGGCAGTACCATAGGCGGCGGCACCGGGCGCAGCCTAGCCGCCGCCGGGGGCGCCATCGCGGGTGCCGCTGCGGGCAAAGCCGCCGGTGACAAGCTCAATCAGGTGGATGGCGTCGAACTGGAGATCAAGCAGGACAACGGCAGCAGCATAGTCGTGGTGCAAAAGGCTGATCCCAGCTTCCAACCTGGTGCCAAGGTGCGACTGACCCAGGGCAATGGCAGCGTCAACGCCGCCGTGGTGCCCTGATCATTTGCCCAACAAAAAGCCCTCCATGAGAGGGCTTTTTTATACGCGCAGCTCCCCTTTGTCTCATGCGCCGTTCAGCGCGCCGCTTGCCAGTTGCAACGCCAGACCCAGCATGATGAGGCCGACCAGCAGATCGATACCCTGCTGTACCTTTCCTCGGGCAAGCCAAGGAGAGAGCGCCGCCGCACCATATGCCAGGCCATAAAACCAGACGAGAGAGGCCAGCATGGCTCCGACCGCAAAGGCGGGCCGCAACGGCTCGGCAAACTGACTGCCGAGGGAGCCGAGCAGCATGAGCGTGTCCAGATAGACGTGGGGATTAAGCAAGGTAACACCCAGGGTCATGGTCAATACGCTCTTGACCCCCATCAGCTGGGAGGAGTCCGCCAATGTGGCCCCCTGCCCACGCCAGGCGCTGCGCAGGGAGCGCAGGCCGAACCAGCCAAGAAACAGCACGCCACCCCAGGTCAGTAACGCCAGACCGAGAGGATTGGCCGCCAGCAGGTTGGCGCCACCAAACACCCCTATCCCGATCAAGATGAGATCGCACAGACAGCAGAGTGTCGCCGTCAGCAGGTGATGGTTGCGGTGGATGCCCCGACTCAGCACAAAGGCATTCTGGGCTCCGATTGGAATTATCATGGCAAGGCCTAACACAAAGCCCTGCAAGCTGGTCGCCATCATGGGTTCAACGTCTCTCAGTGAAGATGGCGGCAGTATGCGAGATGGGATGATTTAAGAGAAATTCATTAAATTTCTCATTAATTCGAAAATTTAATGACCGGAACCCTGCCTGAACGTGACGACGATCGGCTTCTGGTTGTCAATTGTTAGATCTGACAATGGTCGAGGAGGAGATCCCTTCCGATAATGCTGCCGCTGGGGCACCAATGAGAAGATGAAGAGATGACGCCTGATGGATGCGGGTTACTGCAGCTGACGCGGAAAATTGGTCACCACCACCTCTTCCAGATTGGGCACCAATATGCCGCTGCTCATCCCCTTGGCGATGGCCTGATAGCGGTTGATGGAACCGGTCTTGCGGGTCACCTGATTGAGATGGTAATTCACGGTTCGCTCGGTGATGCCGAGGATGCTGGCGATTTCGCCGGACGTTTTCCCCTCGCTGGCCCAAGAGAGACACTCGGTCTCGCGTACCGTCAACACTTCCTGTGCGGCCCCTTCCGGCAACCCGAGTCGCACGGTGCGCAACGCCGCATCGAAAATGTAGGTCGACATCCAGGAGAGCACGGGGGAAGACTCCAGCAACAGATCGCTGGAAGCCCGCTCCCGAGTGATGAAAGAGAGAATGCCACTCTCGCCGGTAGGGCCGTGAAGGGGAAAGGAGATGCCGTTGCGCAGACCGAACTCGGCAGCCAGACTCATGACATCGAGGCTACCCGCTTGCAGAAAACGCACCTTCTCGTCGAGCTGGTTCCAGTAGATGGGCAGCGTCTGGTGGCGAGCCAGCTGGATGATGGGATCCCGCGCCAACATATGCTGGGCCGTGTAGGCCTGGATCCAGGAGTCGGGGCAGCGGTTGAACAGCACCACCTTGGGACGCTGCATCGACATCGGCAGGATCAGCGCGAAGCGATAATAGTCATAGCCCATACCGAGCGCGAAACGTCCAATCAGCTCAGACAGTTGATCACCATCCGTGACCCGAGTGAACAGTTCAAGGTATTCCAGCAGCTGAGCCTGTTTCATTTTCGTCCCCTTCCCGAGCCCGTGAGTATAACGCCCTTCCTGGATATGGAGTGAGCAGAATGCGTGTTTTCAAGGGAAAACTGAATCGTCATTGGGATAAAACCGTAGAAAATTCCCTTTATTGCTTTAGAAACCGCGTTTTCCACGAAAGACTCGGTTGGGATGTAGAATCCCACTCCGGCCTGGAGCGAGATAACTTCGATGGTCCGGATACTCATTGGGTTCTGATCGAAGACGAACAGGGGCTATGTGGCTGTATCCGCCTGCTCAGCTGTGCCCAGGATTACATGCTGCCCACCATCTTCCCCACCGCCCTCGCCGGCGAGGCCCCACCTCGCCATCAGGATGTCTGGGAGCTGACCCGGCTCGCCATCGACGCCAACCGGGCTCCGCGTCTCGACAACGGTGTCAGCGAACTCACCTGCGTCATCTTTCGCGAGGTGTATGCCTTCGCCCTCGCCCACCAGATCCGTGAGCTTATCGCCGTGGTCAGTCTGCCGGTCGAGCGCATCTTTCGTCGACTGGGCCTGCCAATTGAGCGGCTCGGCCATCGGCAAGCCGTTGATCTGGGGGCGGTGCGCGGTGTCGGCATCCGTTTCCAGCTCGATGAACGGTTCGCCGCCGCCGTCGCGCGCCCGCTACGCGGTCACTACACAGACCATGGCGGAGCTGTCTCCCCTTACCCCATAAAAAATCCCGGGAAGATCCCGGGATAAAGCACTCACGCTAGTCCGATCCCACCCCACGCAGAAACGGACGTGATGGAGTATCGTCCTTTGGATCCCTTGCGGCTACTGTCACTTTTAACAGTGTTTAATGCGGCAGCGATAATGCATGGCCGAACGTCCGGGCCGCCTTGCCTCCCCTTCGGCACCCAGAGTAGAGTGACTTCTGAATAGTCATATTGATAAGGGATATTGATGAAGGCTCTGGATTACAAGTTGCTGCTGGCCCTGGATGCCGTGATGCAGGAACAGAACTTCGATCGTGCCGCCCAGCGCCTGCACTTGACCCAGTCCGCCATCTCCCAGCGCATCAAGCAGCTCGAACAGCAATTTGCCGAGCCCCTCATCATCCGTAGTCAGCCGCTACAGGCGACGCCACTGGGGCAAAAACTGCTGGCCCACTACCGCCAGGTACGCCAGCTCGAGCAGGAACTGAGCAGCGAACTGGCCCCTGCCAGCCCCCAGGCACCGATCCGCATCAGCATTGCGGTCAATGCCGACAGCCTGGCCACCTGGTTTCTACCGGCCCTGGCCCCTCTGCTGGAAAGATTTCCCATCGAACTCAACCTGTTGGTCGATGATGAGAGCCGCACCCTGGACAAGGTGCGCGAGGGTCAGGCATTCGGTGCCGTCAGCCTGCACCCGCAGCCACTGCCTGGCTGCAGCGTCGATGAGCTCGGCCAGATGTGTTACGTCTTGACCGCCAGCCCCGCCTTCATGGCCCGCCACTTTCCAGAGGGCCTCACCCCGCAAGCACTGGCCAAGGCTCCCGGAGTGGCCTTCGATCCCCGGGATGACATGCACATCAGTTTCTTGCGTCGTGAATTTGGTCTTGAGCCCGGTGGCTACCCATGCCACATAGTCCACTCTTCCGAGGCCTTCGTCGCCATGGCGGAGCAGGGGCTGGCCTACTGTCTCATCCCCGAATTGCAGATCCGCGCCCAGCTCCAGTCCGGCCGTTTGCTGGATCTCTGCCCGGACCGTCACCTGATAGAGACCCTCTACTGGCACCGCTGGCTGCTGGAACGAGGCCTGCACAAACAGATCTCCCAGCGTCTGATAAGCCAGGGGCAGGCTGCGCTGAGTTGAGCCCAGCGAACCCTCAGCGGCCGGGGGATCAGCCCAGTCGCCTTGGCTTTGCGGGGTGAAAAACGTATAGTGCTGGGCGATTCTTCATCAGGTTTTCACTCAGGTTCCTCACATATGTTCCAAGACAATCCCTTGCTGGCCCAGCTCAAACAACAGATCCGCGAAAACATCCCCAAGAAAGAAGGGGTGATCCGCGCCTCCGATCGGGGATTTGGCTTCCTGGAGGTGGATGAGAAGACCAGCTACTTCGTGCCGCCCCCCTACATGAAGAAGGTGATGCACGGGGATCGCGTGAGTG
Organism: Aeromonas molluscorum 848; assembly: GCF_000388115.1. Classification (GTDB taxonomy): domain Bacteria; phylum Pseudomonadota; class Gammaproteobacteria; order Enterobacterales; family Aeromonadaceae; genus Aeromonas; species Aeromonas molluscorum. Next base: position 71,842 of record NZ_AQGQ01000003.1, read on the forward strand.
CCCTGATCCGCACCGAAAAAGAGAAGGAGGTCGCCGAGCCGGATGCCCTGCTGGAGCAGGCGGTGACCCGCTTCGTCGGCCGCGTCAAGATGTTCCGCGACCGCCTCAATGTGGTACCGGATCACCCCCTCATCAAGGATGCCATCAAGGCTCGTGCCAAGAAGGGACTGGATGAGAAGTCATTCAAGGAAGGGGACTGGGTGGTCGCCACCCTTAAGCGCCATGCCCTGGCCGATGGCAACTTCTCCGCCGAAATTACCGAGCTCATCGCCGACCAGGACGATCACAATGTGCCTTGGTGGGTGGTATTGGCCCGTCACAGCCTGGCCCAGATAGAGCCGGCTGATCTGCCCGAGTGGAAGGTCATTGAAGAGGAAGAGCTGCCGCGTACCGATCTGACTCAGGTACCCTTCTTCACCATCGATGGCGCCAAGACCAAGGACATGGATGACGCCCTGGCCATCCGCAAACTGGACAACGGCTGGGAACTGCTGGTCGCTATCGCCGATCCGACCGCCTATGTGGCCGAAGGCAGCGAGCTGGACCTGGAGGCCGCCAAGCGTGCCTTCACCGTCTACATGCCGGGCCGTAACGTGCCCATGATACCGCGCACCCTCTCCGATGAGCTCTGCTCCCTGAAAGAGGGCGAGGAGCGCAACACCCTGTGCGCACGCCTGCTCATTGCCGAAGATGGCCTGCTGCTGGAAGAGACCGAGTTCTTCGCCGCCCGCATCATCTCCCATGCCCGCCTCAGCTATGACGACGTCTCCGACTGGGCCGAACATGGCAAGGAACTGACCATAGACGCCGGCGTAATGGCCCAGCTGCCGCTGATGAAAGCCATGACCGAAGCCCGTATCGCCTGGCGTACCGAGCACGCCCTGGTGTTCCCGGACCGCCCAGATTACGACTTCGAGCTGGGTGAGAATGGGGCCGTACTGGCCATCCACGTCGAGCCGCGCCGCATCGCCAATCGTATGGTGGAAGAGTCAATGATCGCTGCCAACATCTGCGCCGGTCGCGTGCTGGGCAAGCAGGTTGGCTACGGCATCTTCAACGTCCATACAGGTTTCGATGAAGAGTCCCTCGATGGTGCCATGGAGCTGCTCAAGACTGCCGATGCCCCCTTCGAGAAGGAAGAGATCGCCAGCCTCACCGGTTTCTGCGCCCTGCGCCGCTGGATAGACAACCTGGACACCCGCTGGCTGGATGGCAAGATCCGCCGCTTCCAGAGCTATGCTCTGATGTCCGCCGAACCGGGCGCTCACTACGGCCTGGGTCTGGATGCCTATGCCACCTGGACTTCGCCAATTCGCAAGTACGGCGACATGGTCAACCACCGCCTGCTCAAGGCGGTGATCGCCGGCAAGGCACCGGGTCCGCGGTCCCAGTCTGGAACTGACCGAGCACCTGACCGCTTGCCGTCGTCTGCATCGCATGGTGGAGCGCGGTATCGGCGACTGGCTCTATGTCCGCTTCCTGCAGAGCGCCGCTGGCACCGATCAGATCTTCAACGGCGAGATCATCGACGTGATGCGCGCCGGTCTCAAGCTCAGGTTGCAGGAGAATGGCGCCGTGGTCTTCATGCCCGCCCGTCATATCCTCGACAACAAGGAGAGGCTGGAGTGCAGCTGGGACAACAGCCGCGTCTATCTCGACAAGACAGAGGTGGTCTATGAGTTGGGCCAGGTTATCGAGGTCAAGTTGACCGAAGCGGTGGAAGAGACCCGCTCCCTCATTGCCAAACCGGCGGTGGCGTTGGTCCCGGGCCCAGCCCCGCAAGCCCCGGTGGCCGACAGCACAGTGGCCGAGAACACGGTAGCCGAGAGCACCGAGGCCCCTGCCGAAGCGGCCCCCAAGGCGGAATAAGCCAAAACCCTGCCGCTCGATGCAAAAATCCCGCAACTTCTGCGGGCTTTTTTTATGGATGAGACAAAGGGGGATCAAGGGTCGGCCACTGTGTGACTAACCCGACACACAGGGTCGAAGGGAGGCCGTCCTCCCGGCACGCGTGCTCGCTGAGCAGGGCACTGAACGGCCCAAAAAAAGACTCAAGTGGCTTGCCAATACCAGACTGGCTTGACTGACAGTCAGCGATGAGAACCTGAAAGTGGGTTACAAAATAACTGATTCATTGATTATTAATGACTGATTGCACTTTATTCATCGGTGAGGTCATTATAAATCCCAGCACAGGCACTGCCTCAATTGGATACAAATTACCAAAATGAGACACGCATCACATTGACAGGGGGTTTGCGCAAACCCAATAAAGTGACCCAGATCTCAATTGATGGGCAATTTTGGCAGGAAAGATCGAAATGTCGCCAAGATACGGCGAAAAGATGTGACCTGAATCACTACAAATGGTGGGGGGTAGGCCAGGTATATGTGACAAACATCACAAGACACCCCGTTTCCAGCCCAGTCTGATAATGAAGTGGTAGATTGAAGTTGCTTAGACGACAGGGATGAGGGTTCGGCAAAACCCGTTATCCCGACTACCACTTTTAATCACACAGGCTCAAAACGGGGTGCCGTCATGTTATCACCGGATACCAAAGTCAAGATACAGAATTTTGGACGCTTCCTGTCCAATATGGTCATGCCCAATATAGGCGCTTTCATCGCCTGGGGCTTTATTACCGCCCTCTTCATTCCCACCGGCTGGCTGCCCAGTGAGACACTGGCCAAGCTGGTTGGCCCCATGATCACCTACCTGCTGCCGCTGCTGATTGGCTATACCGGCGGCAAGCTGATGGGCGGTGAGCGGGGCGGCGTAGTCGGTGCCATCACCACCATGGGTGTCATCGTCGGTACCGACATCCCCATGTTCATGGGGGCCATGATGGTCGGCCCGCTCGGTGGCTGGGTCATCAAGCGTTTCGACAAGGCGATGGAAGGCCGCGTCAAGAGCGGTTTCGAGATGTTGGTCAACAACTTCTCCGCCGGCATCATCGGCATGCTGCTCGCCATCCTCGCCTTCTTCGTGATCGGCCCCTTCGTCAAGGTGCTCTCTGGCGTACTGGCCGGTGGGGTGGGTTTCCTGGTGGAAAACCACATGCTGCCGCTCACCTCCATCTTCGTTGAACCGGCCAAGATCCTCTTCCTCAACAACGCCATCAATCACGGTATCTTCTCGCCGCTGGGCATTCAGCAGGCAACCGAGCATGGCCAGTCCATCTTCTTCCTGATCGAAGCAAACCCGGGCCCAGGCATGGGCGTACTGCTCGCTTACATGGTATTTGGCCGTGGCGCGGCCAAGCAGTCTGCCGCCGGTGCCTCCATCATTCACTTCTTCGGCGGTATCCACGAAATCTACTTCCCCTACGTACTGATGAACCCACGCCTCATCCTGGCGGTGATCGCCGGTGGCATGACAGGGGTCTTCACCCTGACCCTGTTCAACGCAGGTCTGGTCTCCCCCGCCTCACCGGGTTCCATCTTCGCCGTGCTGTTGATGACGCCGAAAGCCTCCCTGATCGGGGTCGCCCTCTCCATCATCAGCGCAACCCTGGTCTCCTTCCTGGTTGCCGCCATCTTCGTCCGTGCCCAGCAACCGGAAGCCGACGAGGCCGATGCCCTGGGTGAAGCCACTCGCAAGATGAAAGCCATGAAGGGTGGCAAAAACGACACTGTCGCCGCCAAAAAACCGGGTGGTGAACTGCTGGCAGTACGCAACATCGTGGTTGCTTGCGATGCGGGCATGGGTTCCAGCGCCATGGGTGCCGGCATGCTGCGCAAACGGGTGCAGGCCGCCGGGCTCGACATCAGCGTCACCAATCGTGCCATCGACCAGCTCGACGATCAGGTGGACTGGGTCATTACCCACCAGGACCTGACCGAGCGGGCTCGTCGCCACGCACCGAATGCACGCCATATCTCCCTGACCAACTTCCTCGACAACGGACTCTATCAAGCCATGGTGCAGGAGCTGAGCCTGACCCAGGCTGCCAACGACGATGTGGCTCGCCCCACCCTGCTGGTTGCGGCCAATGATGACAGCTATGAGCAGCAGGATCCCCAGGTGTTCACCTTGAGTCACCAGGATATCCAGCTCGGCCTCATGGCCGACAGCAAAGAGGCCGCCATCAAGGCCGCCGGAGCCCTGCTGGCCGAACGGGGCTATGTCGAAGCCAGCTATGTGGATGCCATGCTGGAGCGTGAACAGCTGGTTTCCACCTACCTTGGCGAGTCGATCGCCGTGCCCCACGGCACCATAGCCGCCAAGGAGAAGGTGATCCGTACCGGCATCGTCATCTGCCAGTACCCGGCCGGCGTCGCCTTCGGCGAGGCGGCCGATGAGGTGGCCCGCCTGGTGATTGGCATCGCGGCCCGCAACGACGAACACATTCAGGTAATAACCCGCCTGACCAATGCGCTGGATGAGCCCGGTCTTATCGACCGACTGGCCAGTACCCAGGATCCTCAGGAGTTTCTGGACTTGCTCGGTGGCGAACAAGCTGCCTGAACCTGCTCACATCATTGGTTAAAGAGGTTAATTTCATGAAAACATTGCATTTTGGTGCCGGTAATATCGGTCGTGGCTTCATCGGTAAACTGCTTGCCGACGCCAACCATCAGGTTACTTTCGCCGACGTCAACGAAACGCTGATAGATCAGCTAAACCACAGCCAGGAGTACAAGGTGCATGTGGTGGGGGCGGATCAGAAACTGGATGTGGTACGCAATGTAGCTGCGGTCAGCTCCGCAGGCCCCGAGGTGATTGCCCGTATCATCACCGCCGATCTGGTCACCACGGCGGTGGGTCCCAACATACTGGACAAGATCGCCAGCACCCTGGCCAAAGGCTTGCAGGCTCGCTTCGTGGCGGGCAATCTCAACCCCCTCAACGTCATCGCCTGCGAGAACATGGTGCGCGGCACCACTCACCTCAAGCAGGAGGTACTCAAGTACCTGCCGCTCGAGTATCATGCCACCCTCGAATCCTGTGTCGGCTTCGTTGATTCGGCGGTGGATCGCATAGTGCCGCCTGCCGCGGCCAACGATGACCCCCTGGAAGTCACGGTAGAGAGCTTCAGCGAGTGGATTGTCGACCAGACCCAATTCAAGGGTGCCCTGCCCCTGGTGGCGGGCATGGAGACCACGGATAATCTGATGGCCTTCGTCGAACGCAAGCTGTTCACCCTCAACACGGGGCACAGCATCACCGCCTACCTCGGCAAACTGATGGGCTACCAGACCATACGCGATGCCATAGAGGATCCGGTGATCCGCAGCAAGGTGCGCCGGGCCATGGAGGAGAGCGGCGCCGTACTGGTCAAGCGCTACGGCTTCGATCCCCGACTACACGCCGCCTACATCGAAAAGATCCTGGCCCGTTTCGCCAATCCCTATCTGGTTGACGAGGTCGACCGGGTCGGGCGCCAGCCACTGCGCAAGCTGGGGGCCCAGGATCGGCTCATCAAACCGCTGCTCGGCACCCTGGAATACGACCTGCCCAATGAGGGATTGCAGGAAGGCATAGCCGCCGCCCTGCATTACCGCAACGCAGAGGATCCCCAGGCGGTCGAGTTGCAGGCCGCCATTGAGACGAATGGGGTGGCGACCACACTGGTACAGGTGACCGGCCTGGACCCGGCCAATCCGCTGGTCGCGGCCATCACGGCCCGCTACCAGGCACTCTAACCGGACTCACAGGGAGGGGATCCCCCCCTCCCTGCTCATGACTAGCTGGACCCGACTGATTTATGACCACACACCAGGAAGATGATGTACTGGAACGACTCAACGAGCAGGATGGCCCCCGCGGCTTCTTCCTCGAAGTCGTCACCATCCTGGAAGAGGCCGTGGACTCCCTGATGCGGCGCGCCTTTCGCCAGGAAGAGTATGCCGTCAAATACGCCATCGAGCCCCTGCTCAACCAGAGTGGCCCCTTGGGCCAGATAGAGGTGCGCCTCAAGCTCATTTTCGCCCTCGGCCTGGTCTCTCTCGAGCTCTATCAGGACATAGACGTTTACCTGAAAATCCGCGATTTTCTGGTGCGCGACCCCAAAGACTACCGATTCAGTGACAAACCGGTGCGCGATCTGCTCGATCGACTGCATGGCATCAACCGCGCCGGTCTCATGGAGCTGGAGCCGCCCGCCTCGGAAGAGGATTGGACCTTCTATCAGATGCAACTCGCCCGTCAGGACCAGATGGTGCGATCTTCGCTGGTGCTGGCCGTCGCCCACTGCGTCGGCGAGCTCCACAAAGAAAGTCCCATTTAACCCCGATTTCGCTCCCCCGAATGCCCCTCTTGCGGCTAGCCTACTTGTCTCAATCGAGCTAGGGTGTCAGGCTGACAGCAATACATCCAAGCCTGCTCTTTCTACTCCCTTTATGAGGTAGCCATGACCGCACTTTCGTTAGCGGGGATCGCGCTGATCTCCTTGCTGGCCCAATGGCTGGCCTGGGCCCTGCGGGTCCCCGCCATTCTGTTTTTACTGTTGACCGGGCTGCTGCTCGGCCCGGTGACCGGCGTGCTCAATCCGGATCTGCTGCTGGGAGACCTGCTGTTTCCCCTGGTCTCGCTGTCGGTAGCCGTCATCTTGTTTGAAGGGGCACTGACCCTGCATCTTGCCGAGCTCAAGGGCATCGGCAAGGTGGTGCGCAACCTCTGCTCCATCGGCATGCTGACCAGCTTTGCGGTGATAGGCGCCGCCAGCTACTTCCTGCTCGGCCTGGATTGGCGGGTGGCCATGGTGCTCGGCGCCGTGCTGGTGGTGACGGGACCGACAGTCGTGGCCCCCATGCTCAACGTCATCCGCCCGGTCAAGGAGATAGACAAGATATTGCGCTGGGAGGGGATCGTCATCGATCCCATCGGCGCTCTGTTCGCGGTACTGATCTTCGAAGCTGTACTGCTCGGCAGCCAGGAAGAGATGGTGACCCATACCCTCTGGGCCCTGGCCAAAACCGTCGGCATAGGCTCCTTCATCGGGGTGGCCGCAGGCTGGATCACGACCCTCATCATCCGCAAAGACTGGCTGCCGGTCAGCCTGCACAAGTTCGGGGTGCTGGCCCTGGTACTCGCCACCTTTACCCTGTCTGACTGGCTCAGCCATGAGTCTGGTCTGCTGGCGGTGACGGTTTTTGGTATCTGGCTTGCCAACCAGGATGGTCTGGATCTGGAAGAGGTGCTGACCTTCAAGGAGGACCTCGCCGTCATCCTTATCTCTTCCCTGTTCATTTTGCTGGCGGCCCGTCTCGATCTGGCCCAGTTGTGGCAACTGGGTCCCATGGTACTTGTCTTGCTGTGCGTGGTGCAGTTCGTGGCCCGCCCGCTCTGCATCCTAGTCTCGACCCATAACTCCAGCCTGCCTTGGCGAGCCAAGGCCCTGCTCAGCTGGATAGCCCCGCGGGGCATAGTCGCCGCGGCGGTCAGCGCCTCTTTTGCCATCAGCCTCAGTGAAGCCGGGATCCCGGATGCGGGTAAGCTGGTTCCCCTGGTGTTCGCCGTCATCATCTCGACCGTAGTGTTGCAGAGCCTCACCTCGGCGCCGCTGGCCGGCCTGCTCGGCATGCGTCAGCCCACCCCCAATACCTGGCTGCTGATCGGGGCCAACTCGGTGGCGCGCGCCATCGGCAAAGCGCTGGCGGATCAGGGCGTCCCCGTCTATCTATCGGATCCCGCCTGGGAACACTGCAAGCTGGCTCGCATGAGCAACCTACCCTGCTACTTCGGCAACCCCCAGTCCGAACATGCCGAGCTGCACCTGCCGCTCACCAGCATCAGCACCGTGTTGGCCCTCTCGCCCAATCGCCACAACAATGCCCTGGGCGTGCTGCACTTCTCCCACCAGTTTGGCGAGGATAAGATCTATTCGCTGCGCTCGAGCGATGTCCATGGCAAGGCCAACCGTGAGAGCGCTACCTTCCGGGCCCGCCAAGTGCTGTTTGGCAGTGACGTCAACTTCGCCCGCCTGAGCGGTCTGCTGGCCCGGGGTGGCCAGATCAAGGCGACCCGCCTCTCCGAAACCTTCGACTGGGTTGCCTATCAGGCCGCCAACCCCGGCGCCATCCCCCTGTTCATCATGGATGCCAGACAGCACACCCAGGTGGTGACGGGCTCGGTAGCACCGGTGCCGGGTGAGCTGATCATTGCGCTGCAACCCCCCAAAGAAAATGTCGCCAAAACCGAGGCCAGCCCTGGCAAGGACTAGACTTGTCATGACGCCGCTTCGAGCAGGAGGAGGTCGGTATGACAGTCAATGAACTACGCCAGATCTATCGGCAGCAAGGGATACAGGAGGCAGAAATTGTGCACGATGCCATGCTGCCTGGCTGGATCGTCGAATTTCGCGGAGAGGGAGGACGCCTGTTTGAACTGACCGACAGCTTCGGCTTGCCGCTCAGTTTCGGCACGGTAGACGAAGCACGGGACCATATCCACAAAGTGGCCGATTGCCCTATCCAGGTCGAGCACCTCTATCACTTCTTTGAGCGCTGACCCAAACACTCAGCCCCTGATAACAAAGACCCCGCCATGGCGGGGTCTTCTTGTTAGCCTCTCAAGTTACAGCGAAGGGGCACAGCCCCTATTCTGGCTGGCTCGGCACGTCGGGAGGCGCGGAGGATTCCAGTCTGCGCACCGGTCTTTGCAGGAACAGATTGGCCGGATAGGTAACCAGATCGCCATGATCGTCGCGCACCTGCACATAGAAAAGCCCTATCTCGAGGATGACACCGGTGACGGAATCATCCTTGTCGAGAATGCGGATCCTGTCCCCGATCCGATACGGGAAGGCGAAGAAGATGGTGATGCTGGCGGTGATGTTGGAGAGAATCGACCACTGGGCCACCATGGCGACCCCGAGTACCGCGAAGAAGGAGGAGGCAAGTACCACCAACCGGGAAAAATCGAGACCCCAGACTCCGGCCAGTACCAGCAGGGTCGCGCTGCCAAGCAGGAAGTGAAACACATGCTCGACGTAGCCGACCCGGCTCTCGCTCACCTGCTTGGTGCGTCCGAGCACCCGCAGGCTGCGTCTGATGATGCGCCGGATCAGACCATGAGCCAGCAACACCAGCAGAGCCAGCCCGAAAGATTGCCAAAGCGTCATGGTCACCACCAGTGCCGATGTTTGAGCCAGAGGGCGAGCACGACGGCCAGGCTGGTCAGGGAGGCGCAAAACACCCAGAAGGCAAGCGGACTCCCGGCTCCCGGCATACCGCCCAGATTTATGCCGAACAAGCCCGTCAGGAAGCTGGCGGGGAGAAACAGGAGCGCCATCACCGACATCTGATAAGCGCGACGGTTGGTCGCCTCCGCCACCATGTTGTTGATCTCGTCCGCCAGCACACCGGTGCGGGCGACCCCCGCATCCAGATCATCCAGCCAACGCCGCAAGCGGTCGGCTATGTCGAGCAGACGGCGCCTGTCGTCCTCGTCGAACCAGCTGATCTTCTCGCTGGCGAGACGCGCAATGAGATCCCGTTGCGGAGAGAGGTAACGGCGGATCATGATCAGCTGCTTGCGAATGCGGGCGAGCTTTCCATTGGTCGGCAGCTCCCGTTCCAGCACCTGCTCCTCCAGCGCTAGGATCTGATCGTGCAGCTCCTCGACGAACTCACCGGCGCGATCGGTCAGGGCATCACAGATCTCCACCAGCCAATCGGCCGGGTTATCCGGCCCACCGCCCAGCTGCAGCTGCTCGAATACATCCTTCTCCGACAAAAGAGGACGACGGCGGCTGCTGATGATGAGATCCGGGGTAATGAAGATACGCAGGGCCACCATCTCTTCGGGCTTGTGATTCTGGTTGTGGTTGATGCCGCGCAGGATCAGCAGCACTGTCTCCCCCATCCGCACCAACTTGGGTCTGTTGCTCTGGCCAAGCAGCGCCTCGCGGGCCGCATCTCCCAGCAATGGAGTCTGCAGCAACCAGCGGGCCGCCTCCGGGTTGCCGTAATCCAGGTGCAGCCAGCTCGGTTGCTGGGCCGGCAACTCGGCGCCTGCATCTAACGGATGCTGGCCACCCTTACCGTCCAGGGTCAAACCATAGATGAAATCATTGGGTACCAGATCCACGACACCTCCTCTCATTACGCTGGATGACATTTGTTCGCCTCAGCCACAGCACGGCGACAGTCGCCCAGCTTACACCAAAGCTGGCCCCGACTCAGCTTTGCCCCAAGCCATGATAAGATGGGGCACCTTCATATTCTGGATATCAAACCATGCCCATCTGGGTCGATGCCGACGCCTGCCCCACTCCGGTCAAGGAGATCCTCTACCGCGCCGCCCATCGCGCCAAGATGCTCACCACCCTGGTCGCCAATCAGGGACTGAGGGTCCCCCCCTCTCCCTATATCAAGACCCAGCAAGTGGAGCAGGGTTTTGATGTGGCGGATCACGTCATCGCCCAGCAGGTTGTACCGGGAGATCTGGTGATCACCGGGGATATCCCCTTGGCCTCCTGGGTCATAGATGCCGGTGGCGAGGCGCTCAATCCGCGCGGCGAGATCTATACCAAAGAGACCATCAAGGCCCGTCTCGGCATGCGTAATCTGATGGAAGAACTGCGATCGGCTGGGGTTCAGACCGGTGGTCCTGCACCTTTCAACCAAGCAGACAAACAGAACTTCGCCAATGCCCTCGACCGGTGGTTGCAGAAGGGGCGACTCGGCTGACAGAGTCATGTCAGCCATGGGCAATTCTGCCAACCATATCGGGCTCATCACACCACAGCTGGCGAGGCAAAGCAGAAATCGGCTCGCCATGGGTCATGATTCGAGCATTTGGTGACCTGAAAACCCGCTGGTTTCAAATAGTTGCCGACAAGCAGTTCTGAGCTGCTAAGATGCGCCGCCGCTCAACTCGCATCCCGGTTACCATGACAGCCCAAGGGCACCTGATTTTCTCCGTCACCTGCGCCCTGCTCGCCCACAAGCTACCGCTCACGCCAGCCCTGGCCGATGCCAATCTAGCCCAGACGGTGCTTGCCGCCCTGGCCAGTTCGCTGCTGCCTGATCTGGATCACCCCAACTCGGTACTGGGCCAGAGGCTACGCTGGATCTCCATCCCCCTCTCCCGCATGACAGGCCATCGAGGCTTCACGCACAGTTTGCTGGCGGTCGCATTATGCATCTTGGGACTCAATAGCGATCTCATGGCGGGTTGTGTGCCTCTCGCGGTTAAAGACGCACTCATCATTGGTTATCTGAGCCACTTGCTTGGCGACTGGCTAACCCCAGCAGGCATTCCCCTGTTCTGGCCACTCAAACAGCGCTTTCGCCTTCCTGGTTGGTCGCTCAAGAGTGGAGGTGCCATTGAAACAAGCTTTTGTACTCTGAGCCTGCTGCTCGCCGGTTATTGGGTCTACTGACGCAATCTCTGACATGACGCTATGGTCGATCTGGTCGTTATCTCGACCCGCAACGCTGCCCTTTCTCCGCATCAGCGCAGTAACTGGCTGCCCCTCAGCCATCCTCACTCAAGCATCTGAACCTGCCTCGTTCAGAAGAGAGCAGACCATATTGATATAACAAACATTACCAGTTTTTGAAAAAACACCTTACTTTTTATTCTATCAATAGAGTGTGGCGCTATCGGGTTTTATTGCCTAAACATATAAACAAAATAAATGTCATTAATATCAATAGAGGTTGGCGATTAAAGGAGTAGATACTTTTTGATTAATTAATGGCTCACATTAAACCCTCTTGGAAAATATTATCAATATGATGCCATATAACCGCACAGAGCATGGTGTTAATAAGCCATTCCATTACCAATCAAAAATAACAAATTTAAAATCAATCTGATAACCACACAATAGATAGATGTAAACGGCTATTCACGCGATACGAAAACCATATCAGCCATTTAATCCATATAAGCGAAGAATGTGTAAGGGGAAATACTATGAGCAGGATGCTGAATATTTTTCTTCCACTGTTGTTTAGTTTGATATTGTTTGCCTGTGGTGGAGGGGGTGGCGGCGGAGACGATAGTAATTCTCCCAGCCCAAGTCCTGCCAAGAAATTAACGAGTCTCCAAATTACCGCCAATCCCGTCGGAACTCAGGCCCGAGCGGAGGTTGATCCCCAGATCCCGCTAGGTATCGATACCCAATATCAGGCGGTAGGTGCCTACAGCGATGGCACCACTGAGGATGTCACCACCAAGGTGACCTGGAACAGCTCTGTCCCCTCAGTCGCCACCATAGATGACAGTGGGTTGGCTAAAGCCATGGAATTGGGGCAATCCACCATCACCGCCAGCTATCAAGGCGTGACGAGTAACAGCTCCATGTTTGAAGCTACGAGTGCCATCGTCACCAATATTCAGATCACAGCCCCTGCGTCCAAGTTGGCAAGGGGGCTCAAACTGCAACTAACAGCCATGGCCAGCTTCTCGGACGGAAGCAGCAAAGATATCTCTTCTCAAGCCAGCTGGATCAGCAATCAACCCACCTTGCTGTCTGTCGATGCGAAAGGGCAGATCACCGGCAAGGCAAGCGGCACTGCGATTGTCACCGCCAACTTGCAAGAAGCGACAGGCCAGATAACTATCTCTGTCACCAATGCCACCATCAGCCAGATCCAGATAACTCCAACCAGTCTAACCCTGGCCAAGGGGCTGACGAACAAGCTGACAGCTATTGCAACCCTCAGCGATCAGAGCACTCAGGACGTGTCCAGCCAAGTCGCCTGGTTGAGCAGTAATACCAGCATCGCCACCATCAGCACCCAAGGCCTTGTCAAAGCCATGGCGACCGGCAGTACCACTCTGTCTGCCAGCCTGCTCGGCGTGACAAAGAGCCTCAGTCTCACTGTCACCAATGCCACCCTCAATCAGGGCGGCCTGACCATAGCCAATCCCCCCCCTGACCCTTGCCGCTGGCCTGACAGCTCAACTCGCCGCTACCGGCAGCTATAGCGATGGCACCACTGTGGATGTCACTGCCTCCGTCAGCTGGGTCAGCAGTGATCCGGCTGTCGCCACCGTCAGTTTGACTGGCCTGGTCACCGCCGTCGGCGCTGGCACTGCGACCATCACCGGGACTCTTGACGGACAAACAGTCACTCTGATGGTCACAGTCACTAGCGCAACCCTCAACCCGAACGGTCTGTCGATCACGACGCCTCCCTTGACCCTGGCTGCCGGCCTGACAGCTCAGCTCGCAGCTAACGGCAGCTACGACGATGGTAGCAACCTGGATGTTACCGCCAGTGTCAGTTGGACCAGCAGCGCCCCTGCTGTTGCAACCGTCAGCCCCTCTGGTCTGGTTACCGCCGTTGCCCCCGGCAGCGCCACCATCACCGGCTCCCTGAAT